>CAYSLJ010000015.1:0-63864 GCA_964431735.1 uncultured Synergistia bacterium | reverse complement strand
GGACGGATATAGAGTAACAGGTATCGATAATATAAATGATTATTATGATGTGAACTTAAAATATGCCAGACTGAAAGAACTCGGCATAAAAAAAGAAGAAATCGATTACAATAAATCGATAGAAAGTCATAAATACAAAAATTTCAATTTTCTAAAAATAAACCTGCACGACAGAGAATCAATAAATAAATTATTCAAAAGTGAAAATTTTAATTTTGTCATAAACCTTGCAGCACAGGCAGGTGTGAGATATTCTCTTATAAATCCTTATGCCTATATTGATAGTAATATAAACGGATTTCTGAATATCCTGGAAGGTTGCCGTCATTACGGGGTGAAACATCTTATATTTGCTTCATCAAGTTCCGTATATGGCCTGAATGAGTCAAAACCTTTCTCTGTTCATGATAATGTAGATCATCCAATCTCACTTTACGCGGCAACGAAAAAATCAAATGAACTTATGGCCCATAGTTACAGTTATCTTTACAATATTCCTGTTACAGGTTTAAGATTTTTTACTGTTTACGGCCCCTGGGGCAGGCCGGATATGGCTTATTTTAAATTTACAAAGGCTATTTTTGAGGGAAAAGAAATAGAAATATATAATAACGGGCAGATGAAAAGGGATTTTACATATATTGATGATATTGTAGAAGGTATGGTAAGGCTTGTAGAGAAGATACCGGAAGGGAATAAAGAGTGGACAGGTGAAAAACCTGATTCGGGGAGTTCTCCTGCAGGGTATAAAATTTACAATATCGGGAATAATAAACCTGTAGATTTAATGTATTTTGTGAGTATTCTGGAGAAAGAAACAGGGATAGAGGCAAAAAAGAAATTCCTTCCCATGCAGGACGGAGATATGGTTGAGACTTTTGCTGATATTGACGATCTTATGTGTGATGTTAATTTCAGGCCTGAGATAAATATTGAAAAAGGTCTAAAATCATTTGTAAAATGGTATAAATATTATAGAACTTCAAAAAAAGGGCTAAAGCTACATAATGTTATGGCGTATATATAAACAATGAAAACGTTAAGGTTTTTCCGGGATATTTTCAAAAGATTTACTTATTTAATTATTGTTAATATAATAATATTAACCGTAGTTGGCATTATAGAAGCCAGTTCAATTTTCACCCTTGTTCCGGTAATTGATCTTTTCCTCAAATCAGATAATCACAGCAGGAGTTTCTTTACCAGAAAGATAATAGAAATTACTGCATCTACAGGCCTTAATATAACGGCATGGAAACTGGGTATTATCTTCATTATTTTTAACTTTACCGGTGTTATTTTTCGAATAATGGCACATTATTTACTGCTCTATTCCAAATACGTTATAATAAAGGATTTCTACTCCAAAACCTTTAAAGAGCTTCTTCATAGCAAATGGTATTTTTTCAGCAGTAATAAACAGGGGGTATTATTAAATACATTTATCCGTGAAATATATACCATAAGCGACGGATTGACGGCAATGTTAACCTTTTTTGCTGAATTCTTACTCTGTATGGTATATTGTGCATTATCACTATATATTTCCTGGAAGGTTGTATCTATAAGTATTGCTTCTGCCCTGATACTGGCATGCCCTTTTTTATGGTTATCAAAAATCTGTTATCAGATGGGAAAGAAAGCTATATCATCATCGAACGAACTGAGTTCGAATGTAGATGAAACATTCAGCATGGCTAAAGTTATTCTGGGATTTGCCAATCAGGAAAAAGTCATGATAAGACTTAATAAGACTTTTGATGATTATTTTCTGGTAAGTAATAAATTTTACGGCATTAGATTTTCCATACCTCTTATTTATTCATCTCTCGGTATAGCAGTATTTATTATCACTATTTTTACAGGCAGAAAACTTGGAGTGCCTCTTGCAGAAATAACGGCACTTATTTACATATTATACAAAATAGTAGTTTCTATAAGTAGAATGACGACAGGCAAAACACAGCTGGATAATTTCTTTCCCAGTTATGAACAACTAAATGAACAGGGACAGATTGCCTGTAAATTAAAACAAAAAACAGGGACAATACCATTTACAGGACTCAGAGAAAAAATACATATTGAAGGTCTATCATATTCCTATCCCGGTAATGAACCAATCCTGACAGATATTAATATTGAAATTCCCGGAGGTAAAATGATAGCCATAGTAGGTGAGTCGGGTTCAGGTAAATCAACTCTTATTGATCTAATAATGGGTTTTGATGAACCGACCGTGGGACAGATTAAACTGGATGGTGTAAATCTTCAGGATTTCGATATTATTTCATACAGGAAAAAAATCGGATATGTTCCTCAGAACAGTATGCTGTTTAATATGACTATAATGGAAAATTTACTGTGGGCAAAAGAAGAGGCCACAGAGGAAGAAATTAAAAAAGCCTGTAAAGAGGCAAATACCGAAGAATTTATAGATGAACTTCCTGACGGTTATAATACAGTGGTTGGAGACAGAGGAGTCAGGTTATCTGGAGGTCAGGTTCAAAGAATATCCCTTGCAAGAGCTATATTAAAAAAACCTGATATTTTAGTACTTGATGAAGCCACCAGTTCTCTTGACAGTAATTCAGAAAGACTCATACAGAATGCAATAGAAAATATAGCAAAAGAAACAACCGTTATAATTATAGCTCATCGTCTTTCTTCAATTGTAAATGCAGACTATATATATATCCTAAAAAAAGGAAAGATTATCGAAAAAGGTAACTATAATGAACTTATCGCCCAATCCGGTGAATTTAACCGTATGGTAAATTTACAGACACTATAAATTCTTCCTGTAATTCTTCCTGTAATAGCTGCGTAAGTCCTGGTAAAATTATTCAATACAGGGATATATAAAAAGGAGCGAGGTAATATATAAAGAATATAAAATAATATAAATGAAATATTTGTATAGTAAATATTTGTTAGGTAAATTATTTAGATAAGTTGCCTCTACATAATTTTTATCTAAAGCTTTATTTTACGCCAGTAAAAATGAAAATTTTTATAAACTTTAAATTATATACTCTATGTCACATAGTGCAATTAAAGTTGAAAATATATCAAAAAATTATATAATCAACCCTCAGATAGAAGGAAATCGATATGTGACTTTAAAAGATATCTTTACAGAATGTATAAAGTCTATTATAAAAAAATCCTTAATCCTTTAGAAAAGAGAATGGCAAACGAGAGACTAAAATGGAAAAATTCTGGGCTTTAGAAGATATTTAGGAAGGAGATAGAGTAAGACATTAAATTTAAAAATTTATCATTATAATTTTTATTTATGCAAATTAATTTTGAAAGGGTTTATTAAAAATGTTTAATAATAAGATAATTCTGCTTACTGGAGGAACCGGTTCTTTTGGTCAGAAATTTATTGAAGTAATGCTTAAGAAATATAATCCTAAAATTATAAGGATTTTCAGTAGAGATGAATTGAAACAATGGGAAATGCAAAGAAAATTTAATAATACTGAAGTATTAAGATTTTTTATTGGAGATATAAGAGATAAAGATAGATTACATAGAGCTATAGAAGATGTCGATATTGTAGTACATGCTGCAGCTTTAAAACAGGTACCTGCATGTGAATATAATCCCTTTGAAGCAGTAAAAACTAATATAGGTGGAGCTCAGAATATAATAGATATAGCTATTGAACATAATATACCTAGAGTTATTGCTCTGAGTACAGATAAAGCTGTCAGCCCCATTAATTTATATGGAGCAACAAAATTATGTATGGAAAGATTATTTATTGCCGGTAATTCTTATGTAGGTTCTAAAAGACAGACAAAAATGTCCTGTGTAAGATATGGGAATGTAGTAGGAAGCAGAGGCAGCGTTATACCTTTATTTAAAGAGCAGAGAAATAATGGAAAAATTACTATTACTCATGATAGTATGACACGCTTCTGGCTTACTCTTGAACAGGGAGTTAAATTTGTAATAAAATGTATTGAAATGATGCATGGCGGAGAGATATTTGTTCCTAAAATTCCGAGTATGAGGATTGTAGATATGGCAGAAGTAATTGCTCCGGGATGTAAAATTGAATTTACTGGTATAAGACCTGGAGAAAAGCTCAATGAATGTTTGTTAACTGATGATGAAGCAAGACATGCAAGAGAATTCGAAGATTTTTTTGTTATTGAATCTGAAGTTTTCCAGGACAACGGTAAACTCTGGCATAAGGGGAAATCTTTACCGGAAGGATTTAAATACTCAAGTGAGAAAAATGATAAATGGTTAACAAAAGATGAATTACAAATAATGGTAGAGGAATTATAAAATGATACCTTATGGAAAACAATGGTTAGATGAAAATGATATAAATGAAGTAGTTAAAGTTTTGAAATCCGATTATCTCACTCAGGGGCCAAAGATAAACGAATTTGAAAAGGCAATATGTGAATATACGGGAAGTAAATATTGTGTTGCTCTTTCCAATGGTACTGCCGCACTTCATCTTGCAGTTGCATCTCTGGGTCTTGGAAAAGGTAAAGAAGGAATTACATCACCTAACACTTTTGTAGCTTCTGCTAATTGCTTACTTTATAACGGGATAAAACCTATTTTGGCAGATATAGAGCAAAAAACTTATAACATAGATATTGAAGAAATAAAAAAGAAAGTAAGTGAGAATACAGGAGTCATTATACCGGTAGATTTTGCCGGACAACCGGCAGATATGAAGGAAATCTATGAACTGGCAAGAGCTTATAATATCTCTGTCATAGAAGATGCTTCTCACGCGATTGGTTCAAGGTATGAAGATGGAAGTTTTGTGGGAAGCTGTAAGTATTCTGATATGACAACTTTTTCCTTTCATCCGGTCAAAACCATAACAACTGGAGAAGGAGGGGCAATTACTACTAATAGTGAAGAATTATATAAGAAATTGAAATTATTGAGAACACATGGTATAACTAAAGAAGAAAAATATTTAAAAATAAACCCTGGCCCATGGTATTATGAGATGCAGGCTCTGGGGTTTAATTATAGACTAACAGATATTCAGGCAGTAATTGGCATAAGTCAATTAAGAAAACTTGATTCTTTTGTAAAAAGAAGAAGAGAAATTGTAAAAATATATAATAAGTCTTTTAAAGATATTGCTGTATTAGTTATACCCTTTGAAAAAGAAGGTGTTTATTCTGCCTTTCATTTATATATTTTACAGATAGATTTTGAAAAAATTGGCAAAAGTAGAAAACAGGTAATGGAAGAATTAAGACATAAACATATCGGAACTCAGGTTCATTATATTCCGGTTCATACTCAACCTTATTATTATGATAACTTTCAATATAAGTGGGGAGATTATCCTGTGACAGAAAACTATTATCAAAAGACTTTAAGTATTCCATTGTATCCAAAAATGACAGATGAAGAAGTAGATTATATTATTACATCAGTTTTAAACGTGATAGGAGCATAAATTTTGATATACTTTGGTCTAAAACTCTGGTCTATTAATGAAAATTACATTAAAGAAGCTATTAGTCTTTATAAACAAGGAATTTATAACTATATTGAACTTTATACTGTACCGGATTCTTATAATAATTTTATTGATCTCTGGAAGACATTAGATATTCCCTATATTATCCATGCTCCTCATTATTATGGAGGACTGAATCTTGCCAGAAAAGAAAATAAAGATAAAAATATTAGATTAATAGGGGAAGTAATTAAATTTGCTGATAGTCTAAAAGCCAGATATATTATCTTTCATCCGGGAGTGGCCGGGGATATTAATGAAACTGTTTTACAACTTAATGAAATAGCGGACAGCCGGATTTTAATCGAGAACAAACCTTATTATGCTCTGAAGGATGGACTTGTCTGTAATGGAAGTTCTCCGGAAGAAATTAAATTTATTATGGAAATGGCAAATGTGGGATTGTGTCTGGATATGGGTCATGCTATTTGCTCGGCAAATGTTTATAAGATAGATCCATTAGATTATATAAAAGGATTTATCAACTTAAAGCCTATGATGTATCACTTAACAGATGGTGATTATACTGGATTGTATGATTCCCATAAACATTTCGGGATAGGAAATTTGCCAGTAAAGGCAATTCTGGATATTTTGCCTTTAAATTGCTATATTACTATCGAAACAGAAAAGAATTCACAAGATAGTTTGAGTGATTTTGTAGAAGATATAGAATATTTGAGAAGGGTTAATTGTGATAGATTTAAAACAGAATTTTGAATTAGATGATGTTACTCTTATTAATTTTATTTTTCTAACAGATAAAGAAAAAAACCTGGTAAGAGAATGGAGAAATCATGAAAATATAAGAAAATGGATGTATAATGACCATTTAATCAGTTCAGTGGAACATCAGGAATTTATAGAAAATCTTAAAAATGAAAACAAAAATGTATACTGGATAGTAAAGAATAAGGGAAATGAATATTTAGGAACAATATCTTTACAAAGAATTGATTTTAAAAATAAAAATGCTTATCTGGGAATTTATGCAAATCCTTTACTAAATAAAAGAGGTAAAGGGAAAATACTCATAACATCTTTAAAACAAATGGTTTTTAGAGTTGTTAATCTCCATACTTTAAAACCGGAAGTTTTAGAGGATAATGATAAAGGTATATATTTTTACAAAAGCTCTGGTTTTAATGAAGAAGGCAGATTGAAAGAGTTTGTGTTTAAGGATAATCAGTGGAAAGATGTCATTATAATGGGACTTTTAAATCCTGAAGGAGATGAAAACGATAATAAAGTTATCTGAAAAAATTATTGGTGAAAATTATCCTGTATTTATTGTGGCCGAACTTTCTGCCAATCATCTTCAGGATTTTAATCTGGCAGTCAAAACTATTAAGGCCATGAAAGAATCTGGAGCAGATGCCGTAAAATTACAGACTTACACGCCAGATACTATAACCATTGATTGTCATAATGATTATTTTAAGATAAAACAGGGAACTATCTGGGATGGTAAGAATCTCTACAGTTTATACAAAGAAGCTTGTACTCCCTGGGAATGGCAACCGAAATTAAAGAACATAGCTGAAGAAATCGGGTTGATTTGTTTTTCTACACCATTTGATAAGACTGCTGTAGATTTTCTGGAAGAAATGAGTGTAACTGCTTATAAAGTTGCTTCCTTTGAAATAACTGATATTCCATTAATAGAATATATAGCCAGTAAAGGTAAACCGGTTATTATATCTACAGGAATAGCAACATTGAGTGATATAGAAGAGGCTGTAATGGTATGTAAGAAAATGGGCAATAAACAGATAGCTTTACTAAAATGTACATCTGCCTATCCAGCACCTTTAGAAGAAGTGAATTTAAGAACTATCCCAAATTTAAGGGAAACATTTAGAACTGTTGTAGGTTTATCCGATCATACTACTGGGATATCGGTTCCTATAGCTTCAATAGCCCTTGGTGCAAAAATAATAGAAAAACATTTTATCCTTGATAGAACACTTGATGGACCCGATGCTCCATTTTCTCTGGAACCTGAAGAATTTAAAACTATGGTTAAAGCTATAAGGGAAGTCGAAAAAGCCCTTGGAGAAGTGAGTTATGAAGTGAGTGATAAAATAAAGAAAAGTAGAGAGTTTTCCAGGTCTTTATTTGCTGTGAAAGATGTAAAAACAGGGGAAATCTTTACGGAAGAGAATGTAAAATCTATCAGGCCGGGATTTGGACTACCCCCAAAGTATCTTAAAGATATACTTGGTAAGAATGCAAGAATTGATATAGAAAAAGGAACACCTTTAAAATGGGAGGCTATTGAGTAATTAAAATTTATTAGAAGAATGAAGGTTATAGTGATAACTTTTCTAATAGTTGAAATTAACTCTATTTCTTATGAATAGTTTAGCAATAATACCAGCCCGAGGAGGCAGTAAACGTATTCCTCATAAAAATATAAAACCTTTTCTTGGCATACCAATAATAAGATATTCTATAAATGCTGCCTTAAACTCAAATTGCTTTAATGAAGTTATGGTATCAACAGATGATAAAGAAATTGCAGAATTTGCAATTTCTTATGGTGCTAACGTTCCTTTTTTTAGATCTGAATTTACTTCTAATGATTATTCAGGAACTGCTGAAGTGATAGAAGAGGTGATTATAGAATATAGAAAAAGAGGGCGAGATTTTGAATATTTCTGTTGTATTTATCCAACAGCACTTTTCGTTACCTCAGAAAGATTAAAAGAAGCTATGAAACTTTTAAAAGAAAGTGGTGCAGACGGGGTTGTAACTGTGACACCTTTTAGTTATCCGATTCAAAGAGGATTAAAAATTGAAGATGGTTCTGTGAAGATGATCTGGCCTGAAAATTACGATACGCGTTCACAAGACTTAATGCCTGTCTATCATGATTGCGGCCAGTTCTACTTTATGAAAATAGAAAGCTTCTTAAAACAGAAGAGGTTGTTTGCAAAATATACTATACCGATTATAATTCCAGAAACAGAAGTTCAGGATATAGATAATGAGGTGGATTGGAAATTAGCTGAGATTAAATATAAATTATTAAGTAGAAAGGGCAATTAATATGGGATTTCAAACAGAACAGGAAGATTTTTGGGCCGGTGAATTTGGAGATAATTATATGTTAAGAAACAATGATGAAAAATTAATTGCATCTAATATAGCTTTGTTTTCTAGAATATTAAATCATAAAATGGTTAATTCTGTTATAGAATTTGGTTCAAATATAGGAGTAAATTTAGTTGCAATAAAAGCTCTCTTTCCTGATATAGAATTTTCTGCTGTAGAGATAAATGAAAAAGCTATTGAGGAACTGAAAAAACTCAAAGAAGTAAAAATTTATCATCAATCTGTTTTAGACTTTACTGTTGATTATAAACGTGATCTTGTATTGTTAAAAGGTGTTTTAATACATATTAATCCTGATATGCTTGGCAAAGTTTATGATTTAATATATCAATCAAGTAAAAAATATATTTGTATAGCAGAATATTATAATCCAACACCTGTTGAGATACCCTATCGTGGGCATTCTGGAAAATTATTTAAACGTGATTTTGCCGGTGAAATGCTAGATAGATTTTCTCATTTAAATCTTATTGATTATGGATTTGCTTATCATCGTGATAATAATTTCCCTCAGGATGATATCAACTGGTTTTTATTAGAGAAAATGTAAACGGAGGTATATTTATGGAATACTGTAAAAGATGTATAATGCCTGATACAAAACCTGATCTTTATTTAGATAAAGATGGTATTTGTAATGCCTGTAGAAGTTTTGAAAATAGAAAAGTAATAGATTGGGAAGCTCGTAATAAGGAATTATTACAAATACTGGATAAATATACATCAAAAGATAGCAGCAAATGGGATTGTATTATTCCTGTAAGCGGAGGAAAAGATAGTCATTCTCAAGTAATTCGTATGCTCCAATTTGGAATGAATCCACTTTGTATTACAGCTACGACATGCCATTTATCTGATATTGGTAGAAAAAATATTGAAAGTATAAAAAGACTTGGAGTTGATTATGTTGAATTTACTCCTAACCCAATAATAAGACGTAAATTAAATCGTATAGGGTTAGCTCAGGTAGGAGATATATCCTGGCCTGAACATGTCGGTATATTTACTATTCCCGTAAAAGCTGCTGTTCAGTTTAATGTTCCTTTGATTATCTGGGGTGAAAATTCACAGAATGAATACGGTGGGCCAGCTTCAGCATGTGAAAACAATGTGTTAAATCGTAGATGGCTTGAAGAATTTGGCGGTTTATTAGGTTTAAGAGTTTCAGATGTCATTGGAATGGATGGTGTTGAAGTAAAACATTTAATTCCATATACCTATCCGACTGATGAAGAATTAACACGAGTCGGTGTTACAGGAATTTTCCTTGGATATTATATTCCATGGGATGGATATTCCAATGCACTTCTGGCACAGACATATGGTTTTTCAACTCTTACTACTACAGTCGAAGGCTCAATTGTAAATTATGAAAACCTGGATAACTATCAAACAGGTATTCATGATTACTTTAAGTTTTTAAAATTTGGCTTTGGGAGAGCGACTGATATTACCTGTCTGCATCTCAGACGTAATAGGCTGACAAGACGTGATGCTATAGATATTGTAAGAAAGCATGATGGAAAATTCCCATGGTCATATCTGGGTAAACCGTTGGAAGAGATTCTAAAACATATTGATATGAGTGTAAATGAGTTTATAGAAATTTGTGATAGATTTACCAATAAGAAATTATTCAAAACTGATTCGAGAGGTAATTTACTCAAAGATAAATATGGTAATTTAACTAAGATTAAATATCCAGAGTAAAGAAACTGACATAAATGGATGTTGTAGTTATAGATTACGGTATAAGTAATTTAGGGTCTATAAGACGTTCTTTAGAAGAATGTGGTGCAAAAGTAGTAATTTCTGATAATCCTGATGATTTGAGAAAGGCTGAAAAGATTGTTTTGCCAGGAGTCGGTTCTTTTTCTGATGGTATGGCAAATTTGAAGAAAAAAGGATGGGTTCCTATCATTAAAGAAGAGGTGTTAATAAATAAAATTCCTTTATTAGGAATTTGCCTTGGTATGCAGTTACTTGCTGATAAAGGTTTCGAAGGAGGGGAAGTAGAAGGGATAGGTTTAATACCTGGTGAAGTAAGAAAATTAGAAAGGACTTCTTTAAATGAAAGAATTCCTCATGTAGGATGGAATGAAATTTATAAAGTTAGATATTCTATTCTTTTAGATGGTATTAGAGATGGTTCGGATTTTTATTTTGTTCATAGTTACCATTTTATAGCTTTTGACGAAGCAAATGTTATTAGCAGGACACCTTATTGTAATGAGTTTAACTCTGTTATAATGAGAGATAATATTTTTGGGACCCAATTTCATCCAGAAAAAAGCCAGTTACTTGGATTTCAGGTTTTAAAAAACTTTTTAACTTACTGAGGAGAAAAGAATTGTTAAAAATTCGTATAATACCTACTCTTTTATGGAAAAACCATGGTTTGGTAAAAGGTGTACGATTTGATAGCTGGAGACGTGTTGGCCCAATAATGCCTGCAGTAAAAGTATATAATTTACGTCAGGTAGATGAACTAATTGTCGTTGATATTACAGCAACAGAAGAAGGGAAGGAACCTGATTATGACATTATAAAAGAGTTTTCAGCAGAATGCTTTATGCCTTTAACTGTGGGTGGTGGGGTGTCAAAGGTTGAACATATAAAAAAGTTATTACGGGCAGGTGCTGATAAAGTTTGTATTAACTCTGCCGCATATGAAAACCCAGAATTAATTATGGAAGGTGTAAAACTCTTTGGAAGTCAGTGTATCGTAACAAGTATCGATGCTAAAAAAAATAATAATGTTTACGAATGTTATAGTTATAGTGGTAAAAGACCTACAGGAAAAGAAGTTAGCCATTGGGCTAAAGAATTACAAAAATTAGGAGCAGGGGAAATACTTATTACTTCTATAGAACGAGATGGTACTATGGAGGGATATGATATTGAACTCGTAAAAAAAATTACTGACAGCGTTACTATTCCTGTAATAGTTTCAGGTGGATCTGGAAATTATGAGCATATGTATGAAGCATTAACAAAAGGTGGTGCGTCTGCAGTTGCAGCAGCGAGTATGTTTCATTTTACCCAGCAAACACCAATTGAGGCAAAAAGATATCTTGCTAATAAAGGTATCCCTCTCAGGAGTAATGTTTTATAGATATGGAATAAATTTGTAAAAATATATTTAGATAATTATTTGAATGAAGTATTATCAATTGGTGAATGTATTGCAGTTTCCATATCGTGATAAGTTTAGTATCTATAAAATAATACAAATGCAGATAAGAACAACAAATGAAACATTCTTTATAAACCTCATTTCTCGGATGAGAAGAAATGAACTACAAAGAATTCTTGTAGTTATATTAATTTAAGGAAAAAATAAATGGATCAGATATTTAATCTTTTCGGTTCTATAAAAAAAAACCTTCGTCTAAAAAAGATAGATTTAAATTTTCCCAGAGTAGAATTTCCAGAAGAAATAAAAAAAGAAAATAAAGAAAAAAAAGTTCTATTTCTTGTACCTTTCGGCGACTGGTTGTTTCATCATCAGGTTGATGCTGTCGTAGCCTCTGCTCTTAGAGTAAGAGGTACAGATGTATGTATTGTTAGATGTGATGGTATATATGAAAATTGTTCTATAATAACAAAAGGGTATCTTTTAGGATCCTTTTACATAACTTTGATGGAAAACATATATCGTGTTTTTCGGGATAAAGATTACAGGCTTAAAGAGTTCTGTAAAAAATGCAGTGCTGTAGGAGATCATTTTTTCAGTAAATTCAAATTACCATGTATACAGATGAGTCATTATCTCAAAGATGAGGATTATCAGGAAGCGTATAAATGGGTTAATAGTTTAAAGGACACAGATTATTATGAAGCGGTTTATGATGGTTTACAGCTTGGCAGATGGGTTACTTCTTCAGTATATACATTTCTACGTATCTCCTCCATAGGTTTGAAACGACCGGACGCCAGAGAGGTACAGAAACAATACCTTATAAATGGTTTTTTAACTTATAAAGCATTAGGCAGGATATATGCTGAATATAAACCAACAAATACTGTTATATTTAATGCAAGAATATATCCATATAGAATAGCTTTTGAACTCTCTAGAATGAATAATATTCCTGTTGTTGTTCATGAACGAGGTTTCATTGATGATACATTTGTGTTATATGAAAATGATATATGTATATCTCCAGAGCCAATCTTAAAAATAACAGAACTCTGGAAAAACATACCTTTAAATAAAGAAATGTTAGTAAAAGTAAAAAGATACCTCTATGATTTAGAAAAAGGTATTGAATATACATCCAGATATTTTTTTATATGGAGCAAGGATTGTCTATGTGTAAGAAAGAAGATAAATATACCTGCAGATAAAAAGGTAATGGGCCTCTTTACTTCAAGTGAATTTGAACTTGACGACACACATACGCCTTTATGCCAGTTAGATTTAATTGATAGATTTATAGAGATTTTTAAAGAAAGAGATGATTACCTTGTAATACGTCATCACCCTCATATAGGAGGCTTTTTAAAGCACAAGCGTTATTCGACAGACATTGAATTTCTGAGTAGAGTTTACCATCAGGCTCTCAATGCACCGGATAATGTTAAGATTATTATGCCATATGAAAACCTCAATTCATATAGTTTATATTATCATCTTGATGCCTGTATATCTATATATAGTTCTGTTGCGTATCAAATCTCAGCCCGCGGTATTCCTACAGCAGTAGTATCAGGTTCCCCATTTGAACATGCAGTATATCGTGTAATCAATAATGATAATAAAGAGTATCTGAATAATATAATAGATGAATTATTCATGCACAATAAAGATTTTGATATAAAAGATCTTACACGATGTTATCGTGCAGTAAATTCCTATATATCAAAAGTATCAAGATGCTTTCGCTCTTTTAACATAAAGAATGACTATTCCCATAATTTAAAATTTAATAATATAAATCAGTTATTGGAAGGTCATGATCCCACACTTGATGAATTATGCAACCACATACTTTATAATATACCTTTGAATAAGTTACCTGCAGAATATGATTGTAACACTGTAGAAGAGGAAAATTTTTTAAAAAATGAATTGCAGGAATTAAATAAATATAAAAAATCAATAAGAGACAGAGCATTAGATATTCGGGTATCAGAACCGACTGTTGGTATAATTCATCTGACTTATTCTAATATGCCAGATAATAATTTATGTTCTACCGCTTTGAGAAGATTAAGGTATAAAAAATATAAACTATATAACTGTGCTATTACAGACTGGAATTGTTACAGAGAGGTATTTAATGCCATATCATCATTACTTCCTGAAATTAGAGAAGAATACATATCTATTTTCAGTAATTTTATATATTATGATGAGGCCTTTATACACTCAGCCATCGAATCTCTAGAGAATAATCCGGGAAACACATATACATTAAAAAATTTTACTGTAATAATAGAAAATTTTTTATTAAATCTTATTAACTGTAATGACAGAAATTATCTATTAAATAATTTTAATCAAATCCTGATAGATTTTCCCAAAACCATTCTAAATTACTCAAAGCTTAAATATACCGGTGTTATTTCAGGTGCCTGGATTTTAAATGAACAAAATAATATAAGTAACGAAATATTTACTAAATGTTTTTACCCTGAAACCTTTTATAAAGCGTGTAACATATTACCATTGTTAAAATATCCTCAAAACATTCTATCTTTTTGTCTTTTTTCAAAGGAACTACTTGGTAATATAATTAAAAGTGTGATTAATATATCAGATCCATACATAGCAGGCGAAAAAATTTTCATATTTATAAATAATAATCTATATAAAATGTATTTACCATTCCTATTAATACCATATCAGGTCAGAGTAGATAAAAAATAGCTATATTATCTATATAGAAAATTTTTTCTTAATATAATTCCATATCCTTTCCGATGCTTTTCCGTCTTTATGCTTAAAGGCCATATCCAGTATTTCTCTTCTTTTATCCTTATATTCATCTTTACCTTCTACGATACATGTTATAATTTCATGTTCCAGTTCATCATAATTCTTACACTTCGGCCCCGGTGTTATCCAGTCATAGTCAAACTGAAATTTTCCGTCTTTTTCAATATAATGCTTGAAATCATAAGGAAAAAACACTAAAGGTTTATCCATAAAAAGATAGTCGGTATAAATAGAAGAGTAATCTGTTATCATGAGATCCGTCAGAGGCAATAATGGATAAACATCTTTATGATTATCATATTCTATTATATGTTTTAATTCACTTACTTCATACTTATATCGCGGATTGGGATGAAATTTAAATATAAAGAGAATTTTATATTTTTCTCCCATTTTATCCAGTTTTTTTATATCTACAGCCCTGTCTGCCAGAGGATCTCTTCCAGTTCTGCTGAAGGTAGGAAGGTAAATTACTATTTTATAACCGCTATTCTTAAATTCTTTTACTTTATTTATCTTTTCTTTATCTGTTCCCATTAACAACATATCATCTAATTCCATAAAAAAACAATCGTTTCTGGGATATCCTGCTTCAATTACCTCTTTATACTTAAAGGCTTTTGAAAAAACATTGGTTGTATAAAATTCCGATGTGGAAATAAATAAATCATAGGTTACATTCAGGCCTCCGAGTATATGAATTATCCTTTTAAAGTATCTTTCTGCCACAGATAATATTTTGAACTGTTCCTGACCTATTAACTTGAAACCGACCCCATGCCACATCTGAACCTTAAAAGTATAAAAAAGAAAATAATATTTTAAATTCGTATACCACCAGTAAGTATCTACGATGAGTACGGACGTTCTTAACAATACATAAATACCGGAAAGAGACGGATATAAAACAACAGGGAATTTTTTTTCCTTCAGTTCATTGAAGACTTTTTTATTTTCTGTCAAAAAATAAAACTCTTTCCCTTCATGTTTCAGATTACAAAGATAAATAAATAAATATTTTACATTATCTATAAATAACCCCTCATTGGTTCCGATAAAGAGAATCTGATTTTTCTTTTTAGGTATTAAGCCTGAAAGAGGCACGATAAAAAACCAGCCAATAAAAAAGGAAAGGCCATATTTTATATAATACATAATGAGCTTGATTTTATTTCCTGACATCTATTACCTGTCCTGTTAAATCTGACAATAAAGTCTGTAGTGATACTGTGGCAACTTTTTCCGGGTTCAACAGAGTATCTGCCGGCTCTTTTCCGAAATTCTCCAGTCTCATAGGCGTGGCTGTTCTTTCCGGGTTTATAACGTTTATCTTAACATGATCAATTAACAGTTCTTCTGCCATGGCCTGAGATAAATTTACGATAGCGGCTTTTACAGAAGAATAAATGGAATACAACGCTCTTCCTCTTGTATAGGAACTGGATGTAAACAGGGCAATACTGCCTTTCGTTTCCCTCAAATATTTGATGCCTGACCTGACAATATTTATGGCACCAATATAATTTGTATCGATTTCTTCTCTTATATGACCGGTTTCTCTTAATTCCAGTTTTCCCATCCTCATAATACCAGCTGTATTGACTATATAATGTATCATTTTTTCTTTTCTGTAGACCTCTTCTAAAGCCCCTGAAACATCTGTAACAGATGCTACATCTACAGAGTTCTTTCGGGAAAAGCCATAAACTTTAGCACCATAAATTTCTGCCATATGAACGATTGATTTGCCAATCCCTCTGCTTGCGCCAAATACAACAATGACTCTGTCTTTCAAACCACTTAAGGATATATCTTCAGGCATGGTTATACTCTTCAACTGAAAAAGCTTATCTGCCAGAAAAATATCTTCCTGATAGGTAATTTTTATATTTTTTTCTTCACCTTTTACGACATAAATATGTGCAAGCTTATAGGTCAATACAAGTCCGCAATCATCGGTAACATCAATCTGATCATTCAATGCCCTTCTATGAGCTTCTTTAATGAGTCTGACTCTGAAGGCCTGAGGGGTCTGTCCTCTCATCATATATTTCCTCTGAGGGATATTTTCTATGACCATAGAGTCATTTACGGTTATTATTGTATCAGCAGAAGGTATGGCAACATCGACGGCATCATATTTCTCCAGTGCTTTTATACAATCCTCTATAACCATGTGAGAAATAAAAGGTCTCACTGCATCATGGATGAGAACCAGCGCATCGTCATCTTCCAGAGCACTTACTCCGATATAAGAACTTTCACGGCGAGTCGCTCCACCGTTCAAAACTTTCTTTATTTTTTTATAAGTATTCTTTATAATTATCTCTTCCATTAAATGCCTGAACATGGGATGAACAACAATAATGATTTCATCTATATGATTATGTCTTTCAAATGTATCTATAGTGTGTTCAACAAGTGTTTTACCTGCAACTTTCAGGAATTGTTTGGGTATATGAGAATCAAGCCTCTCTCCGATACCAGAAGCCAGTATTAATCCATAGACCTTATTCATTTATTTACCTCACGGTTCTATAATTCTAAATTCATTACTGATGTCATAAAAATTTATATACTATAAATTTTAACAAAAATATTGAAAAAAGACAAGTTTTATAGTATTCTATTTAAATATATTATCATAAAAAGTTATAAGGAGAAAGGATTACATGAATATATCCATAATCGGTTCCGGTTACGTAGGTCTTGTGAGCGGCACATGCCTTGCAGAAATAGGACATAATGTTATATGTGTAGATAATAACCTTGACAAAATTAATTTATTAAAACATGGTAAAGTGCCTTTTTATGAACCTTCATTAGAGCCTCTTATTAAATATAATGTAAAAGAAGGTCGTTTAAGTTTTTCCGGTGAAATCTCGGATGGTGTTAAACATAGTGAGGTTATTTTTCTGTGTGTGGGAACACCGCCTATGCCTGACGGAAGCGCAAACCTGGAATATGTAAGACAGGTTGTTGCAACTATAGCAAAAAATATGGACAGTTATAAGCTGATAGTTGAAAAAAGTACCGTACCTGTTCAGACAGGAGAATGGCTGGGAAATCTAATTAATGATTACCTCAACGATAAATCCTTACCATACGATATTGCATCAAATCCGGAATTTTTAAGAGAAGGTACTGCAGTTCATGATTTTATGCATGCAGATCGTATAGTAATAGGTGCAAACAGTGAACGGGCATCCAATCTGCTGATAAAAATCTATACACCCCTTAACGCACCGATATTACTTACAGATATAAACAGTGCTGAATTGATAAAACATGCCTCCAATGCGTTTCTGGCAACAAAAATATCTTTCATTAATTTTGTTGCTACCATATGTGAAAAAACCGGTGCAGATATAGATAAAGTTAAGATAGGGATAGGCATGGATAAAAGGATAGGCATGGATTTCTTAAATGCCGGCATCGGCTACGGCGGTTCATGTTTTCCCAAAGATGTACTTGCATTCAAGGCTATTTCCAAGAAGGTTAATATAGAGCCAACTATTTTAAATGCAGTGGATGAGATAAATGCTGCTCAAAGGGAAAGATTTATCAATAAAATAAAAGTAAAACTCGGAAACATAAAAGATAAGACTATAGCTATTTTAGGTCTTGCTTTCAAGCCAAATACAGATGATATAAGGAGTGCGCCGAGCCTTGATATTATACAGGCTCTCAAGGATGAAGGAGCCAACCTGAGAGTATATGACCCGGAAGCTATGAATAATGTAAAACATATGTTCCCTGATCTTTATTTCGGTAAAAATAGCTATGATACAATTTCCGGTTCGGTAGCTGCCATATTTGTTACTGAATGGAAGGAATTTAAAGAACTGGATTTATTAAAGATAAAAAATGAAACGAACTGTGATACCATATTTGACGGCAGAAATATATTTCAGCCATGTCGTATGGAATTACTCGGATTTAAATATTATTCTATAGGCAGAAATACTTTACAATAAGACAGATTTTAAGGTCATAACGTTATAAATGGAACTGTCATTACAGGAAAATGGAAGCAATTCTGTCGACACGTAAGAACCCGGGTTGCTTCCTTTTACTAACATCCCCTCATTACCGCTCCAGATAAGCAGGTAACCATTTTATCTATTGCGGTAATTAGAGCCGACACATGCGTTTATATCATCTCAACTCTGAATATGTTATCCATCTCTTCTGCAAGTTTTTTCCTGTTAAGATGTTTTCTCACATAATCTCTCCCGTTCCTGCCCATTTCTTTACAGATTTCTCTGTTCTTCAGACACCACATAAGCTTTTCTGCCAGTTCTTTATGAGATCTGCCGAGTCGAAAACCGCATTGTCCTTCTTCTATAATATTTCCTGTATCGCCTTCTTCCGATACAAGCAAAACAGGTTTTCCCATAGAAAGATAATCTAAAACCTTGTTCTGGAGCAGGAGTTTCCCCGCAGGAACAGGAGGATATATAGCTACTGTAGCATGAGCCAAATTTAAATAATTTGCCATATCCTGCCTTTTTTTAATGCCAAGAAAGTGAATATTTGCAAGATTTTTTTCCCTGCCATAATTCATAAGGTTCTCCTTTTCCGCTCCGTCACCTATAAAGACAAAGGCAAATTTTTCGCTTTCTTCAAGGAGTTCCACCGAATATAACAAATCATGAAGATAATTAAATTTACCTATACCGCCGACATGCATAACTATAAATTTATCGGTAAATCCCTTCATATCTTCAGGGATTTCTGTTTCTTCCGGATAATCGAGCATCCATTCGTCAACACCGTTATAAACAATATTTATTTTAGAAGCATTAATACCACGGGATTCTATGTAATCTGCATAGCCTTTTGTAATAACAACGATTCTGTCTGCTGTCTTATAGAGGAATTTCTCCAGTAAAGAAGCAAAATAAATTAAAAATTTGTTTTTTACAAGGCCCATCTCCATTGCAGCCTTCGGCCAGAGATCTCTTACTTCTAAAATACACGGTACACCTTTAATCCTGCTTACCATATAACCTGCCAGTGCAGTAAGAAGTGAAGGGGATGTAGTAAGAATAATGTCACAGGGACCGGTTTTAAAAGATGCAATAAGAGACAGTATAAGAAAAGTTATATAACAGAATATTTTTCCGATAAATCCTTTTCTGTAGGTAGACGGTATACAGACTCTTAAAAGTTTTATTTTCCCCGGCACAGGTTCTTTTTCATGGAATATACCTTTAAAATCAGGGAATTTTTTTCCGGTAAAATAGTTAAGAGAACCTCCGAGAACGGTAAATTCATATCCCTTTTCCAGAAGATATTTAAACATTGCTATATGCCTTACTTCTCCCGGTTCATCTTCTGCAGTAAAAAACTGATGAATAAAAAGTACTTTCATAAAATTTTTCCTTTTGCGCCAGCCATCCTTCAGATCAAAATAATTGCAGGGGCGCACCTGGCACCCCTGCAAAAAATCTATTTAATAACAGGCATGACCGGAGCGGTCACAACCAGATATGAAAATTAATAAACAGTGAAGCATAAGACTTCATCATTTTCATATAAATTATTTAGATAAACTGCCTATACATAATTTTTATCTAAAGCTTTATCTTACAGCATTAAAAATGAAAATTTCTATACCTTTAAATTAATCTAAAATTTCATCGGCAAGATCTACATATTCCAGTCCTTTTTCTATAACCAGCTGACCTGCCGCCTGTTTCTGCGTACCACTCTGTATGAGCTTCATTCCTTCTGCTTCAAGGTCTTCGCCCTGCTGCACCATATCCCGGCCCGCTTCTCCGATTGCTTTGCCTTCAGCCTTCATCTTCTGAGCTTCTTTAAGCATTTCAAGGCCTTTCTTCTCCAGTTCCTTGCCTCTTGCTTCCAGTTTGGAACCGAATTCTATACGGTCAAGAGCCTTATTTTCATCATTCTGAAGCTCTTTTTCCCTGTTAAGACTTTCTTTTATCATAGAGAGACCGTCTTGTTCTTTCTTTCTTGCTTTATTTTCAGCGGAAAGACCTTCCATTAATTTCCTGAACCCTGCAAGGGTTCGTGTTTTATGTTTACCTTCTGCTTTTAAAGAGTTGTTTATAGCTGAAAGACCATCCTGTTCCATACCCTTTGCCTGACTTTCCATCTCCATGCCGCTGTCAAACAGAGACAGGCCAAATTTTTCACTTTTATGGCCTTTAACTTCAAGGTCTCTCCCGTATCTTATCATATCCAGGCCGTCTTCTTTAAGACCAAAACCTTTTTCTTTAAGACCTGTTCCTTCTTTTTCATATTCCCATGCCTGTTCTTCTTTCTTTTCTGACATAGAGAACTTCCTGTAAGCCTTTCTGTCCAGCTTATGGGCAAGAGAAAATTCTCTCTTTGCAGAAAGTTCATGTATAAATGCTTCATGAGATAGTTGCAGGGCTTCCATTCTTTCTTTCTGAGCAAGGGCCATATTATCTATAGCCTGCAGTTCATCGGCAAGACTCTCTTTTTTATTGCAGAGTGCCATTTTCATCAGATGAAGTTTTTCTGCCGTCTGTGCCATCTGACATCCTAACGGTGTTACAGGAGGGAAAGGGGTGAAAGGATTGGGGGCCATAAACAGTCCGGGAGGACAGAAAGCCATCATCGGGTTGCAACAGCATAATGGGCCTGTACATAAGGACTGGGCCTTATTATAAAGCTCTTCTGCCTTATGATCATGCCTCATGGATGCAAGGACTTTATTATTTACGGCACTCAAACGGGAAAACTGATTTTCTTTTATACTGTCTGCCTGTGCCTGATCATGTTCTGCTTCTTTCAATTCTTTTTTGCCTTCAGCTTTATGTGTTTTCGCTTCAAATTTAAGCGATACACCCTCTTCTCTTAACATACCTGCATGAGCAAAACCGGCCTGTGCATCCCGGAGCAGTTCTTCTCCTTTAAGAAGAGATTTATTGCCGTCTTCATAGAGACTTCTTCCCTCTTTTTTTATGGTCTCTCCTTTTTTCTGGCTGTGAAGACCTGAAGATATATAATATCCGCCTGCATCCTGAAGGGATTCTCCATCTCTTTCAAGCTCTATGCCGGCTTTCAGTTCTTCTGCGCCTGAAGATTTTCTCTTTTCATGGAGTCTCTCTCCGGCAATATTACCGGCTATACTCCGTGCCGCTTCTTTTTGTTTATTTTCTGCATTTATCTCCTGATTTATTCCTTTTGCTAATTTCTCTGCACCTTTTAATTTTTTCTTTTCCAGGGAACCTTCTTTTGAGATAGTTTCTTCCATGAGGGAAATGCCTTTATGCTGAACTTTTTCTCCGAGACTGTCCATGGAGAGACCGCTATTAAGATTTACAAGTCCTTCATCTCTGACTGCTGCCGAAGAGGATTCATATGCTTCTCCGAGACCTATATAAGTGTTACCGAGAGACTGAAGATCCTTTCCGTCACCCTGTGATTGAAGACCGTCTTCTACAAGTTTTCCGCCATCTGATTTCATGGAAAGACCTTTTTTTATATCTTCAAGTCCTTCTTTTCTCAATCCGGCAGATACTTCGAAAACATCGGTACTTTCCAGTATTGATTTTGATTGTTCTGTCTTTGGTTTTGCTTTAATAAACTGTCCCTGGCCTGTCAGTTTTATATTTTTAAGAGGATCCATAATGTTAACTCCTTTATAATCTCAAAAGTTCATGAAATTTCCCCTTTATAAGAATATCATATAATAGATTTTTTTGTAATTCTTATTTGTTAAAATTTTGTTAATTTTTTTCTCAATCTTTTTTTGATATAATAGATCAGGTGATTCACTATGAAATATTTTCTTATATGTATTTTAATGTTAATCTCTTATATGAATTCTTTTCCGTCTGAACATAAAATAACTCTTTATATAAATAATAAACCTGTAGATACGGAGATATTTTTATTAAAGGATAATAAACCTGCCGCTTCTGCAGAAATACTTGCTTCGAGTTTGCATTTAAAATTCAAATATGACAGTAATTCAAAGATTTTATATATGGGAGATAAAATTTTTAAAGGGGAAAAAATAGCAACAGGCAATATAATTCTTATTTACGTGAAAGATTTTGCCGAGTTCGCAGAACTGACCTGCTGTTATGATAAAAAAGCCAGAACTGTAGATCTCAGAAATTTCCATGTAAGACTTCAGGAAAATTCCGGTAAAGATATTCCCGGCAAAACAACGGTTGCAGAAAAAAAAGGGGACGAAATAAAAATAGTCTGCGAAAGAACAGAACAAGGGAAAGACAATACATTTATTGTTTATGCTGCAGTTCAAAATATTTCAAATTCAATTCTGGATATGGTAATAGTAAGCTGCACCTTTATCCATCCGGCAGGACAGATAATAGACAAACAATCCATCTGTCTGAATAGTATGAATCCAGGAGATTACAGAGAAATTTCCTTTTCCGTAGAAAAACCTCCGGCAGATCCGGGAGCAGACGGAGGAGGCATTTTTTATGGATCAGTAAGAATTCCCGGCGGAGGAACCTGTTCTTCCGTCGGACTTTCAGGAGGAACAGTAGCAGCACAGCAACTTGTAACGCCTGATTACAAATTATCAACAGACTATAAAGTAAGAAATAATTAATCTATTTTTTTCTTAAATTTTCTTACGCTCATAGTAAATATAAAAATACCAATAAATACCATGGGAATCAATTCAGGATAAAGCACGGAAATATCATTTCCCCTGAGAAATATTCCTCTCAATATATTTATAAAATATCTCATTGGATTTATATAGGTAAGTAATTGAAAACCATAGGGCATATTCTTTATCGGGAATACAAAACCTGAAAGTAAAATAGCGGGGAAAAGATAGAAAAACCCGCTCATCATAGCCTGTTGAAGGGTTTTACAGACAGTAGAAATATAAAGGCCTATTCCAAGGGCATTTATTATATAAATAACGGTTGCAACACATAACAGGGGAATACTGCCGTTAAGAGGCACCTGAAACCACAGCAATCCGGCTATTGTTATAAAAATAACCTGACCGATTCCTATTATACCGAAAGGAACAGTTTTTCCTATTATAAGTTCTACAGGACGTATGGGTGTAACCATGAGCTGCTCTATGGTACCCATTTCTCTTTCTTTGACTATTGCCAGAGCGGTAAAATTGATAACAGTTATTGTTATAAGCATGGCTATAACACCGGGAATAAAAAAATTACTGCTTTCAAGCCGGGGATTATACCAGAATCTGTCTTCAAGTTTTATAGACGGTATACCGTCGGGAAGAGGCTTTAATTGCTGGCTGTAATTGGTTACGATACGGGTGGAATAGTTAAGAACCGTATAGGAAGTTGTCGATTCAGTGCCATCTATAAGCATCTGTATTTTTGCCCCTCCTGTCCTCTGAAGTTCAGAGGCAAAATCAGGCGGTATGTTAAGAGTAGCTTTCACATCGCTTTTTTCCAGTAATCTTATAAGATCTTCTTCTCTGTCACAATAATAGTCAAGGTTAAAATAACCTGATTGTGTAAACTGCTCTATAAGGTTCCTGCTTTCAAAGCTTCTGCTTCTGTCCAGGACAGCAATGGGAATATGTTTTATATCGGTTGTGGCTGCATAACCGAAGATAAACAACTGAAGAAAAGGGGTTATAAATATCATGGCCCTTAACTTCGGTTCTCTAAAGGTCTGTATAAATTCTTTTATTAATATCTGTTTTATTCGTTCAAACATTTTAAATCTCGTAACGCGTAACGCGTGACGCGTGACGCGAGATTAACTCTCATAAATTTCGTTCAAACAACCATGAGCAGGTGGACACAATGAAGAATGGGAACTTATACTCCCTTCACCCTTCATGATTTACAAAAGTTTCTTTTTAAACCTGAGACAGGCATTGTTATAAACTGCAATGGTATAAAGTAACAGCAGCAGTCCGGGAAACCATAAAATATCAAGGCCAATACCCTTGAGAAATATACCTTTCATTATAATGATAAAATATTTTGCAGGTACTATATATGATATATACTGTATTACAGAGGGCATACAGTATATGGGAAACATAAATCCTGAAAGCCAGAAGGAAGGGAGAAAGGTTGTCAGTATTGCCATTTGAGATGCAAGGAGCTGATTTTTTGCCATAACGGAAAGCATAATGCCCCAGGCCATGACACCTGTAATAAAAATCAATGAAAATCCTATAACTTCCAGAAAACTTCCCCTTAGAGGAACTTTAAATATAATTGTTCCTGTTGCCACAGCCAGCATTACATCTATAAAACCTATAATTATATATGGTATCAGTTTTCCCGTGATAATTTCCCTTGCTGTTACAGGGGTGGCTATTAATTGCTCCATAGTTCCTCTGTCCCATTCTTTTGCTATTGTAAGTGCTGTAAGTAAAGAAGCCACTACCATGATTACCACTGCTATGAGTCCGGGAATAATAAAATTTCTGCTTTCCAGTTCTTCATTATATAAAACCCTTACCCTGTTATCTATTACTGTACCTAACTTTATACCTTTATCCGAGAGAGGTTTTTCGGCAAGTTCCAGATTATATATCTGTGTAATGGCTGTCACATAGCCTCTGGCAGTATTTGCAACATTCGTATCACTTCCGTCTATCATAACCTGCACTTCTGCTTCATCTGATCGTTTGAGATATTCGGTAAAATTATGGGGTATGACTATGCCCACAGAACAGATACCACTATCCATAAATTCGGTCATTTCCTTATAACCGGTGGCATAATGTGTTACATCAAAATATTTTGTATTTCTGAAACGATCTAGATATTCCCGTGAAAGTTCCTGTCTGTCCTGATCCCATACGACTGTAGAAAGATGTTCCACATTAAGAGAAAGGCAGTAGCTGTAAAGAAAAATCATTACAACAGGCATAAGTATTGCCATGGCAAGACTCCTGGGGTCTCTTATTATCTGTATTATTTCTTTTCTGGCGATTGCCTTTAATCTTATAAGTTTCATAATTCTATAAATTCGTGACGCGTAACGGGTGATACTATAATCGTGACGCGTAACGCGTAACGCGTGACGCGTAATGCGTGTTTAATCCCAGGGCGTTTAATTAAACGCCACTACTCACTATTCACTATTCACTATTCACTTTTCACGACTCACCCTTCACTCTTCTCCTTTTCTATAAGCCATACAAATACATCTTCAAGACTGGGAGTAATCTTTTCAAGGCTCTCTATTTCACATATTTCCTCAATAGCTCTATTGAGTCTCTCTGGAGTCATATTTTTATCTTTCACAATTATATGAACGGAATGTCCGAAAAGAGCTGCATCGGCAATTGTATCCATCTGTTTCAATTTTCCCAGTATAGAAGCCGCGTTAGCACAGTCAAGGGAATAAATATCATAGGGAAAATATTTTTCTTTTAATTCCATGGACGTTCCAAGAGCTATAATTTTCCCTCCGTACATCAGAGACATTCTATCACAGTATTCTGCTTCGTCCATATAATGAGTTGTTACAAATACTGTTACTCCCTGAGATGCCAGATCGTATATAAGTTCCCAGAAATCCCTTCTCGCTATAGGGTCTACTCCTGAGGTAGGTTCATCGAGAAAAAGTATTTGAGGTTCATGGAGAATTGCACAGCCCAGAGCAAGACGCTGTTTCCATCCTCCGGAAAGAACAGATGTGAGGGATTTTCTCATATCCGTAAGACCTGCCATAGATAAAACCCATTCCATTCTTTCTTTCTTTTTTTCCTCTTTTATATTATATACTCCGCTGTAAAATCTTATATTTTCTTCTACCGTCAGATCCTGATAAAGAGAAAATTTCTGTGACATATAACCTATTATTCTTTTTATCTGTTCACTTTCCGTAGAAATATTATAGCCTCCGACCCATCCTTTCCCTCCGGTAGGTGTAAGGAGACCGCAGAGCATGCGTATTGTAGTGGATTTTCCCGCTCCGTTAGGGCCTAAAAAACCGAAAATTTCACCTTTTTTTACCGAAAAATTCACATTATTCACGGCAATAAAAGAATCAAATTTCTTTGTAAGGTTTTCAGCTGTTACGGTAAATTCATTCATAAATTATATATAACCTCGTAAAGCATGATGGGTGATACGCATGTTACGCATTACGCATTACGCATCACGAATTATTTACCGACCCGGGCATAAGCATGTGACAAACGTTTTCCTCCCGTCACGCGTCACGCGTTACGCGCAATGGCATTAAGTTAACGTTATAACCGTCTAAATTGGCTGCCTGGCGCTCCTCCGAAAAAATCTAAACTGTAACATTTATATCTGTTAGAGCTTACATCATGCTACTTTACACTGTATATCAATTAAATACACTTGTGCCGCCGTGATATTTTTTCTCCAGAGCACCAGGCAGCCAATTTGCTATATGTTTCTTAACTTAACGCCATTGCGCGTTACGCGTCACGATATCATATATGCATTATTTATGCTTACTCAATAAGACTGACCTGTCATAAGGATTACTTATTCAAAAATCCTGAATAGGGAAATCTTTTCCCTCCTTCTTCTTCCACAAGATTTATAAAACAATCTTCAAGTGAAGGTTTTACCTGTCTTTTTTCATATACGTGAAGTCCGTTATCTTCCAGTTTTTTCCAGATTTTATCCCATTCTTTAAAATATTTTTCGAGCATTACATGGAGATATTCGCCGAAAATCTTGCACTTCATGATAAGAGGCTCTTTATTCAGAATATCCCTTGATTTTCTGTTATCAGAAGATTTTACTGCCATCAGTATAAAGGGAAATTTTTGTGCCATCCCTGACGGCGTGTCCTGTAAAAGGAGATTTCCTTTATGAATAAAACCTACCTTATTTGCTCTTTCTGCTTCATCCAGATATGCAGTGGAAACAAATATTGTTACCTGTTCCTGAAGCAATTCATATAAAATCCCCCAGAATTCCCTCCTGGATATGGGGTCAACACCGTTTGTAGGTTCATCAAGAAACAGCACATCAGGCTTATGGATGAGTGCACATGCAAGACCGAGCTTCTGTTTCATACCTCCTGAAAGATTGCCTGCAAGACGTTTACGAAAAGGTTTCATCTGACTGAAAGACAGGAGTTTTTCCATAAGGCCGGGCCTTTCTTTATAAGGAATATCATAGAGATCTGCATAAAAAACCATATTCTCCTCTACCGTAAGATCTTCATAGAGACCAAATCTCTGTGACATATAGGCAATATGTTCTCTCAAAGCTTCCCCTTCGGTTCTTATATCGAAACCTGCCACTCTGGCTTCTCCTTCCGTAGGATCCATAATGGCAGTGAGCATTCTCATAGTGGTAGTTTTACCTGCTCCGTCAGGACCTACGAGAGCAAATATTTCCCCTTTCTTTACAGAGAGAGATAGAGAATTTACCGCTGTAATTCCATTAAACTTTCTTGTCAGGTTAATAGTTTCTATCATCATATTTCATCAGATAAATAATCTCTGCTTACAAATTCCTTAAATTTATAGTAGCTGTCTTCAAGTTTTTTTATAAGTAAAGAAATCTCTTCAAGACTTTCTTCTCCTGATTTTTTTTCTATTTCAAAAGCATTGGAAGCCACCTGAGAGGCACTGACATTTCTCGCCGATCCTTTGATGGTATGGGCTGTAATCTTCAGACGCTCTCTGTCATTATTATCGAGAGCTTTCTTTAATTTATCAAATTGAAGAGGGCCATTACTGATAAACAGTTCTACTATATCATGTATCAAATCTTTATCTCCGCTCAATCGTTTCATTATTTCAGATTTATTAAAAATTTGTTCTTCACTTTCTTCCTGAATAAAAAACTTCCCGGCCAAATTACCTTTTTTACAATTTTCAATGGCTTCAGATAATGTCTCTTTATTCACAGGTTTATGTATATAACCATTCATACCTGCACTGAAACAGGCATCCCTGTCTCCTTCAATCCTTCCGGCGGTCATGGCTATTATAAGAGGCTGTTTTTCCTTCGGTAAACATTCTCTTATATGTTTTGTTGTTTCAATACCTGTCATACCGGGCATATAAATATCCATAAGTATTACATCATAGAAGTCTTTTTCTAAAGCTTCTATCACTTCCCTGCCATCCGTTGCTACATCTGCTTTAAAACCCATTTTATCAAGTATAGCGAGAATTATTTTTCTGTTAACAATATTATCATCTGCCAGAAGTATTTTTATCATAGAATATCTCCTCTTAATATATATCGTAATGCGTAATGCGTAATGCGTGAGAGCACAAACTCACTCGATCAATGTTCATCTAAAGACGAAGGATCAAAATTTTCTTTCAACAAACCTGTCGCCCTGAGAAGATCCAGTTTTGCCACATAATAATCAAATATGGATTGAACTTTGCTCACCTCTGCATTTATAAGAACCAGTTGTGCCTGATTTACATCTATAAAAGGGCTTATACCTTCTCTATAACTGATCTGAGCGACTCTGAAACTTTCCTTTGATGCTTCAAGATTTTTTTCAACCTCCAGAACCTTTTTAGAGTTACTCCGAAAGGTAAGAAAGGATTTCTGTACATCGAGAGTTATTTTTTTCTTTACATCTGCTTCTCTGATCGTAACTTTTTCATATTTTGCTTCTGCTTCATCGACATTTCCCCCTGTTTTAAATCCGTCAAATATATTAAACTGTGCACCTACCGTGCCAACCAATGTATTGTTCATGGAAAGAAGGGAATTTCCACAGGGGGTATAATCTAATTTCAGGAATATAGAAGGATACCATGCACTCTTTGCAAATTCTGTTGCATAATAAAGAGATTCTTTAGTTTTTTCTATTATTCTTATTTCAAGTCTTTCATTCATGGCTTCCTGCTGACATCCTTCGAGTGTTACATTCCATTCTTTATAAACATAATCTTCACTCAATTCCAGAGGTGTAGTCAGAGACATCCCCATGGTATCATTTAATGAAGAGAGAGCAATATTAAAATTATTAGTTGCATCTAACAGCTTAATCTCAGATTCTGATAATTGAGCATCGGCTTTAAGTACATCTGCTTTTGCCGCAGTACCTGCTTCGAATCTACTTTTAGCAATATCTAACTGCTCTTTACTCAGTTCTACCGATTCCTCTGCCACATGGACAAAATGTTTCCACCTGAGTGCATTAAAATAAGCTATTGTCGATTTATAAATAACATCCTGTGATGTTTTTGCTTCATTTATTTTATAACTTTCCAGATTCGCTTCTGCCTGAGAAGATAAACTTGAGATTCCTCCTCCGTCATAAAGAAGATATTTCATTGTAAAAGTTACATCATGCTGGTTTTCATCTATAAGTCCCTCTGAAAGTATACCGGGTATCTTAATTTCAGGCACTTCATTTCTCTTACTGTATGACGCGGTAGCAGAGAGTGACGGAAAAAATCCTGCTCTCGCCTGTCTGAGCTGTCCTTCCGCTGCAGACACATCGGCAATGGCTTCTTTCAGAGTCAGATCTGTGGCAAGAGAATTTTCTATACATGTTTTAAGATCTATTTTAACAGGTTCTTTTATTTCTTGAGCTGCCAGTGAAGTAATTAAGAATGTATAAAAGAATATTATAAAAAGATATTTTGTAATTCGTGACGCGTGACGGGTGACGCGTGACGGGTAATACATAATTTCGCTCACTCTTTACATCTCACTTTCCAATATGACTATAACTGTTCGTTCCCGCGTTACGCGTAACGCGTCACGATTTTGATATTAAAATTTCCACATCTGCTGGCATACCGGGAATAAGTTTCTGTTCTTTATTATCTACCTTTACCCTGACTTCGTAGGTAAGAGTTACTCTGTCTTTCTGTGTCTGTATGGTTTTAGGCGTAAACTGTGCTTCTGAAGCTATATAGCTCACATAACCATCAAAGGACTTACCGGGCCAGCTGTCAACCGTTACAGCAGCCTTATCATTCAGTTTAATCTGACCGTATTGATCCTCTGGAATATATACGGAAATCCATATATCATTCAAATTGGCAAGTTTAAGTATTGTACTTCCTGCCGGAATGACTTCACCTATTTCCGCTACTTTTAATTTTACAGTACCATCAATAGGAGATTTTACGATAGAATTGTGAAGCTGTGTTCTGGCAAGTTTCAGTGCTGCTTCCCTCTGTTTGACAAGTGCTCTTGCTCCTTCTACATCTTTGTTCTTTACTTCTACCATCTTCCAGTTATCCCTGGCAAGTTCATAATTTGCTTCTGCCTGTTCTAACTGTGCTTTTGTCACTGTTATCTGTTGCTCTTTTATCCTGTTCTGCAAAAATCCGGCACCGGCAAGTTCAAGAGCAGCCTTTGCCTCTTCTATCTGTTTTTCTGCTATAGACAATTGCTGTTTTTTCATTTCCACGAGTAATTTTGTAGATTCTGCTGATTTAAGCCCTTCCTGTGCCTGCATTACCTGCTGTTTTGCTATTTCTATTTCCTGTGCTCTCGGGCCTTCCTGAACAAGGCTCAAATTCTGTCTTGCTATATTAAGAGCACTTTCTGCAGATGCATAAAGATTTTTCGATCTATCAAGCTGCTGCGCCGGTATCACACCTTCATCAAATAATTTCTGTGCTCTTTCCATATCTTTTTTGACATTTTCATAATTTGCAAGAGCCTGCTCATAGGAAGATCTGGCCTGAGATCTTTCCTGCGGTCTCGCACCTTCAAGGAGAATGTCCAGCTTCTTCTCCGATGCCTGAAGTGCCGATTGGGCCTGTTTTATTTTCGTCTCACTGTCTGTTATCTGGGCAGAAAGAGCTTCTCTGGCCTGATTATAAGCGTCGATGCTCTCTTTAAGACGAAGTTGCACCTGTTCCAGTTGCGTGCCTGTCTGGGTTACCTGCAGGTCTGACCCTGATACAGCCTGTTCTACCTGGGCCTGAGTTGCATCTATAGAGGCTTTACTTACATGTATCTGAGTTTCAGTCTGAGATTTCTGAAGTTCTGCCAGCTTTACAGCCTGAGTTAATTGAATCTGTGCAGATTTAAGGGCAGCCTCCGATTGTTCTGCCTGATGGGTCAGTTCATCCCTGTCAAGCCATATAATATCCTGACCTTTCTTCACCCTTTTTCCTTCTTCTATAAAGTTCTCAACTCTCCCCGACACTTTCGCAGCCATATTTATTTCAGTAGCCTCTACTGTGCCGGAAGCCCTGATATTTCCATTCCTCTCTTTACATCCCGACTGAAAAAACACAAACATTACTATGATAAAAATGAAAAGATATTTCATAAAAAACCTCCTGACATCAGCTAAGTTCTTTCTCCCTGATTCTTAAAGCAAATTTTTTTACTATTCCCATGCCGCTCATCAGTTCTCCAAGTTCCTGGGAAGGTACACCTGCCAGTATCTGTTTCCATGTTTCTCTTTTAGCCTCTCTGAGATCATCCAATTTCTTATGTCCCTCTTCTGTTAATCTGATATAAACAATTCTCCTGTCTTCGTCTACCCTGTATCTTTCCACAAGATGAGCTTTTATGAGGCTATCTATTATGTAAGTAGCTCCACCGGGAGCAATAGACAATTTTTCAGATATCTCTTTCATTTTAAGCCCTTTTTTAAACTCCAGAAGTTTTAAAACTTTAATATGAGACAGGGTCAAATTCTGAGCTGTCTTAACATGGCTTATTATAAGGTAAAACATAACATCACCGATTTCAACGCAGGAATCGGTTAAAAGCTTAACAAGTTCTTCGTTTTTCATAGCCAAAACCTTCAATTTTTTAATAATTTAAAATTTAAAATATTCAATTTTTGAATTATATCATATAAATAATTTAATTGCAAGAATTTTTATATAAAAACTTCCATGATATTTGTCGGAAATGATATAATAGAAATAGTTTATAGTGTATTTTATAACTCAGGAGCAGTAAGGAAATAACTACATCTTGTATCGTGACGCGTAACGCGTAACGCGCAATGGCGTTAAGTTAAGAAACATATAGCAAATTGGCTGCCTGGTGCTCTGGAGAAAAAATATCACGGCGGCACAAGTGTATTTAATTGATATACAGTGTAAAGTAGCATGATGTAAGCTCTAACAGATATAAATGTTACAGTTTAGATTTTTTCGGAGGAGCGCCAGGCAGCCAATTTAGACGGTTATAACGTTAACTTAATGCCATTGCGCGTAACGCGTGACGCGAGGATGCCAATCGTTCTAATAATTTGCCAGAGTTATTTTTCTTACAGTCCTTAGCTTGACATTGTCATATTACCTGCTTTGATAAAATAATTATTAGTTTTTAGCTCTTAGCTATTAGCTGTTAGCGATTAGCTTTAATTATTAATTGAAAGCTAACAGCTAATTGCTAATTGCTAATCGCTATTTTATTAAATGTGACATTGTCAAGTTATTACTGTAACAGGTAAATTTGTAACCATTTATGAATTATTTACATGAGAATTGTGAAGGGTGAAGAGTGAAGAGTAGGGGCGAACCACTGTGTTCGCCCGGTACCGGTGAAAACACGCATCACGCATTACGCATCACGAACCACCCGTCACGCGTTACGCGTTACGCGTTACGCTTCTCATATAAACAGGTGAAATAAACATGAATTACGAAGAAAGATATTCAGAAGAAAAATTTCAGGAATATTACAAAAAAACATTTCTACCCGAACTAAAAGAGCTCGACCTGGAAAGAAAGAAACATCAGCGTCGTGCAGATATTTTTATCTGGCCTTCATTTCTTCTCCTTACCGGAGGAGTTGTATTCACAGGTATATATCTTATAAGCAGCAAGTTAATCGTATGCGGCTGTATAGCGCCCGTGGCTTTCTGTATATTCGGATGGGTAATTATGGCAGTCAATAATTTTATTATGAGAAAAACAGGATATTACGAACAATTTAAAACTACTGTTATAGGTAAAACACTTGATTTTTTTCCCTGTAAAATTCTTTATAATCCTTCCACATGCATCGAAAGGATAGATTTTTTCAACAGTAATTTCTTCGAACATGGCCCATCTGTTACATTCAGCGGAGATGATTATTTTAATGGATACATAAAGGATGTATCGATAGAAATGTCAGAAATTTCTGCTACATTCAGTTCATCATTAATGGGAGGAAGCAATTTTAAAGGTTTTTTCTGTATGGCTACTTTTCCTGAGAAATTTAAAGAAAATATAACAGCAAATATTATGAGTAATAATTATCTTGAAATTAAAGGATTATTACCTGAAAATTTTACAGGACTGGGTAATATAAAATCCGACAATATATGGATATCTGTAAAAGACAGAAAATTGTATATAGCCATGCACAGAGGGAGTGAATTTTTCGAACCGGCTCTTGAAACGGATCTTCTGAATTATGATTATATAAAAGAGCAATTTATATATTTTCAGTTTATCTTCAATATTATAGAAGGATTACTGGAAAAGAAAGAAATTTTTCAGGGAAGCAGAGTTATTTCGGATTTTTACGCTGAAAAGAGTTACGAATTCACATATTCCAACATATTACCCGATGGGGAAGAGAATAAAAATACACAAAAAATTCCTTTATCTGAAAATAATTCAGTCAAATGCCCGTCATGCGGAGAACTTAACCATAATACCAATTTCTGTATAGTATGTGGTTATAAGTTATAATCAGGGGGGGGGAAAAATAACCATATTTACAATCGTGACGCGTGACGCGTAACGCGTGACGCGAGGACAATAACCATAATTTGCCAGAGTTATTTTCTTACAGTCCCTTATTACCACACCAGGTAAAAGAGTATCCAAAAAATTACGTATCATGTGCTTATATAAAGTTTCTGCTCCCGTAACGCGTGACGCGTTACGATATATAATATTTTGGGTACCAATTTATCTGTTACGGTAATTAGTACCGTAATAGGTAAATTCGTAACCATTTATGAATTATTTACATGAGAATCGTGAAGGGTGAAGAGTGAAGAGTGAAGAGTAGGGGCGAACCACTGTGTTCGCCCGGTACCGGTGAAAACACGCATCACGCATTACGCATTACGCATCACGAACCACCCGTCACGCGTTACGCGTTACGCGTCACGAAAGCGTATATGTATTATTTATGATTACCCGGATAACGCAAGGAGATGGCAGTTATATATAACAACAAAATTCTGATAGCAGACGACGGAAAGGTTTTTTTAATGATGTATAAAAAAATCTTTTCAAGAAAAAAAGAAGGCAATGTACTTCCGGAGGAGAAAATTTTTGATCCGGCATTTTTTGAGAACGGGAAAGACCTTCTGGAACATTTTAAATGGCAGTACAGCAAAGGAGTGAGGATACCTCTCTGCATACTGGATTACATGATGCCATTTCTGGACGGAATGGAAACAGGGAAGGAAATCAGAAAAATTGACAGAGACGTTATTATCCTTATGGTAACATCAATAGATTTAACACTCGATGAAATAAGTGAAAGTTTACAGGAAAATATTTATTACATAAAAAAACCTTTTGTTGTCAATGAACTTTATTGCCTTGTAGATTCCCTTGTAAAAGGGTGGAATAAAAATTTAAACATACAGAGGCAAAAAATAGAACTGGAAGAAGCGTACAACAAATTAAAAATGACCCATTCACAACTGCTGCATCGAGAAAAAATGGCTTCCATAGGTCAGCTCGCAGCAGGAGTGGCTCATGAAATAAATAATCCTGCAGGTTTTATAGCCGGTAATCTGAGAGCATTAAATAAATATACAAAGAAACTCAAGGAATTTATTGATTTTCAGAGTGAAATTATAAAATCTCACAATATGGAAAGTTCTCTATCTTCTATGGAAGCCAGGAGAAAACAGCTAAAAATAGATTATGTAATCAATGATTTGAAAGATTTAATAGACGAATCCCTTGAAGGGGCAGACAGAATAAAAAAGATAGTTGAAAATTTAAAAAGTTTCTCGAGAGTAGATGAATCAAATTATAAAGAAGCAAATATCAATGAATGTATAGAAAGTACAATAAATATAGTATGGAATGAACTTAAATATAAAGCTACTGTAAAAAAGGAATATGGTTCCATAAGAGAAATCAAATGTTATCCCCAGGAACTTAACCAGGTATTTTTAAATCTCCTTATAAATGCATCACAGGCTATAAAAAAACAGGGGGAAATAACAGTAAAAACATGGGAAGAAGAAGATTCAATATTTATTTCGGTATCAGATACAGGATACGGTATTAAAGAAGAACATATAAACAGAATCTTCGAACCTTTTTTTACGACAAAAGATGTAGGGAAAGGAACAGGACTCGGTTTAAGCATATGTTATGACATAATAAAAAAACATAACGGAGAAATAACGGCTGAAAGCACTCCCGGTGAAGGAAGCACTTTCACGATAAAATTACCATACTGATTTTATAATGTTTCTGGATTGCTTTTAAAAATGACAGGTGATTTATATAAAATGGAAAAAGAAATTTATTAGAGAATATTCAGAGTGAAAAGTGAAAAAATTTAAATTTTACTTACTTTTCATTATTCACTAACAACCATGACCGATTCGGTCACAACGAAGTATGAAATTTGGTTCCTCCCGTAACGCGTTACGCGTTACGCGTTACGATTCTCATATAAATTAATAGATTTACAAAATTAAGTGCAATTTCCAGTAAACGTGAATCTACCTGTCATAAAAAAACACTATCTCAGTTCGTGTTTTTTCTGGCTACCAGAACAAGATTGGAAGAATTATTCTCATCAAAAGGAGAAAATGCCATATCTCCGTAATATTCAAATTGTTCAAATCCCACTTTTCGCAAAAACATGTCCAGTTCTTCTTTCCTGTAAGGATAAAGTTCTGTAGACTGAATTTTATAATTACTTTTATTGCCTTCCCAGGTTACGATAAGAATATTGAAAGTAAGAACAGGATGGAAATCATAAAATCTGATATATTCAGTATCTTTTTCCCTGTGAATACCTACAATACGATTGTCATAAATTTTTTTATAATTCAATAATTGAATAACCAGTATTCCGCCGGGATTTAAAATCTCATAAAAACCATTAAAGGTTTTCTCAAGAGAAGGAGCGTCTAAAATATGCGCTATAGAGTTACCGATACAGAAGATGGAATCATATCTTTCTTGAACCTTACTCTTTAATTCTTCCATAGAAGAAAGAAGCCATGTGACTTCTCCTCCCAATTCTTTTCCATGTATGGCGGCCTGCTTCAACATATTTTCAGATATATCAACACCTGTAGTTTTAATCCCCATCTGAGCCAGTAATATTGAATGAAGGCCTGTTCCGCAGGCCACATCAAGAGCTGATTGAAATTTATACCTTTCAACCCATTTCGCGAGAACTGATTTTTCTGTTTTTATTCTTTCTTTAAAACGGGTCATCCTGTCATAATGATTTTCAAGATTTTCATAAAATTTCATGAGAATACCCCTTTATATAAATTACCGAGGTGAGCATAAATAATACATATATGCTCTCGTGACGCGTTACGCGTTAAGGTAGGAAAACGTTTATTACAGTTTATGCCCGGGTCAGTAAGACTTTTTTTCAAGCTCTATAGTTTTCGGGAAAAGTATATTATTCTCCAGATGAATATGCTTATAAAGATCCTGTTCGAGCGCTTTAAATATATCATAAAGAGCTTTAAAACTCTGACAGGAAACTTCAGGTACGGTATAATTATCTGTATATTCCCTTATATCAAGCATGGTCTGGCCCGCATTGGCATGCTCATATCTCTCCATATGGCGAATAATATTCTGAACCGTTCCGTACGGAGGAGTCGGTTTTTCTCCTTTTCCGTGAGCATATGCTTCAAGCTGTCTTATATAAGGAAACAAAATTTCTTCTTCCTTTAAGAGGTGCTGCCATATTTCCTCCCAGAAAGAGTCAAAAACCAGATTTAAATATGCAAGAATTTTTCCATGTTTTAAACTGTGGACTTCAGATACTTTAATTATAAGATCCTTAATTTCAGGCAGATTTTTCTTCATAAAACCATGGTGAACCGTTTCTATATAATCTACAAGTTCTGTAAGCGTAGCTTTTTTCCAGTCTCTATCATAACCTGCCATAGAAGGAGATTGGATAGCCTCTTTCAATTTCGGGAAGAAAACCTCAGAGGATATATTCTTCTCATGGAGAGCTATTTTGAGTTCTCTTCCTCCGCCACAGCAATAATCAAGACCGAAATGTTCAAAAACACTTCTTGTCTGAGGATAATTTGTTACTATTTCTCTCAGGGTTGTATGCTCATCAAACATCTCCATTACCTCCTAACTTTTTATTTCTCCTTTCAGAGATATAATGTGTCTTTCCAACAAAATATCTTTCCCGGCTTTTTCCATAGCCATTTTCACAACTTTTTCCGTACCGAAACAGCAGGGAACTTCCATATGCACAAGGGTTATCGATTTTATATCTCCATTCTTAAATATATGAGAAAGTTTATCAATATACTCGTCTATAGTTTTATCAAGCTTAGGGCAGAAAATTGTCAGTATTTTTCCTGCCAGAAATTTCTTATGAAAATTCGGATATGCAAAGGCAACACAGTCGGCAGCCACCAGAAGATCTGCTTTTTTCAGATAAGGTGCATCAGGGTTCAATAGAGTAAGTTCTACGGGCCAGTTTTTCAGTTCAGATGTCAACTCCACATTCTGCCCCGCTGCAGGCTTTTCCTGTTTCTCTCCCAGATCTATCATCCTTGCACCGGGACATCCTTTATGATGATTTAACGGTTTTTCTTCTTCTATTCCGATTGGAATTTCCATATTTTTTGACTTTAAAAAATCTACTGCTTCTTTTAAATATGTAACTTCATTATGTTCTTTAAGATGTTCTAGATGAGCTTTAATCACATTCTTTCCGCCCTTTATGACATTTTCCATAACCCTGGCTTCATCGTAAACCTCTGCTTCTCTTTCTTCTATGGCTATGGCTCCTTCCGGGCAGTGTCCGATACAGGCCCCAAGGCCGTCACAGAACAGGTCGCTTATGAGTCTCACTTTGCCGTCAATTACCTGGAGAGCTCCTTCGGGGCAGTTCGGGATACAGAGACCGCATCCCGTGCATTTTGCTTCGTCTATTTTTATTATCTTTCTTTTCATTGTTTTATTTCCTCCTTTTGTAAGATCGTGACGCGTGACGCGTGACGCGTGACGCGAGGCTTCTTTATATTTACCGGGTTGAACATTAGAGTGAGTGGTTAATGACAGAGTCATATTCTACTCACCACTCACTTATTATTCAAACTTTTTTTTCTACAAATTTAGTTTCTGCTGTCGGCCTCGGAACTTTTACAACAAGTATCCTTGCTATGCTATCACTTTCATTATATATGCAGTGAGGAATTTTTGCAGGACTGTCTACAATATGATCTGCGAATACCTGTATCTTTTCTTTACCTATTTCTATAAACGGTTCTCCTTCAAGAACATAGAAAAAAACATCTACAGGTGTTATATGAGGTTTTAGGGTTTCTCCCGGTTTTAAAATCATATGAATTACCACGGCATGTTCAGTATCATAAATTTTAGCTGCATCAATATTAAAAGCATTTTTCATTTTATTTGTATGTTTAACATCTGTAATTTTCATAACATTACTCCTTTACAATTAATTTTTTCAGGGAACTGAAAAGCTCCTTCCCTTCCTGCTTTAAATCAAAGTTAAAACCTGAAAGCCTCCATTTCGTTATAAGCAATCTGAAGGTACCCATAATAAACATAACGGCATGTTTTTCCTTGATGTCATTTCTTATATGACCCTTAAGTTGCCCCTCTTTTACACATTCAAGAATTTTTTTCTGATGACCTTTCATAACAGACAGAACCTTTTCGGATAATCTCCTGTCATTTTGAAAAATCTCTTCGGAAAAAATTACCTTCGTAAGAGACGGATTTTTACTGAATTCATCCATAAGTCCGGAAAAAAATGTTTCTATCCTTTCAAAAACAGGATTTTTCATAGAAAAAGCCTTTTCAGAAACACGTCCCGTAAGTTCTTCAAAATAAGTGAGGATAGCGAGAAGTATATCAAGTTTGCTCTCAAAATGACGATATATTGCAGGCTCACTTATACCCATTTCTCTGGAAATATGCTTTATCGTTAACTCCTGTATGCCTCCTTTCGAGATAAGTTCTATGGAAACTTCAATAATTTCTTTCTGCCTTACCGTGAAATCTGCCATTTCAATCTTCCTTCTTATTAGTTATTACTAACTAACTTAAATGATTAAAAAAATTTACTACGTTAGTTATCATTCACTAACTACATTATAACCAAAAAACAAATTCTGTCAATAGTATTTTTAAAAAACTTTAACGAAGATTGCGTTTTTTTACGACAGGTAAATTCACCTTTACTAAAAATTATAGTTAATGCATATAAATCTGTAATTAGTGAATAGTGAGTAGCGAATAGTGAATGGCAGGTAATGTCTTATTTTATTCACTTTTCACCTTTCACTTTTCACTCTGAATATTCTATAACAAATTTCTTTTTCCCTTGTATGTAAAATCACCTGTCATTTTTAAACGCAATTTTAACGAAAAGAAGACAACGTTGTGCTACGGCTTACCTTCTTGCCTTTACTCTCTAAAGCTTTCATGGCGCTTATCTGTGCCTGTCTTGCAAAATCAATAGATTCAGCCAGCAATCTTGCAGATTCCTGGGGGCTGTGAAATCCCATGCTATTCTCGGAGCTGATAAAATCCCATCTCATCTGGGCTCTTCTATGGAGTTTTTTTGCTTCAACAAGGGCAGTATCATCCACTCCCGCATTTTTTGCAGTTTTAATTGCATTGATTGCGTCTATAATAGCAATTTCAGATTGCTCCATCAATTTTCTCGTTCTTCTCTGTATGGTAGAAACCCTCTGTTTGAGTTCCTGTTCATCCCATCTGTGACAGGTCTGACATGAAGCATTAACGGTCATAAGGGGGCTTCTTACCCAGTGATTGGAAATTTTCTGAGATCCAATTCTTTTAAATGGCATATGGCAGTCCGCGCAGGCAACACCGCTTCTGGAATGAATACCTGTAGACCATAATTCAAAATCAGGGTGTTGCATCTTTATCATGTCTGTTCCGCTGTCAGGGTGTGTCCAGTCATGGAAATTAATATCATCATAATATTTTTCTATATCATCAAGAACAAGACCATTTTTCCACGGGAAATGCAGCAATGGCTTTTCTTTAGTTTCAAAATAATATTCCACATGACACTGGCCGCATACATAGCTTCTCATTTCCTGTCTTGTAGCGTCAGAAATATCAACACCTCTTTCCTTCATGGCCTCAAGGAAAGCAGGATTGGCAGGTCGCAATTCCATAGTTTTCGGGTCATGGCAGTTAAGACAGCTGATCGGGTTTTTAGCATGCATGACAAGTTCTTTCATAGGTGTGAGATAGAATTTTTCCGCTCCCATTTCATGCCACATACGTACATTATCACTGCTTTTACAGGTAAAACAGGTACCGGGCTTTTTGTCACCCAGTCTTTTTATGCTTACCACATCCAGAATTGACCAGCCGTGGCCTCTTTCATCGTTATATTCAATACTGAAAGGATATCCTCTGTAGAGAGTCTTCAACCTTGGATTTTCTGCAAGTTTATCTCTTTTGCCGCTTCCGCCGAATTCAGTATCTCCGTAATTTTCAGTGGTTTTACGCCATGTATCATATTCATCGGGGAAATTATGGCCCCACACAGCAGGATCTGTTTCATATTCTCCTATTGGAACGACCTGAACAAAACGATTTTTACCTTCCTCTTTTTTTTCAAATATATTTACAAGCAATGCAGTGACAAGGAAAGTACCTATTACAGAAACGAGCAGAATTAAAATATAAATTTTATTCACATATTTAAGCATATTTTGACTGACCGGAGTCAAATTACCGGTATATGATGCGTGACGCGTGACGCGTAACGCGTGACAGAAGGAACATGCTTATCGCATGGTCGCAGTTATATCAGTAAGTCAATCCAGTCTTTCCTCTCCTTTCGTTTAAATATTCAACGACATAAGATCAACAAAATCTCAATCTCCATAACCTTCATAATCCTGAAAAGTAACATCAAAACTTTTAACAGTGTCATAAATTTTATGTAAACCTCTGTCGAAGCCTTATTTCAGGGTGAATTTACACAAAACATCTGACACTCTCCAACCTGTCTAAAATCAAGAATAAGAACGTCTTCCTCGCGTCACGCGTTACCCGTTACGCTTCCCGGATAAATCCCTGTCATTTATTATGTCCCGCATTGTTATGACAGGATGTACAATCAAGTTTCCGGCTGTGCATATTCTCTATTTCTCCAACCATATGTTCATGACATCTCCTGCAGTTTCTTTCTACAATTTTTTTGCTTGTAGGCCCTATTTTTATAGGTTCAGGAAAATTTCCAGCAGTAAAATAATAACTGTGTTTCATTCCTATGAGGCCTTTTGCAGGATATTTATAAACTATTTCATGAGGCACATGACACTCATTGCAGGTAGTAAAGGCATGATGGGAAGAATTTCGCCAGCCATCATAATGTTCTCTCATAACATGGCAGTTTATGCAGGCTTCAGGTTTATCGAACATATAGGAATAACCCTTTGCATAATAAAAGGCATAAAAGCCTGTTCCCATTAACATGCCAAGAAAAATCAAGGTTAATTTTCTCAATAATTTATCCATATTTTGTCTAAATAAATCCTGTGTAAATTTTCAAATATCTCTTCACCCCTGAATATAATGAAGAAGTGTTAAAAGAGGATGTCTCAGCGCCATTCTGGGCCCGGAATATTTCATAACATCTCTTATTTTATTTCTCATATCATCTTTATAACAATGAACAGTACATTTAGCGCAGACAGGTTTTTTATCTTTAAAAGGACACAGATCAAGTCTCATAAAAGCATAGTCCAGAAGCTTCTTACAATCTTCACATAAAGAAGACTCCCTTTTATGAATATCCGTGCAATATATGGAAATCATGGTTTCAATGGTCTTCTTTTCCCTGTCCATTTTTGTCTTCATACTGAATTTTCCAATCATTTATTTATTACAATTCATTTTGTTAACAAAGAAAGGCTTTTCATAATCATCTTCCTGATAAAATATGTAAGGGCGGTCCGTTTCGGACCGCCCTTATCTTAAAAATTAATTCTTTAAAATTGCTTTTAAATCTTCATCTACAGTAGAAATAGGTTTTATGGCAAACTTGTCTACCAGAACCTCCAATACAGGAGGTGTTATGAAAGCAGGTAAACTGGGGCCGAGTCTTATATTTTTTATACCGAGATGTAACAGTGTGAGAAGTATACATACTGCCTTCTGCTCATACCAGGAAAGAATCATTGAAAGAGGCAAACTGTTTACATCGGTATTAAATGCTTTAGCTAAAGCTACTGCTACCTGAATAGCAGAATAAGCATCATTACACTGGCCCATATCGAGTAATCTCGGGATACCTCCAATATCACCGAAATCCAGCTTATTGAAACGGTATTTTCCGCAGGCAAGGGTCAATATGACACAATCTTTTGGCACCTTCTGAGAGAATTCCGTATAATAATTTCTTCCAGATTTTGCGCCGTCACAGCCGCCTATAAGGAAGAAGTGCTTTATGGCTCCGTCTTTTACTGCCTGTATGACCTTATCTGCAACACTCATTACAGTATTATGAGCAAAACCGATCATTATTGTCTTTTCCGGTTCGTCCTCTTTAAATCCTTCTGCCTTAAGGGCAGCTTCTATAACAGGCGTAAAATCTCTGTCTTTAATATGAGTTACACCGGGCCATGCTACAAGACCACAGGTAAATATTCTATCTTTATAAGTATTTTTAGGTTTCTGTATACAGTTTGTAGTCATAACTATAGCACCGGGAAACTCATCGAATTCCTTCTGCTGATTCTGCCATGCACCGCCGTAGTTTCCGACGAGATGTTTGTATTTTTTAAGGCCGGGATAGGCATTTAAAGGAAGCATTTCACCGTGAGTATATACATTAATTCCTTTTCCTTCTGTCTGCTTTAAAAGTTCTTCCATATCTTTCAGATCATGACCTGAAGCCAGAATACATTTACCTTTAACTGCCGTAACACGCACCTTTGTAGGTTCAGGATGACCGTAAGTCTCAGTATTGGCTGCATCCAGAATTTCCATAGCCTTAAGGTTTACTTCACCGCATTTTAAAATCATAGGAAGCAGATCATCTACAGAAGAAGGATTTCCTGCGAGGAAATTCAATGCCTTATGGAAATAGGCATAAACTTCTTCATTTTCTTTACCGAGTATGGCGGCATGGTCGCCGTAAGCGGCAGTTCCTTTAAGCCCGTAAATCAGGAGGAAATGAAGACCGGCTACAGTGTCTCCCTGCAAATCCATAAGTTTTTTTATACCTGCGTCTTCACTCTGCTTCAGGAGTTCTTCTTTCGTAGCTCCAGGAATAAAAGAAGCAGGTCCTTCCAGTTTTTCAGGTGTAATATTTTTTGATTTACATGCTGACTCATAAAGATTTTTTGCTTTATCCCTTAATTTTATTCCTGTAACTATCCAGTCTTTAAGACGATCCTCATCAAAATTAACATTTGTGATTGTCGTAAAAAGTGCTTCCAGGATAAATTTGTCAATTTCATGATCTTTTACTCCCAGTTCTCTTGCTCTATGGGCATACATAGAAATCCCCTTGCACGTATATATAAGAAGATCCTGCAGATTTGCCGTTCTCTCATCTTTTCCGCATACCCCCATAACAGTGCAACCTGTTCCTTTTGCTGTCTGTTCACATTGATAACAAAACATACTCATTATTTTTTGTCTCCTTTCAATTTTTAACATATTTTCGAACGATTAAATATAAAAATCCATAGCTAATTACTGATAACGTTAATAGTCGTGACGCGTGACGTGAGGAACTGAACCATAAAAAATATCCGGTGCAATATTTTCCGATGGCACCACCAGGACTTTTAAAAATCACCTCCCGAAAATTTTAATATGTTCTATTTTTTTAGAATAACTTATACAGAAGCCATATCGCCGGGCTTTTTATCTTCACAGACTTATATCAGATCGAAAATTTTTGTTCCTGTCAGATAATCTCTTACCTGAGTATTTATCTTATTTAAATCTCCCAGAATACACTTAGTTCCGTCACATATGGGATTACCGAGCAGGCAATGAGTGGATAAAAGAGGACCATCTATAGCCTCATAAATCTGAAGAAGGGTAACATCTTCTTTATCCTTCTCTATTTTAAAACCACCTTTCGGGCCTCTCACCGAAACTATAAAATTTTCCTTTTCAAGCCTTTGAAGCACCTTTGAAAGATGATCCCTGGAGGCATTCAGCAAAACAGCAATATCTTTCGTTGTAAAGATTTTATCCTTATTCTTTGCAAGAACTACCATAGTATGCAATGCCAGAGATGCTGCTTCAGATATTTTTATTACAGAAGACAATTTATTATCCTCCAATATTGGCATAATAGTACTATTATACCAGTATAAAAAATAAAAGTCAATATGACTTATAAAAAATTTATTTCCACCTTCAGGAATAGCTACCGATCATTGTTTTATCATAGAAAATGTAAAAATAGAGGAATATTGTTAATTTGATAGAATAATAACAGTTCATTTATTTTAACGATAAGGAGATGTTTTTATAATGGAAACAAAGAAGAAGTACATAGGTCTTATGGATCCAAATCACTATGCTTTTCTGAGATCTCTTGAAAATCTCATAGCTTATATTGATCCGAAAATAAAGATTAAATCACAGGAATATGATGTAGTAACAGAAAGGGTAAAGTGTAAACCCTATGATGTTCTGAACTCGGCGGAAACAAATTTTGATGTCATAATGAACAGAGGTTCCCATTGGAATCCTCACAGAAACAGTCTATTTACAATACTCTCAACAAAGGTTCATCTGATCTACAATATGTTTTCTTTTAAAACTATTGATAAAAATTCCGGCTATGGCCAGATGAGTGAACTGGGTATAAATATACCTCCCACATGGGCTATTCCCCAGCAGGATTATTCGGAACTGGATGATCCGAAAATAAAGGTACCCATCCACAAGGATCTTATTTTTGAGGATCATGAACTTTTCAACCTGCAGGACCTCGGAGAAAAAGTAGGTTATCCAGCATTTTTAAAACCCCAGGACGGAGGCGGCTGGGTTGGAGTGGAAAGGGTTACAAACGGAGAGGAATTACAGAAAGCCTATGATAAATCAGGAGAAAAACCTCAGAATCTCCAGCATGGTATAAATTATAAGGAATTCGTCCGTTCAGTCGGTATAGGCCCTCAAATAATGCCGATGCATTACAATGCAGACTCCAAATATTCCCATGACAGATATATAAGAAGTGCGGAAAAAGCTATAGAACATAATTTCATTACAGATGCAGAAAGAAAAGAAATAGTACAGATAATAAAGATAATAAATGCTTTTTACGGATGGGATCATAATTCCTGTGAAGCTTTAATATCTAAAGACGATGATAAAATCTACGTCATAGACTTTGCAAATGCCTATCCTGACAGTGATGTCATATCACTTCATTATTATTTCCCGGGCGTGGTAAAAGCCATGGCAAAATGGCTTATATACTGCGCTTTCCATCCGAGACATCAGAAGCTCAATTTCATGAATGAATGGAGCAAATACTACAAAGTTCTGGAAGAAGCAAAGAAAAAAGGTCTTTCCTATCAGGAAAAACTGGATAAATATGAAAAGATTGCCGATGACTATTTCGAAACAAAGAAATTCAACGAATTCTGTGAAGAACATCTGTCAGATTTCGACACAAAAGCTCTTGAATATTTCTCAGGTGAAAAATTCGAAGCAGTCCTTGAAGAGGCTGTAAGAAGATATTTCAGAGTTCCTGCTGAATTACCTGAAAAAATGGCTCATTACAAGGGACTTCACAGATTCTGGATACACTGTGAGAAAAGCAGACTGGGCATAAAATAGCAATATAATGCAGGGGCAAACATGTAAAAAGCCCCTGCATTTCTTTATAATTTAAAGGTATAGAAACTGTCATTCACCTGAATTTATGAAAAAAATATGTTTCCTGTTACTTATCTTAATTATTCTTCTGTCTTCCTGCAGGAGGGAAACTGTTATAAATACGCCTGTTCCTTCTCCTACTTCTGTAAGTACAGCAAAAGAAAAGCCCCTTGTATTGAGTTGTATACCGATAGAAAGTGAATTAAAACTTATAGAAGGGTGGCAACTGCTTGCAGACTATATTACAGATCAGACAGGCATACCTGTAGAAATAGACACAAAAAAATCCTATGAAGATATTATAAACGGGTTGAAAAACGGAGAAGTTGATATGGCTTATCTGGGAGCCCTTTCCTATATAAAAGCCCATGAGGTTGCAGGTGTAATTCCTATAGTACAGCCAAATTTCATAACAGAAAAAGAACCTACTTACAGAAGTTGTATTATTGTGAGAAAAGACAGCGGCATCAAAAAATTTGCCGATCTGAAGGGTAAAAAATTTGCTTTTACCGATAAAGATTCCACATCAGGTTATCTTATACCTGTGTCTATGATGGCAGGCAGTGGTATTAAAAATTTAAAATTTTTTTCCTCATATCTTTTTACAGGGGATCATGAAGCAGCCTTTCTGGCTGTTTACAATGGCTATGTAGACGGAGGCGCAGTATACAGCAGATTGTTCCTGGACAATAAGGATCCAAGGCTGAAGGATATAATAATAATAAAAAAATCCGAACCGATTCCTACAGGGCCTATTGTCATAAGAAAGGAAATAGCTCCGGAAAAAATGGAACTTATAAAGAAAGCCTATATGTCTGTAGGAGATAATAAAGAAACAGAAGAAATAAGAAAATTAATCAAGACAAGTCATTATTGCGAAACATCTGATAAAGATTATGATGTTATAAGAAAAGCTACAGAGGTTTTCAGAGAAATGAGATTGGATAAAAAATAATGGAGGGTTAATTAGAAATGATTAAAATGATGGAATTTGTTGGTAATTCAAACCAGAGCTTTGAAGAAGCAATAAAAGGGACTGTGGAAAAGCTCATAGAATCAGGAGAAAAAGTTCACTGGTTTGAAATAAAAGAAGAAAGAGAAGCAGAACCGGCAGATTTTCAGGTAAAAATCGAAGCAGGCGTGGAAAAATAATTTAACTTACAAAAAGAACTGTCACGAAATTCCTCTCTCTGTGACAGTTTTTTATTGTTACTGAGTTAAGGCTCTCGTGACGCGTTATGCGTTACGCGTCACGAGAGGGCTCAGTAATATTATAGATAAAATTTTTAATAAAAAATTAACAAAAATTTAACTTCTCCTATATTTACTTGTATTTTTTTATATGTTATTTTTAACATGTCATAGTTTATAGTGTTTTCATAATTTATTAGAATTTAAGTTGTCGTAACGCGTAACGCGTGACGGGTTTAATCCCTGCGCATCACGCATTACGAGGTCATTTAATCTTTAAAAAATAAATTTTCCTGTAATCTGAACATAAAGGAGATAAAAGTCATGAATATACAATCAAACGATCAATATTTAATAGCCGGTAATTACGGAACAAAGGCAGGGCAAAGACTGGCAGGGACACAGCAGGCTTCCATTTCTTCTCAGAAGGTGGATCGAAAAAACCTGAACAGGCATCTGGAAGAAACTACAAAATTTTATAAAGACAATAATTTTTCACAGGTTGAAGAAAAGTCTTCTGAAAAAACTAAAGGAAAATCTTCTGAAGAAACAACAAAGGAGAAAAAATTCTTTCTCGAAGGTACAACAGACATATACGGCTCTTTAGCTGAACCTGAAAAAAGAGACGAACCTCTTTATCCTACAATGGAGAAAAAGCTCTTCCCAGCCCTGGATGCAATGGAAAAAACCGTTGAAGAACTGGGCAAACATCCTACACCGGAAGAAGTGGACAGGTCAAATATAAGAAGATTGATAAGGGCTTTCCAGCCTGTAGCAGAAGCATTTGAAGACAGTTATGACAGAAAAGATTTTAAAAAATCTATGAAGAAAATTCAGTCCCTTGCAAGCAGTCTCGGGAAATATAAAGATATATCCGTTATTGAAACAGAACTGAAAAAGATCTATCCAGACGGCAAAATACCGGAGAAAATTCAGAAAGAAATTGATGCATACAGAGATAAACAGGCTGAAAATTTCCAGGAAACTTATAAGGATTTCAGGAAAGAAGATATGGATAAGGCTCTGAAAATTTTAAGGAACCCTGAAGAGCCGGAAAGTTCAAAGCCACATAAACTGGAGGCAAAAGACAGAGAACTTCTGAGTAAAAACATGGGGGAACTGTTAGACACGGTAGAAGAGGTAGGACTTCAGCATAAAAATCCAGAAACATTCCATGAAGGACGTAAATCTCTGAGAAAACTTCTTAACTCTATGAATGCCACAGAGGATACGTTCGGCTTCAGTAAAAAAGATGTAAAAACAATGACTGATCTCGTAAATGTCTACGGTCAGGCACAGGATAAATATATAGCCTATGAATGGCTTCATAAGAACGAATTCAGTCAGGAAGCTTCTACAATGATGTCCCTTTATGAAGAGAGTCAGAAGAAAGCCCTTGAAGAAGCATCGAAATTTATGAAATCGGGAACTCTTGAAAGGGTCAGACAGAATGTTCAGAGTTAAGATTCATAAAAGTGGTGAAAAAATCTTTATCTTAATAATTTTTTTTTTCTTTCTATCTCTTTTATTTGCAGGCAAAACCACTGCGGGAGAATCCATTAAAGAACCTGAATTTACCGGCCCATGCACCACGGAAATCTACGGGTTAAGACTCAGACCGGGCCAGGATTTGAAAGAAGAGCTGGATAAATTCACTAAAGAACATAATCTTGAAGCAGGCTATATTATAACCTGCTGCGGAAGCCTTACCCAAGCGTCCATAAGATTTGCAAATAAAAATGAAACAGCAATATTAAAGGGACATTTCGAAATAGTTTCTCTTACGGGAACTCTTTCTTCTACATGCGGTTCACATATTCATATATCTGTTTCCGACGGAGAAGGCAGAACTTACGGAGGACATCTGATGACAGGCTCAAAGATTTACACCACCGCAGAAATAGTTCTCGGCAATATAAAAGATATAAAATTTACAAGGGAAAACGATGAAGATAGCGGATATAAAGAATTGAAATTTTCACAGTAACTTTTTACAATGACTGACAACAATGACCTGTTCGTTCACAACGAAGCATGAGATTTTGTCCCTCCCGTGACGCGTTACGCGTTACGCGTCACGATTCCAGGGTATATAATTAAAATTTATAATAAATGAAATCAGGCATAATTTTCAACAATGCTCCTATAAGAGCCCATCTTTTTGTTATATAAACTTTATTTTTCTTTTTTTCCAGAGCCATATATATCTGTGTGGCAGCTTTTTCACATGGAGCCACCCAGAAAAGCCCTTCTCCCTTTGCCATGGCAGTATCAACAAAACCCGGTATTATGTCTGTTACGATAACAGGTATCTTCATTTTCACAGCTCTGTGCCTGAGTCCTTCCAGATAATTAGAAACAAAAGCCTTTGATGCGTTATAAGCAGGTCCATCTCCGGCACCTCTTATACCAGCTACAGACGATATGGCAGCAAGATGACCGCCCCCTTTTTTAACGAAATAACGAAAACCTGCACCTGCCATAGCTGTAAAGCCGGTGACATTGGTCTTTATCGTATCCTCTTCCAGACTCCATTCGAGTTCAGGGTTTTCATGGCCGGTACCGGAGCTTATTATAATCATATCAGTGCCATTCATGTCCGAAATCAATTTTTCCAGGGAACTTATTGCTGTATCGGTATCTGTAATATCAATATATTGAGAATGTACGTCACCGGAAAGTTCCTTCTTTAATTCTTCCAGAAGATTTATTCGTCTCCCTGCAATACCGACAGTATATCCATTACGAGAAAATATTCGGGCCAGTTCTTTTCCTATACCGGATGTTGCACCTATAATAATTACTTTTTTCATAACATCACCCCTGTATAAAACCAGCAGAAAACATGCCATTTTATTGACCCGACCATAAGCATTTAATAAACATTTTCCTCCCATCACGCGTTACGCGTCACGAGCTCATAATATGTATTATTTATGCTTATACCAATTCGCTATCAATTTTAGTATTATAAATCTCCTGGCTTTGCCTGCCTGGCGCTCCTCCGAAAAAAATCTAAACTGGAACAGGCATATTTGTTAAAACTTACATCATGCCACTTTGCATTATATTCTATTCAAATAGACTTGTGCTGCCGTGATATTTTTTTCTCCGGAGCACCAGGCAGGCAAAGCGCTATAGTTGATAGCTAAATGGTATTAAGTTAGTAAATAAAAATGTCAGATTGCGTTTAAAAATGGCAGGTGATTTTATATACAATGGAAAAAGAAATTTATCACAGAATATTCAAAGTGAAAAGTGAAAAAATTTGGATTTAACTTACTTTTCACTATTCACTACTCACTATTCACTAATTAATAGATTTATAAAATCAATTATAATTTCCAGTAAAAATGAATCTACCTGTCGTAAAAAAACACTATCAAAAATCATTATCTAAAAAAATTCATTGACTTTTATACTGTATTTTGTTAATGTTTCAGAAACACACTTTTACCAGAAATTATACAGGGAAAGGATTCATATATATATGGATTTCATTGTCATTATTGCTCAGGAATTGAACATTAAACCTTCACAGGTAGAAAAAACGATAAAGCTTCTGGATGAAGGCAACACAATACCGTTTATTGCAAGATACAGAAAAGAAGTAACAGGAAACTTGAACGAGGAAGTCCTCAGACACATAGAAGAAAGAATTGCTTATTTGAGAAACCTCCAGGAAAGAAAAGAACATATAATAAAATCTATAGAAGAACAGAGGAAAATGACTGAAGAACTCAGGGAAAAAATCTTAAAAGCCACAAAACTACAGGAACTTGAAGATCTCTATCTTCCGTATAAACAGAAGAAAAACACAAAAGCCAGTATAGCAAAAGAAAAAGGCCTTACACCTGTGGCAGATCTGATTGGCAATGAAAATAAGAAAAAAGAAGATATAGATAGAGAAGCTGTAAAATATATAAATCCCGAAAAACAGGTTCATACGGTTGAAGATGTTATTAACGGTGCCAAAGACATAGTAGCCGAAAGAATCTCCGAAGATATAAAAGTCAGAAATTTTCTGAGAGAAACGGTGGCAAAAGAAGGGAGGGTAACTTCTACAGCATCAGACAAAGAGGCAAAAACCAATTATGAAATATATTATAATTATAACGAATCCTTTTCTTCCATGCCTCCCCACAGAATTCTTGCCATAAACAGAGGAAACAGGGAAAAACATCTGAAGGTATCAATAGAGATAGATGAAGAAAAAATACTTCAGAGACTAAAGAATGTTTTCGGATACAGTGGCGATACGGAATATTTCATACAGGCTCTTCAGGACGGCTTTAAGAGATTGCTATGGCCTTCCATAGAAAGGGAAATGAGAAAACACAAGACAGAAGAAGCAGAAAAACAGGCGATAGAAGTATTTTCAAAAAATCTGAAAAGCCTCCTTCTGCTGCCACCTGTGAAAGGGCACAGGGTTCTCGGAATAGACCCGGGATTTCGTACAGGATGTAAGATTGCCGCAGTGGATGAAACGGGGAAACTCCTGGGAACCGCTACAATATACCCCCATCCTCCTCAATCTAAAAAAGAAGAGGCTAAAAAAATAGTTGCAGAATTTATAAAGGTAAATAATATTAAATTCATAGCTGTAGGCAATGGAACTGCCTGCCGTGAAACAGAAGCATTCCTTGCAGAAGCAATGGCTCTATTCCCTGCAGGCACGGCATTTACCATAGTAAGTGAAGCAGGTGCTTCCGTATATTCCGCATCACCTCTTGCAAAAGATGAATTTCCAGATATGGATGTAAGTATAAGAGGAGCAGTGTCCATTGCAAGAAGACTCCAGGATCCTCTGGCCGAACTTGTAAAAATAGAACCGAAAGCTATAGGTGTGGGCATGTATCAGCATGATGTAGATCAGAAAGAACTCACAAGGGTTCTCGGTAATGTGGTAGAATCTGTCGTAAATGAAGTGGGAGTCAATTTAAATACTGCATCTCCGTCACTTCTGGAATATGTCTCAGGCATGAATTCAAAGCTTGCAAAAAACATAGTTCTTTACAGACAGAAAAAAGGTGAGTTTAAAAACAGAGAGGAACTACTCGATGTATCGGGCCTGGGAGAAAAAACTTTCACTCAGTGCTCGGGATTTATGAGAATACTGGACGGAGACAACCCACTTGACAGTACTCCCGTTCATCCGGAATCTTATGGAGCGGTAAAAGCTTTATTTCATAAACTGGGCCTTGATATTCTGGATCTGAAAACAAAATCAAAATGGAAGGATATAAGAAGTTCTATTGAAAAATTATCGGTAAAAGAACTGATAAAAGAATTGAACATAGGAGAACTTACCCTTCAGGACATACTGGAAGCATTGAAAAAACCGGGAAGAGACGTAAGGGAAGATATACCGAAACCGATATTTCGGACAGATATTCTCACTATGGAACAGTTAAAACAGGGTATGACAATGAAAGGAACTGTAAGGAATGTCATAGATTTCGGAGCCTTTGTGGATCTTGGCGTAAAAAGGGACGGACTCATTCATATATCACAGATGGGAGATAGATACATAAAACATCCCCTTGAAGTTCTTTCAGTAGGACAGGTAGTAGAAGTAAAGGTTCTGGATGTAGATATTGACAGGGGAAGGATATCACTGAGTTTATTATGAAACGTGAGACGTAAGGCGTGATGCGTAATGGGTGATGCGTTACATAAAGTTGAGGGTTGAGAAATAAACTCTAAACTATAACTTCTGAAAACTATCGACTATATTCACCGATCACCGGTAACTGCTCACTGACTAACAGCCATGACCGGTTCAGTCACAACGAAGAATGAAAATCCGTTATTCCCTAACGCGTAAGGAACTCGTTACGATTCCCATATAAAATTTATAAATGGTCAGTGAATTATCTGTTCAGGTAATTAGTTGCCAGCGACAACCTTCTTCAGTGCTTCTACAAATTCTTCCGGTTTTTGAGAACCGAATAATATTTTGCTTCCATTCTTAAGAACAAGCTGGATACCGAGATTTCCGCTTACATTATATGCCTTTCCATAGCTCAAACTATAACGAATTCCCCAACCTCCGTATTCCATTATGGGTCTGTAAGTTCTTACTTCGTATTTATCTATATCACTCAGGTTTATTTTACAAAAAGATAAATGATAAGGAAAAAAACGAAAATACAATCCATCCCGTCGGACCTCTGTCCTGAGATTGGATAGATAAATTAATACAGGACATAGTATTCCCATCATCAGAGGAAATATTAACGTAACTGGCTGTTTTATTAAATCATTCCAGTGCCAGAACACCAGTGCAAGAGGTAAAAATATGATTACCTGTACCCATAACTGACGAATTTTCTGAACTTCTATAAAAAACACATCCCTTTCTTCATTCATTTATAACATCTCCTTATATCATTTTACTGAGTACCGCTCCAGATAAGTTAATACAAATCTCTAAAACCTGTCCCACGCCGGACTCTTCAGGGAAAAACATGATCCTGTAGAACTTTATTATATTTTTTCTTTGCTCACGTCACGCGTTACACGTTACGTGTCACGATTTAATATATATGGGACAGTTATTTAATTGTCATTCCTTCTTCAACTACAGGTAATCACCCAGAAAAGTTGCTATCTCCCTGAGAGATTCCTTTGCTTCAGGTATATAAGGATATCCAAAGGCTTCAAATACATGCCACATGCCTTCCCATACATTCAGCTCTGCCGTAACACCGCATCTTTTCAACTGCCTCTGCAGTCTCACAGAATCACTTAACAGCAGATCCCTTGTGCCTGTTGTAATTATAACAGGCGGAAAATTTTTACTGTAAGTTCCGTAAACAGGTGAAACAAGAGGATCTTCAGTATTATAGCCTTTAAAATATTCTTCTGCCATGGGTTTAATAAAAGTATCATAAGAAAGAACAGGATCATAACCGTCAAGAGTAAAACAAGTATCGCTTAACTTCTCCGCTTCCGTCCATGGCGAACAGAGAGCCACTGCGGCAGGCAGAGGAAGACCTTCATTCTGTGCTTTAAGGAGTGTTGTAAGTGCCAGATGACCTCCCGCAGAATCACCGAGCCAGACAATATTTTTAACATCTTTTATGATTTCTCTGTAAACAGAAAAACTATCTTCCAGTGCGGCAGGATAGGGATATTCCGGGCCGAGCCGGTAATCTATGGCACAGACCTTTAAGCCAAGTTCAAAAGCAAGACCGGTAGAAAGTGATGAAACAGGTGTGCCAAAATAATAAGCACCCCCGAAGGTATATATGGCAATTTTATCATCACGGGAACTGTCATAATTCACAGGAGTTATCATACGTACCGGTACGTTTCCTATACTTTTTTCTTCTATAGATTCAACAAGTTTATTACCATAGGCTTTTAAAAACATCTGCAAAAACAGGCCATGTTGTTCCCTTCTTTCTCTCACTTTCAGAAAATTTTTATATTCTTCAGGGTAAAAATCATTCTTAAACGTTATTAAAAAATCCTTTGCTTCTTTACTGATATTTACCGGAACAGGTTCTTTCAATATAAACACTCCTTTATAAAGATTCGTAACGCGTGACGCGTGACGCGTTACGCGTCACTTGAATATTTACTGAAATATTATAAATAATTTTCCTTAATAATTTTTGCATCTTTTACTAAATAAAATTCCATATTCATACTGCAGTCAACCATTTTTCCGTTATTATTATACAGGCTTTTTACAGTTTTCAATTTTGATATTTTCATCTCAACAACGGGTTTTTTGCCTCCCGACGAAAGTTTTTCTATTTCTTTCAGCTTATTCTGAGTTATTACTCCATAGCCAAGAACAACAAGATTGAGAGAAGCACTTTGAACTGCACCAGTTCTAGGGTTTCCTCATGTAAAACAATCGCCATATTGTTTTGTAAATTCTTTCATCTTTTCATATGGAATTGCAAAAAGAGCCATATCATAACAGTCTTCTTTGTTTTTGCGGGAAGCGGCACCTGCTATTACATACTGTTCTGTTTTCTCTGTTTCTTTTTCCATTTCCATCCGGTAAAGACCGGTATTTAAAGATAACTTATTCCCTGTTAATTTGATGCGTTCCTTGCTGTTCTGTGTACAGCCGCAGAATAATATTGAAGTAATAATTATAGCGAATATCATAAACCCGGGTTTCATTAACATCACCTCCCTCTGAATTATATATTATTTTACGTGAAATTCCGTACCAATACAAGATAATTCTATCACAAAAATATTTTTGCAAAATAGACCTTGACTTTTAATACTTAATAATATATAATGATATATAGAAATACAAAATAATAAAGGAGGAATAAACATGGCAGAAGAAATTTTTGATGCAGATCAGGCCATAGAATTTTTAAAAATTTCCAGACCTACCTTTGCCAGATGGCTTAAAAGCGGTAAATTACAGGGATTTAAAGTAGGTAAAAAATGGCGTTTTTACAGGCGTGACCTTGTATCTTTTATGGAATCAAGCGGTACTGATTTCGTTCTTTCAAAAAAGGATTTTAAAGAATCAATCAAATTTTTCGAAGAAAAACTTGAAAGAAAAAACATACCGGACAGCAGGGAAATAAGAACTGTAAGTAATATTATCACTTCTTCCGATGAAAAAGATGTACTGATAAAAAATCTCGCCGACAGGTTATTTCTGGATAGTTTCAGCGATAAGGCCAGTGATATACATTTAGAACCTTTACGAGACGGTCTTATGGTCAGATATCGCATTAAAGGTTCCCTTGAAGATATAAAATTACTGTCTCCTGAAACGGGAGAAGAACTGATAATAAGATTAAAGTATATGGCAGACATGGATTCGGACATAACGGAAAAGGTACAGACAGGGAAAATAATGATAGAAACAGATAAAATCACTGGAGGTGACAGGAGATTTGATATAAAAATCGGAATAATTCCTGTTATATACGGAGAAAGGGTTACAATGAGGATTAAATCTATGGAAAAAGCAAAGGCAACAGTAGAGCAGGGGCTGGAACTGCTCCATTTCGAGAAAGAAGACCTTGAGACAGTAAAGAAAATATTCAACAAAACCTTCGGCCTTGTAATTGTTACAGGAACATCAGGGAGCGGTAAAACTACTACCTGTCATGGCGCATTGAATTATATTCATTCAAAAACCGGGGGACATGCCAGTATTATGACGCTGGAATCTTCCATCGAATATCCTATGAAGGGTATATCTCAGATACAGGTCCATCATGATGGAGAAGGTTATTATGAATTATTGAAAGGGATCATGTGGCAGGACCCTGACGTGATATTTGTCGGAGAGGTTTCAGACAGTAAAACAGCGATGATGATTTCCGAAATAGCTCTTACGGGACATCTTATCATAGTGCAGTTACCCTGTCCCGACATATTTCAGTCTGTAGATTACCTGAAAAATCTCGGTCTTGAACCATATCTGCTGGCTTCCATTCTTGAAGGAACCATATCTCAGAGACTGGTAAGAAAGATCTGCAAAAACTGCAAAGAACAATTCACTCCTTCTCCTGAAATTATAGAAAAATATTTTCCTGGCAGAAAGAATGTTTCCCTCTACAGGGGAAAAGGATGCAGTGAATGTCACAACAGCGGTTATTCAGGAAGAACAGGGATATACGAAATATGTATCTTTGATACGGAATTGAAAGAAGCCATAGCAGAAGGAGAAAACATAAATAAATTAAAAAAAGTTTTCCACGAGAAAGGATTTCACACTCTTCGGGAGAAAGCTATAGATTATGTTCTTTCAGGAATTACTACTCTGGAAGAAGCATTAAGAGTGAGTTATTATTGACCTTGAGCGTACGCATGTAATAAAGGTCTCCCTCCCATAACGCGTTACGGGAGGGTTTATGTATTATTTATGCTCAACTCAGTAATGGGTGAAGTGAGAGAAGGGGTGTTTAATTAAACGCCTGGATCACCCGTGACTTCACCTTTCGCAGACCTGATATAGAAAAGAGGCAAAAAAATTGCAGGACATAATGACTGAAACAATAAAGAAATTCAAACATCTCTGTGATTACATGGAGATAAGAATAGAAGATTATGAGACTACAAAAATCGCCATAAATACAGATGAAACGGAAAAGATTGGCACGTCTTTTGAATCTGGCGGCAATATAAGGGCTCTCGTAAACGGAGGATGGGGGTTTATTTCATTCAATAATATCACCTTACTTCCTGACTTTGCAGCCAGAGCAATAGACCATGCAAAACATGTAGGAAGACGTAAAATTATGCTCGCTCCTGTTCCTTCTGTAGTGGACATAGTAAAAATAAAACCAGTGTCAGATCCGAGACATATGACCTTGAAGGAAAAGAAAAAACTTCTTGATGATTATAATAAAATAATACTTAATTATGATAGAGACCTTATAAAAAATTCTTTCCTTGCCTATTATGATCAGTTTAAAAAGAAATATTTCTGTAACTCTGAAGGAACCTTTATAGAACAGGAACTTCTGGATCTCTATATTACAGTGAAGATTATTGCTGCAAAGGACGGTATTACACAGCCTGCTGTCGTTACAAACGGCAGTTCAAATAATTTCGATGTATGCCGCAATCTGGAAGAAAAAATAGAAACATCATGTAAGACTGCCATAAAATTCCTGGATGCACCGAAAGTAAAATCAGGTATTTATACTGTAATATGTGATCCTGCCGTAACAGGCACTTTTGCACATGAGGCATTCGGCCACACATGTGAGGCAGATCATTTTTATAAAAGTGATTCTTTAAAGAAAGAAATGAGTCTGGGAAGAGTTTTCGGCAGTAAAATCCTGAGTATTTATGATACAGGTCTTGATACAGGCTCAAGAGGTTCCATGAAATATGATGACGAAGGAGTAAAAACAGAAAAAACGTATCTCATAAAAGAAGGGGTTCTCACAGGCAGGCTTCATTCCAGAGAAACTTCCTCCATTTTAGGAGAAAAACCTACAGGTTCCGCACGTTCGGTAGACTATCGTTTCCCTCCCATATGCAGGATGAGAAATACCTGTATAGAAGGGGGAACTTCCAATTTTGACGATATGATAAAAGATATAGAACTCGGTATTTATGCCATAGATTTCCTTTATGGCATGGGGGGGGAAATGTTTACAGTCGCACCTGCTTACAGTTACATGATAAGAAACGGACATATTTCAGAAGCGGTGAGGGATGTAAAAATAACGGGTAATCTCTTTGAAACATTAAAAAATATAGATATGACAGGAAATGATTTTAAAATAAATGATTCCGGGGGAGGATGCGGCAGAGGCGAGCAGTGGCCTCTTGCGACAACGGAATCGGGGCCCCATATAAGGATACAGAATGTATCGGTAGGAGGTGAATCTTAATGGAATATCTGGAAAAAATTTTAGATAAATCTTCTTCTGAGACAGAAGAAAGTGAATTATTTTATTTGAAAAATTCCAGCGAAAAGTTAGAATTTGAAAAAAATGAATTGCAGAGTATGACAGGGAAAGAAAGTGAGGGGGCAGGTTTAAGGGTCAGGAAAGACGGTAAAATAGGTTTTGTTACTTCCAGCAAAACAGACGAAAACATTATAGAAAAAGCTATTTCGAGCGCCGAATTCGGCGACGATTCCAGATTTTCTTTTTCAGGAAAACATGAACAATGTTCCGGCGATTACAGGGACAGGAACGTAGATAATATTGACATAAACAGCCTTGTTTCCATAGGAGAAGATATAATCAATGAAATAAGAGATTTTGATAAAAAGATAAATGTAAATATAACCTTTGAAAAAAGGGAGGAAGAAGTTCATATCCTTACATCACCGGGCTTCAGAGGACATTACAGAAAAAATTATTATTCCATAATGGTTATGACAGAATTTACCAGGGAAAATGATATATTTGAAATATGGAAAGGGTTTACTGACAGAGAAACAACAGAAAAAAGATTAATTTCTGAACTGCTATTCGATATAAAGCACGGCCTATCTGTCGTAAAAATACAGAACGGGAAATATCCTGTTTTATTTTCTCCCGATGCAGTGGAAGAACTTTTCAGTATTTTTGTTACAGGTGTTGATGGTAACAGAATATACAGGAAAACATCTCCTCTTTATTCAAAACTCGGACAGGAAATATTTAATGAAAATATAAGTATTTATGATGATCCGACCATAAAAAGCGGCACAAATTCCTGCCCTTTTGATGACGAAGGTGTACCGTCACAGAAGACTCCTCTTGTAGAAAAAGGGATTCTTAAAGGGTTTCTTCTGGATCTTAAAAACAGTGTCAAACTAAACATGCCTTCTTCCGGCAATGGTTTTCGTAAAAACTGGATTACAGGCAGAAGTTATGAATATTATCCTTCCATAAATTCTTCATGTATTACAATCAATCCCGGTAATTCTTCTTATGAAAAACTTCTGTCTTCCATGGAAAAAGGTATACTTGTAAAGTCAGCGCCAGATCTCTCTATGGGGAATATCCAGAACGGAGATTTTGCCGGTACAGTAATCCATGGTTTCAAAGTAGAACATGGGAAAATAGCAGGGAGAATAAAAAACACTGTTATAAGCGGAAATCTGTACAATTTACTGAAGAACCAGCTAATCGATATGAGTAAGGAGCTTTACTACTCAATGTCTTCCGGAGCCAGGGTTCCTTATATGTTATTTAAAGATATGGATATAACATCTTAGTACCGCTTCAGATAAATCAGTATACATTTCTAAAACCTGTCCCTGACCGGAATCTTCCGGAAAAGATATGATCCTGTTGTGTGGCAAACTGGTTTTACAGACTTTTAATATTTTGCGTCTATATAATTTATAACTCTCTTTTAATACGGCATATCTTTTCCTCCAGAGCCCGGCCAGGGACAGGAGCATGTTTCATATTTTTTTGTTACCATTAGTGAATTTTATATCACTATTCACTATTTATATTTTTTTGATACCAGATTACATGTTGCAGTAATAGTATTTATATCTGTCTACTTTTTCTTCTATGAATGGCATAAGTTATCAACTGCCATTAAATATTATGGCATAGCCAGATAAAAAGTGTTTTTATGGTTCTTCGACAACCAGCAACGGTTTCCCCGGCCCCTTTTCTCCCATGGCCTGAAGAAATCTCACTGTTATTTCTGCCTCTACTGTATTCGGAGCAGTTTTTCCAAGAGGCACCTGACCTCCTGCCATAACTCTGTGACCTCCTGCCACGCCAATACCATCAAGTATCTGATGAATAAGAGAACCGGCATAAGGATAGATTGGAGTTGTTCTGAGCGACAGATTAAGCGTGTCATTATACTGGCCCATACAGAGTGCAGCTTTTGTGCCGGCCAGTCTTATAAGCAAATCTGCTATCTCTGCAGGCAGGTCAGGGCTGTGCATCTGTTCAAGTACTGTTATTACAGCTTTACCGTAAACTCTGGTGGAACGAAGGGCGTTATCAAAGGCACGAAAATAGATAGGCGGTAACTGGGCCTGCTCTACCTGTGATAATTTATGATGATCTACATTGGATAAAAGTTTGAAATAGGCATATTCGTCAGAAGATGTAGTGCTTCGTGATAATCCTCTTGTATCTGTTTTAAGCCCGTAAAAAAGTGCTGTAGCAAGGCGGCCATGTATTTCTATCCCTGCTGCTTCCAGATACTGAAACAGCATAGTTGATGTGGCACCTATTTCAGTTCTTATATCAACATATTTAATATATTCCCCGGAGCCCAGTACTGACTGATGATGATCTATTACTATAGACGGACAGAACTTCTTTGCCAGGATATGATTTCCACAACCTGCCTGTGTATCTACCAGGGCAACAGCCGAATAAGAATCAAATTTTCTAATAGTCTTCTGTTTTTGCCATTCAGGCGTCAGATATTTAAGCATTGCCCTGTTTTCCACTCTTCCAACCAGTCCTGTATAGATCAATTTACTCTGTATACCCCAGGCTTTTTTTAAGAGTATTGAAAGAGCATAACCGGATGCAAGTCCGTCAGGGTCCGGATTGTGATGGGTTAGAATAAGAACAGGCCCTTTACCTGCTGCTTCTCTTAATTTTTCCAGTGTAAGTTCATCTATAGGATTGGGATTATGAGTTATCAAAATTAACTTCCTCTCCAGAACAAAATCGTTCTTTTCGTAACAGGTAAACAGGAATTTATATGAGAAACGGGTAATACAGGAAATATATCCACATTTACCTTTAACCATATAGCGTTACATATTTCGATTTTTCCTATGACACATAATAAAAACATAATTTTATATTAGAAATTATATATTTTTTCCGAAAAAGCTGCTTATATCAAAATAAAATTTCTTTTCCTCGTGACAGTGAATACACTCACAGGTCAATAAATCATAAGGTTTTTGCTCTTCACTGAAAAGAAGAGCCTGCATTTTTTTCTCAAGTGTTCCGCCACATTTACTACATTTCTGGGTTCTCACATATTTATATTCTTCCGGAATACCTGATACGGTTAATGCTTCATGCCATGGATGTTCTTTCATAAGCTCATCTCCTTATTTCCGGATTCTTCAAACTCCTTATATTCTTTTCTTGCCATTTCCTGGGCTTCCGCCCGGCAGCTATTAATCTCATCAAAATTATCTTCAAGCAGTTCAATAATATATTTATCCAGCGCTGAATTTTCTGCCATAGTCCGGATAGTTTTCATTGTTCTTTCACTGTCCATACCGGTTCTATATGGTCTGTCTTCAGTCAGTGCGGTAAATACATCAGCTACAGACATAATTCGCGATCCTATTGATAAATCCTGTTTATTGAGATGAAATGGATATCCCCTGCCATCAAGTCTCTCATGATGAAAGGAAGCCCAGCTGTTAATAACGTCGAATTCACTGATATGTTCAAGTGTAATGTATGTATAGTACGTATGAGAACGAATGATACCGAACTCTTCTTCTGTTAAATTACCCGGCTTCTCTAAAATCTCTGAAGGGACTGCAAGCTTACCGAGATCATGAAGATATCCTGCCAGTCGCATCAAATGGCATTCTCTTTCAGAAAAACCTGCCAGTCCGGCCAGAGTTTCAGCACTTGCCGCCACACCGCTCGTATGGGTAGCAGTAAAGTGGCTTCTGAAATCTATAATCTGACAGAAGAGTTTTCCCAGATTGATAAGTTCTTTCAGATTTAATTCAATTGACGGTAATTTTGTCCTTCTGGAAAGAATAAAACCTATAAACGGAGAGGATGCATCAAGCCAGAAAGATTCTTTACATGATAAACTCTTAAAAACATCCAGCAAATCAGGATTGAATAATTTTTCGGAAAATCTATTAATCTGTTCAATAATATGTTTACCTCGCCAGACAATATTTTTCTCTCTATTATCAATAAGCACACTTATTCTATCTGCCAGATGAAGGATATGACTTTCCGGGGGAATATCTATATGGCCGGTCATAGCGTCTGTCCAGGGAGTATGATGGTAACGTACCATATGTGCTATTTTATGAAAAGGTTGAAAATTTCTCAGTAATAAATATCCTCTTTCTGCATGCCTGTAAGGATTTTCCTGCTCAAATTCAAGAGTCGCCAGTCTTTCCTTCAAATATAAAGCACCGCTGTCATGCAGAAGTCCTGCAAGGATAAGATTGTTCTGTTCTTCCAGAGACATGGCCATTTCTTTTCCTATACTGAATGCAATATAGGCAACCCTTTTATGGTGATCCACTACAGATGGATTGATCATATCCATCGTGCCGGACATACACATAATCAGGTCAAACATAGATACATACAGTTCTTTCATCAATAAACTCCGTTTAAATTATCGTGACGCGTAACGCGTGACGCGAGGATTACCTGTACCCTTATATATCGAGAGACAGGATTTTATCAAATGGTAATACAGAAATCTGTAATTTAAATTATAACAGATAAAAAGAATAAAGGGAATTACTTAAAATAGTGAAGATTGAAGGGAAAGAGATTTTATTATAGTTATTTTCATAACCATCCATAAATAATGACCTCGTAATGCGTAAAGCGTAATGCGTGATGCGCAGGGATTAAACCCGTCACGCGTTACGCGTTATACCATTTCACTATCAATTTTGGTATTATAAATCTCCTGGCTTTGCCTGTCTGGCGCTCCTCCGAAAAAAATCTAAACTGGAACAGGCATATTTGTTAGAGCTTA
>CAYSLJ010000014.1:0-65249 GCA_964431735.1 uncultured Synergistia bacterium | reverse complement strand
TAATTTTAAATGCCCTTTAAACCCCCTTTAAATGGTGTTTAAAGATTTTTAAAAATATTTGTAAATAAATCACAGAAAATAAGGAGTGATTGCAATGGGTGACGACAGCCTGAAAATTAAAGACATCTTCGACCAGATGAACGCCAATCAGAGAGATTTCATGGCCGTAATAGGAAAACTCTCTGAAGCTATTGACAGTCTGGGCGACAAATTCGGAACATTAAAAGAAGAAGTTAAAGACTGCAAAAGCTGTATGGCAAAAAACTATTCCCGTTATTTCGGAGCTCTGCTCCTGACTGTTATCATACTGGCCATAGGAAAAGAAGTCGCATGGCCGTTATTGAGTAAATTATTTAAGATTTAAGGAGGTGATTGTATGGCAATTATAATAAAGCAAAAAGAAAGCCCTTTGTTTTTTCAGGATACGATAAACGGCAATATAATTTATTCATCCAGCTATTCCGGTATGGTCGCGAAACTTGAAGAACTGGCAAAAACTTTTGATGCTCCAGTGGGAAACAAAGTAAAAGAAGTTCTTTCAATCTGTGAGCATGAACGCCTTGAAGGCGGGCAGGATTTTAAGGAAATAGAAGGAGCGAATTCCGGTCCACAGGTAAGAAAATACCTTTCATTTGTCGGCGTAAATTCTCCTGCTCCATGGTGCGCTGCATTTGTGTCCTGGGTAATGGCTCAGGCAAAAATAGATTTCGTAAAAACTCCAGACACATGGGCGCTGGAAGATTACGCAAGAGATAAGAAAATACTGACTTATAAGCCTTCTCCCGGAGCTATCTTTTTGCAGATTGACCCGGGAACAGGCAGACCCGTTCATACCGGATTCGTTAAAGAAGTAGACCCTTCAGACACACGATATTTGTTGACTATTGAAGGCAATTCGGGAGATTCCATAAAACACTGTAATGATAAAAAAGTTACAGAATGTAAATATATAAGATGGTAAGCAAAAAATAAAGGAGGCAAATATTATGGCATGGACATTTAATTTTTTCGATACTTTAAATCAGTTTGCTACGGTGTATAAAGTAGTAGTGAAATATTACCCAATGGCAAAGAAAATCATGCAGGTTCTTGACCAGTATATTGACAGTCCACTTATAGAGAAAATCATCTATTACATTTCTGAGGCGGAAAATCTCGGACTCTCCGGAGAGGAGAAAAAGAAATTTGTAGCAGAAAAGGTGAAACTTCCGGAAGGAAAAACTGAAGTTATAGATAAAATCGTAAGTGTAATTAATAGTTTTAAATAAAGGCTATGAGTATTTAACTAAACCGTTAGGTCTATTTTAATGGACATAAGTGTGTAAGCATTTCTTCTACAGTCAGAGTATTGGGAGGAATCTTAAAACCTGAAGATTTAAGATATGATGCCAGTTCAGTAATATGGGGAACATCCAGATGGAGTTTTTTCAATCTTTTAACCTGGCTGAATACTTCTTTAGGAGTTCCTGTAAACTCTATAGAGCCTTTATTTAAAACTATTATTCTGTCTGCTTCTACCGCTTCTTCCATAAAATGAGTTATATAAAGGATGGTCATGTTATAATCCTTATTAAGACATTTTATGGTAGAAATAATATCGCATCTTGCTCTCGGATCAAGCATGGCAGTAGGTTCGTCAAGCACTATACATTCAGGTTTCATGGCAAGAATGCCTGCAATGGCAATTTTCTGTTTCTGTCCACCTGAAAGGAAATGAGGAGAAGAAGTTCTATATTCTTCCATACCGACAACAGACAGGGCATAAGACACCCTCTCCCTTATCTCAGAGGGAGAGAGTCCTAAATTTTCAGGGCCGAAAGCCACATCTTCTTCCACTACAGTAGCAACTAACTGGTTATCAGGATTCTGGAAAATAACTCCTACAGTCTGTCTTATATCCCAGAGTTTACTCTGGTCTGTCGTAAGAAGCCCTTTAATGAATAACTTACCTTTTGTCGGAAGTAAAAGGGCATTTACCAGTTTGGCAAAAGTAGATTTTCCTGATCCGTTATGACCCAGTATTGCTACAAATTCTCCTCTTTCTATGTGGAAGGTAATATTATCAAGTGCATCATGAGATGCATTTTCATAACAAAAAGATAGACCTTCAGCCCTGATCATAATTTATTCGCTTGCTACTAATTCGACAATAGCCATAGGAGCTCCGTCGCCTTTTCTGATACCTGTTTTAACAATTCTTGTATAACCGCCTGATCTTTCTTTGAACTTCGGTCCAATTGTGTCAAACAGATATTTAGTGGTATCTTTATCTCTCATCCAGGCAAGGGCCTGTCTTCTTGCATGGAGATCTCCTTTTTTAGCAAGGGTTACCATTTTATCAGCACATCTTACAAGCTCTTTGGCTCTTATTAATGTAGTCTGTATCTTACCCTCACTGTCTTTATATTTTTCAGGCTGCTCTTTAAAAAGAGAGACCGTCAGGTTCCTGAGCATTGACAATCTATGAGCTGTATCTCTTCCCAATGTTCTTGAACGTTTATTGTGCCTCATAATTATCCCCCTTAACGATTAATCTTCAGTTTGTTTTAATACCAGATTGTATTCTTCCAGTTTCAATTTAATCTCATCAAGAGATTTTTTACCAAAATTACGTAAATTCATTATTTCTTCTTCAGTCTTCTGTATCAGATCACCTACGGAAACTATGCCGTATCTTCTCAGACAGTTAAAGGATCTGACGGAAAAATTAAGATCTTCAATATCTTTATTAAGTATCTCATCTTCCAGTTTCGGCACAGTAGGTTTCATAATACCTTCAAAGGTATCATCAGAAAGAGCTATAAAATAGTTCAGATAATCCTGGAACATACGGGCACTCATATCAAGAGCCTCATCAGGCGTAAGCACTCCGTTTGTATTTATCTCTATAACAAGTTTATCGTAATCAGTTATCTGACCTACCCTTGTATCCTGAACATAATAATCTACTTTACGTATAGGGGTATATAGACTATCTACCGGTATATATTCATCTGGAGTATTTTTATGCTCTTCTGCAGGACAATAGCCTTTACTTCTTTCCACACATATCTCCATAGATACTTTGCAATTGTCGCCTTTTACAGTAGCTATATGAAGATCAGGGTTAAGTATTTCTACATCTATATCCTGATAAGGAGTAAAATCACCGGCTTTAATTTCACCCGGCTTATTCGTATTCAGATACATAAAAAATGGTTCTGTATAATCGGTTTTAAATACCATTCTCTTGACGTTTAAACTTACCTCTGTGCTATCTTCGACAACATCAGGTATAGAAGAGAATTGATGTTTAACACCTTCAATCTTCAGCCATTTCACAGCCACACCTGTAATAGAGTAAAGCATTAATTTTGTAATACTGTTACCCAGAGTATGACCATAACCTCTCTCTAAAGGTTCTATAACAAATTTTCCATATGTAGGAGTTAATTTTTCACATTCCACTCTTGGTATCTCGATTTTTAGCATTATATTATTTTGCCGGGCAAATCGGCCTAACACCCGCCTTTCAACTAAACTAACGAGAATAGTATTCAGTTATCAGACTGTCATCTATCTGAATATCCATATTCTCACGAGTTGGTTCTGCTATGATTTTACTTTTGAAAATATCTTCACCTCTCTGAAGCCATAAAGGTAATACTCTTTCACTACTGACTTCAAGAGCTGCTTTTATAGGAACCATATCTCTGCTTTTTTCTATTAATTCTATTTCATCTCCAGGCTTTGTAAGATAAGAAGGAACATTTACAATATGTCCGTTAACCTTGAAATGCCTGTGAGTGACAAGCTGCCTGGCCTGTGCCCTGGATAAAGCATAGCCGAGTCTGAATATGATATTATCCAGACGTCTTTCCAGAAGTTTTATAAGGTTTTCGCCTGTAACACCTTTTTGCCTGGCAGCCCTTTCATAATAATTTTCAAATTGTTTTTCCAGAACTCCGTATACTCTGCGTAATCTCTGTTTTTCTCTGAGCTGAACCCCGTAATCAGACAGTTTACCTCTCTTGGTGTGCCCGTGCTGACCGGGAATCATATTTCTTTTTTCAATGGCACATTTCGGAGAATAACAACGCTGTCCTTTAAGAAATAATTTCATTCCTTCACGTCTACATTTTCTGCAAACAGCTTCAGTATATCTGGCCACAAACTATCAACTCCTTTATTATACTCTTCTTCTTTTAGGAGGTCTACACCCGTTATGAGGAATAGGTGTCACATCCTTAATAAGATTTATTTCCAGTCCAGCAGCCTGTAAAGATCTGATAGCTGCTTCTCTTCCGGAACCAGGGCCCTTTACATATACTTCTACCTGTTTCAGACCATGTTCCATAGACTTTCTGGCTACTTCCTCTGCCGCTAACTGTGCTGCAAAGGGAGTACTCTTTTTCGACCCTTTAAATCCTGATGTGCCGGCACTTGACCATGCTATAACACATCCGTTTGTATCGGAAATAGTTACTATAGTGTTGTTAAAGGTAGATTTTATATGAGCTACTCCTTTAACTATATTTTTAAATTCTTTTTTCTTTGTTCTTCTGGTACCTCTTGCCAAACTTTATCCATCTCCTTCCTATTTAACCGTAACGCGTGACGCGTGACGCGTGACGCGAATATTCTGACTTACTCCAACGGGATGCTTGATAAACTCAAGTCTTACATCGTGTAAGTTAAACTTTCTTTCTCTTGACTCCGACAGTTCTTCTGGGACCTTTCCTGGTTCTGGAATTGGTCTTTGTGCGCTGTCCCCTGAGAGGAAGACCTCTTGAATGTCTGATACCGCGATAGCATCCTATTTCTATCAAACGTTTTATACTCTGGGAAACTTCTCTTCTGAGATCTCCTTCTACTTTAAAATTCTTTTCCAGTATATTACGTATTCTGCTGACTTCTTCTTCACTTAAATTCTTTACTCTGATTTCAGGGCTCACTCTGGCCTGTTCGAGAATTTTCTTACTTGTAGTATGACCTACACCGTAAATATAAGTCAGTGCAATTTCAACCCTTTTGTCTCTGGGTAAATCCACACCTGCTATTCTTGCCATATATGGTTAATACTCCTTTCTTTATTAGTGAATGGTGAGTGGTGAGTGGTGAGTGGTAATTTCTATTCACTACTCACTGTTCACTGCTCACTGACATTACCCCTGAACCTGTTTATGTTTGGGGTTTTCACATATAACCCTTACTCTGCCTTTTCTAAGAATAATCTTACATTTCTCACATCTCGGTTTTACTGATGGCTTCACCTTCATAATTTACTTCCTCCTTCGTACTTTGTCAAGATTAAAGGTCCATTTCCGGTAATAGCTACTGTATGTTCAAAATGAGCAGAAGGTTTCCGATCTTTAGTAACAACAGTCCATTTATCAGATAGCCATACAACATCTGCAGTACCCATATTTATCATAGGTTCTATGGCCAGAACCATACCAGATTTTAATGGAACATTATAATCATAGGATATGTAATTGGGAACCTGAGGTGCTTCATGCATCTCTCTGCCTATGCCATGTCCTACAAGTTCCCTAACTACGGAAAAGCCCTGAGCTGTAACATATGTTTCTATGGCACGGGAAATATCTCTCAAATGATTTCCAGGTCTTGCCTGTTCAATACCTTTAAAAAGAGACTCTTCTGTAACATCAAGCAACTTTCTCCAGTCATCAGGGATCTTACCTACAGGTACCGTTATGGCAGTATCTCCGTGATATCCTTTATATATAACAGCTAAATCAATACTTACTATTTCACCCTGTTTTATTTTCCTTCTTTTAGGAATACCATGAACAACTTCTTCATTGACAGATACAGTTATATGAGCAGGAAAACCTCTATAACCCTTAAAGGAAGCTTTTACACCGAAATCCTTCATAAGCTTTTCAGCTTTTTTATCCAGATACCTGGTTGTAATTCCTGGCTCAACCATATCTGCCAGTTTATCCCTTATTATAGCGGCAATTCTACCTGCTTCCTTCATTATTTCTATTTCTTTATCAGTCTTAAGAATAATACTCATAACTTCTCAACCAGGGCTATTATAGTTTTATAAACTTCATCTATAGAAACCTCTCCATTAACAGAATGAAGAATACCTTTGTTCCTGTAATAATCAGTAAGAGGTCTGGTTTTTTCAAGATATTCCGAATATCTTAACCTGACAACTTCCTGTGTATCATCAGCTCTGCGAACAAGTGACTTTCCGCACTGATTGCAGATATCTTCTTTATCGGGTGGGCTGTATTCTATATGATAACTGGCACCGCAGTTCGGACAACTTCTTCTGCCGCAGATTCTCTTTGCAATAGAATCAAAGTTAGCTTCTATTTCTATCACTGCCGATAGAGAAATTTTTAATTTTTCAAGCTTCGTTGATAATAATTCTGCCTGAGATAAATTTCTTGGAAACCCGTCCAGAAGAAACCCGCCGAGACAATCCTGTCTCTCAATTCTTTCTAACAATATGGCATTTATGATTTCATCAGGTACGAGAGAACCTTTACCCATATACTCTTTTGCTTTAAGACCTGCAGGTGTTTCTCTGGAAACTGCTTCCCTGAGCATATCACCTGTAGATATATGGGGAATACCGAAATACTGAGCTACAGTTTTAGCCTGTGTTCCTTTCCCTGAACCGGGAGGGCCTAAAAAAATCAATTTCATTTTGACACTCCTCTATTTCATAAATCCCTGGTAATGTCTCATAACAAGTCTCGCTTCTACCTGCTGCATAAACTCAAGAGCCACACCTACTATAATTAAAAGAGACGTACTTCCCAGCTGCCAGCTTATCCTGGTTAATTCCAGTATATATGTAGGTAATACTGCTATAAGACCAAGAAACATTGCAGATACAAAAGTCAATCTGCTGAGGATTTTTTCAAGATACTGGGCTGTTTTTGGTCCTGGCCTTATACCGGGAATAAATCCTCCGTATTTTTTCATATTATCGGCAATATCCATGATATTAAAGGTAACTGCTGCATAAAAATAGGTGAAAAATACTACAAGCAAAAAGTATGAGAGATTATAGAGAATGGAACTGGGATGAAACCAGTATGTAAAGATATCAATAAACCAGTTTCCTTTCCCCTGGAAAAATCCCATAATAGTCATAGGGAAATAAAGAATTGATATGGCGAAAATTATAGATATAACACCTGCATTGTTTACTCTTATAGGTATATAAGTACTCTGACCGCCCATCATCTTTCTTCCTACAACCCTTTTGGCATACTGAACAGGTACTCTGCGCTGTCCCTGATGTATAAGGATAATACCCATAATCAAACCTATAGTAATAACGACAAAGGCAATAAGTCTGAGACCGCTTACTTCTCCTGCATTTATTATTTTGAATGTATCCAGTACATTATGGGGCAGACGAAGTACTATACCGATAAATATAAGCATGGAAACTCCGTTCCCTATACCTTTATCACTCATCTGTTCACCGAGCCACATAAGAAAAGCTGTTCCTGCCGTAAGAGATACAACAACAAGAGCACAGTAAAGAGCATATTCGTAAGAAGGAAGATTACTATCCAGAATTGTAAAGATATGCTGTCCCTCATTACTTTTATATTTAGCAAGTCCCAGTGTCATAGTTGTTGCCTGAACAAAAGCCAGGACTACAGTTAAATATCTCGTATACTGTGATATTTTCTTACGTCCTGCTTCTCCCTCTTCTTTTGCCATCTTCTCTAACTGGGGAATAACAATAGTAAGTAACTGCATGATAATAGATGCATTGATGTAAGGAGTTATTCCCATAGCACAGATAGAGAATTTATTCAAAGCTCCGCCTGTAAACATCCCGAGAAAACCGCCGAGACCTCCTGTACTCAGGAGCTGCTCCCATAGAACACGGTTAACCCCGGGGACTGTTACATGAACGGTGAATATAAAGACAGCAAACCCTGCAAAAACGAATAATATCCTTTTTCTTATATCAGGGATTTTGAAAGCACTGATTAAAGCCGCTAGCAACTATATCACCTCAGCTTTCCCACCTACAGCACCTATTTTCTCAAGAGCAGATTTGGAAAATTTATGAGCTTTTACAGTAAGAGCCTTTTTCAATTCGCCCTCACCGAGTATTTTAACTCCAAAATAATTCTTCTTAATTAAACCATTATCAATTAATAACTCTGGAGTAATTACACTATTTTCAGGGAAGTCATTTAAACTGGTGACATTGACTATCTCGTATTCCTTTCGGAAAATAGCTATATTGCGGCTACGATTCGAAACACCTCTTAAATGAGGCAGTCTACGATACCATGGAGTCTGTCCACCTTCAAACTGAGCACCCTTTGTTCCACCGGAACGAGATCTCTGTCCTTTACTTCCACGGCCAGCAGTCTTAACCAGTCCACTACCATGACCACGACCTCTTCTTTTACATTTCTTTGTGGAACCTTCAGCTGGTCGAAGATCATTCAATTTCATAATACCTGCAGACAACCAGACATCTGGCTGTCCTGCCAGCCCTCCTTTACGTTAATTTATTTAATTCTGAGATGATGATTCTTCCCCTGTTCTTCCTCTGAGCTTTGATATACTGCTGTTGAGTTTCAACAGTTCCAGACATTTAATAGTAGCTTTCGCCATATTAAGTGCATTGGAAGAACCAAGAGATTTAGTTAATATGTTATTTATTCCTGCCAGTTCAACAAGTGCTCTTACCGCACCTCCTGCTATAACACCGGTACCGGGTCCGGCAGGTTTCAGCAATACCACACCTGCGCTGAATTTGGCCTGAACTTCATGAGGAATAGTACCATGTATTATCGGAACATCAACCATATTCTTCTTGGCATCCTCCACAGCTTTTCTGATTGCTTCAGGAACTCCGGAAGCTTTTCCAAGTCCGAGTCCGACCCTACCTTTACCATTTCCTACTGCCACTAAAGCACTAAAGTTAAATCTCTTTCCACCTTTAACAACTTTAGATACTCTGCTAACTCTTATAACGTTTTCAGTAAATTCGCCTTCTTCTTTTATATTGTCAAATTTTTTCTTATCATTCATAATGATAGATTCTGGTTAACCCATCCTCCTTTCTGAAAAAATAAGTACTAGAAAACAAGTCCCTGTTCTCTTGCACCGTCACCTAGATCCTTAACTCTACCGTGATATTTATATCCTGCTCTATCGAAGACAACTTTTGTAATGTTTTTCTCAAGAGCTTTTCTGGCAACCACATTTCCAACCAGTTTTGCAACATCCTTTTTACCCTTATCTTCTATCTGTCCTTTAATATCTTTATCCAGTGAAGATGCTGCTACAAGAGTAACTCCTTTAACATCATCTATAATCTGAGCGTATATATTATTCAGACTTCTGAAAACACAGAGTCTGGGACGTTCGGTTGTTCCAAAAACTTTTTTTCTTATTCTGAGATGCCTTTTTTCTCTCTCTTTGTCTCTGGCTACTGGTGTAATCAAATTACTTTCACTCCTCTCAAACCCGGGCAAAAACTATTTACCTACTTTGCCGGCCTTTCCCATTTTCTTCTTCAATCTTTCACCTTCATACATAATACCTTTTTGCTTATAGGGGTCAGGTGGTCTGATACTTTTCATATTTGCTGCCATCTGTCCGACTACAACTTTATCGATACCGCGGACAATCATCCTGTCTGTACCTTCTACATCAAGTTCTATTCCCGGCATAGGATTGATTTCCACCGTATGAGAATAGCCAATAGAAAGTAAAATTTTATTTCCAGATTTCTTTGCTCTGTAGCCTACACCTTTCAATAAAAGGGTTTTCTGAAATCCGGTGGAAACACCTTCTACCATATTGGAAACGAGACTTCTCGTAAGTCCATGTAAAGCCCTTGTATTCTTATCTTCAGAAGCACAGCTTACATTGAGAGATTTATCCTCAAGAGTAATCTTTACGGTTTCAGGTATCCTGTGAGAGAGTTTCCCTTTGGGACCCTCAATCAAAATATTATTACTCTTATCAAGTGTAACTTTAACGCCTTTTGGTATTTCTACAGGCTTTTTACCTATTCGTGACACAATACACCCTCCTTATCGACACAATCTACCAAACATAACATAAAATCTCTCCCCCGACTCCCATACTTCGAGCTTTACTGTCAGTCATAACCCCTTTAGATGTAGAAAGTATTGCCAATCCCATACATCCGATAACTCTGGGAAGATTTTTATACTTTTTGTATATTCTAAGACCGGGTTTACTTATTCTTAAAAGTTTGGATATAACCCTATCACCGTTGGGAGCATACTTTAAAAATATTCTTATAATGCCCTGAGGACCACTTCTGATAAAGTAATAATCCTTTATAAACCCTTCTTCTCTGAGCACTTTTGCTATTTTTAATTTCAATTTTGAAGCAGGAATATCAACCTGTGGATGCATAGCTGAATTTGCATTCCTTATTCTGGTCAACATATCTGCAATAGGATCAGTTACTGCCATAAATCATTACCACCTCCTTAATTATTTAATAAAAACATTTTACCAGCTTGATTTTGTAACTCCCGGCAATAATCCTTTGTGAGCAAGGAGACGGAGACATATACGACAGAGATGGAATTTTCTGTGATATCCTCTCGGTCTTCCGCATTCACGGCAGCGATTATATTTTCTGACTGCATATTTAGGAGTTTTTTTCCATTTTTCAATTAACGATGTCTTAGCCAAACTCTTATCTCACCTGCCTTTTCTATTAATTTTCCCTCATCGGGATCCCTAAAAGTCTCATAAATTCCCTGCCTTCTTCATCGGTTTTAGCAGTTGTAACAATCGTAATATCCAGTCCTCTGGATTTTTCGACTTTATCATATTCTAATTCAGGGAAAATCAAATGATCCTTTATTCCCAGGGAATAATTTCCGCGTCCGTCAAAAGATTTCGAAGAAACACCGCGAAAATCTCTGATACGGGGTAAAGCGATATGAATTAACTTTTCAAGAAAAGCTTCCATACGCTCTCCTCTCAGAGTAACCTTACATCCTATAGACATACCTTCTCTCAATTTAAAAGCAGATACAGATTTTGTTGCCTTACAGACTACAGGACGCTGTGCTGCAATAAGACCGAGTTCCTGCACTGCTGCATCCAGTAATTTAGGAGTCTGAATTGCTTCGCCGACACCCATATTTAAAACTACTTTATGAAGTTTTGGAACCTGCATAATATTAGAATAAGAAAAGGTTTTCATAAGAGACGGCACTATTTCTTTTAAATATTTCTCTTTTATTCTGGTCACCAGGACACCTCCTTATCCTTCAGATTTAGCAAGCTTAAGATTGGACATATGAATGGGTGCAGATTCCTCTATTATACCACCCTGGGGTACTTTAGGAGGACGGGCTTTAACATGTTTCTTCACTATATTAAGACCCTCTACAATTGCTCTCTGCTTTTTAGGAAAAACTTTAAGAACTTTTCCTTTTTTCCCTTTATCGTCACCTGCTATAACAATAACCATGTCGCCTTTTTTTACATTTTGTTTCAAAGATATTACCCTCTTTCCGTTTCAGAACTTCTAAAGAACTTCCGGAGCCAGAGACACTATTTTCATAAAGTCTTTTGCTCTTAATTCTCTTGCAACAGGCCCGAAAATTCTGGTTCCTTTAGGATTCATCTGATGATCTACAAGTACTGCTGCATTATCATCAAATCTTATATATGACCCATCTTCACGGCGATACTTCTTTTTTGTCCGGACTATAACAGCTTTTACTACATCTTTTTTCTTTACAGGCGCTCCCGGGATAGCTTCTTTTACGGAAGCAGTAATGACATCTCCCACACCTGCATAACGATGGAGCGAATTCTTCGGAATTCCAATACACATTATAACACGGGCACCTGAATTATCAGCCACATTCAATCTAGTCATTTGTTGTATCATAAAAATACCCCTCCAGAATACACAATTATTTCACCTTTTCCACTACTTCAACAACCCTCCAGCATTTTGTCTTACTTAAAGGGCGGGTTTCTTCTATCCTGACTATATCACCAATATTACATTGATTTTGCTCGTCATGGGCTGTAAATTTTTTACTTCTCTTAATCCTCTTTTTATATATAGGATGGGCAATCAAAGATTCATAAACTACTACAACAGATTTATCCATTTTATTGCTTACGACCTTACCAAGTCGTATCTTTCGTCTACCCTGACTCATACCAAACCTCCTCTACTAACTTGCACTTGCAGGAACCTCTTCAAGATGCATATCTCTGGAATGAAGAATTGTTTTAATTCTTGCTATATTCCTTTTGATTGCCTTGATTCTGCTTGTATCTTCTAAATGTCCTGTAGCAACTTGAAATTTCAAACTGAATAATTCTTCCTTGTGTTCTTTTAGTTTCTGTTCAAGTTCCAGGTTATGAGATTCTCTTAATTTTTCAATTAACTGTTTTCTTTTCATAACATACACCACCCTATTGTTCTCTTGCTAAAAATCTGGTTTTGAGCGGCAACTTGAATGCAGCCAGTCTCATAGCCTCTCTGGCAAGTTCTTCATTGACTCCTGCCAGTTCAAAGAGTATCCTTCCCGGTTTTACTACAGATACCCAGTATTCCGGGGAGCCTTTACCACTTCCCATACGAGTTTCTGCAGGTTTCTTCGTAACAGACTTATCAGGGAAAATTCTTATCCAGACTTTACCGCCTCTTTTTATGTGTCTTGTCATAGCAATACGGGCTGCTTCTATCTGACGGTCTGTTACCCAGCACGGTTCCATAGCCTGCAATCCGTAATCCCCGAATTGTATGTCACTGCCTCTGTAGGCTTTGCCTTTCATTCTGCCTCTCTGAACTTTTCTGTATTTTACTCTTTTAGGCATTAACATAATTACTGCTACCTGATTCTCCTTTCAGAGACTCAGGCTTCACCTCCTTCTGCTACTGCCACACGAGACGGTTCTTCAACCGGCTTTACAGCATGTTGCTCTGCCACAGCCTGTTTCTTTTCTGCTATCTCTTTTCTTACCTCATTATGACCGAGTATTTCCCCTCTGTTAATCCATACTTTAACACCTATTCTACCATAGGTAGTATAAGCTTCAACAATAGCATAATCTATATCTGCCCTTAATGTATGAAGAGGTACTCTTCCTTCAAATAATCTTTCACTGCGGGCAATTTCGGCTCCTGCCAGACGTCCGCTGCATTCCACCTTTATTCCTTTTGCTCCGGCTTTCATACATCTGTATACTGCCTGTTTCATAGCTCTTCTAAAGGAAATTCTTTTTTCAATCTGTTCGACAATACTTTCTCCGACCAGCTTGGCTTCCAGATCAGGTGTTTTTATTTCCTGTACATTTATCTGAACAGGTCTGTTTACGAGTTTTTCCAGATTTTTTCTGAGACTTTCCACGCCTGCGCCACGACGGCCTATTACTATACCGGGTTTTGCAGTATGTATGATCACTTTTGCATTCTGTGCCCGTCTTTCAATTTCTACTTTAGCAATAGCGGCGTTTCCCATGGACTTGTAGATAAATTTTCTTATCTTAATATCTTCATGGAGCAGTTCTGCATAATCTTTTTCTGCAAACCACCTGCTGTCCCAATCTCTAATTATACCAAGACGTAAACCAATAGGACTGACTTTCTGCCCCATTATTTATTCCTCCTCTCTTTCCTTGAGTACGATAGTTATATGGCTGGTTTTTCTTCTTATCATGACTGCTCTTCCCATTGCTCTTGCACGCCATCTTTTCAACGTAGGTCCCTGATCAACATAGACTGTAGATACAAAGAGATTCTCTGTATCCATATCGCTGTTTTCTGCATTTGCTACAGCAGTTTTAAGGACTTTTTCTACCAGCCTGGCAGCTCTTTTAGGAGTAAAACGGAGAAGATTTGTAGCATCTTCTACCTTTTTTCCTCTTATCATATCACCTATAAGTCTCATTTTACGAGGTGCTGTCCTCACATATTTTGCTCTAGTTCTAGCTTCCATAATTTCCTCCTTAGTCCTGGAGAATAAGTTTATTTAAGAGATGTTGATCGTTCAGTATGATGACCATGGCCCCTGAAATATCTTGTATAAGCAAATTCTCCCAGCTTGTGTCCCACCATATTTTCAGTTATATATATTGGAATATGCTTTTTTCCATTGTGAACTGCTATCGTATGACCGAGCATCTTTGGAATTATTGTAGATGATCGTGACCATACTTTAACAACTTTTTTTACTCCCTTTGCATTCATCTCTTCAATTTTTTTCATCAATTTAGGATGAACATAAGGTCCTTTTTTTGTAGATCGTGACACGTGATTACCTGCCTTTAAGAAGCAGGGTTTTCACCTCCTTTATCAGTTCAGCTATCAGCTATCAGCTATCAGCTATCAGTTATCAGATATAATACTATTAATTACTAATTATTACTGTTAACTGTTTCACCACTCACTTTTAACTTTTCACTGATTTACTTTCTTCTTCTTCTTGTAACAATCTTACTGTTATCTTTTCTCTTCTTCCTTGTTTTATATCCGAGAGCAGGTTTACCCCATGGTGTAGATACAGGTCTTCCGGGGGTAGATCTTGCTTCTCCTCCGCCATGTGGATGATCGACTGGATTCATAACAACACCTCTTACAGTAGGTCTCTTACGTTTCCATCTGTTTCTGCCGGCTTTACCTATAGATATGGTTTCATGTTCAATATTGCCTACCTGACCTATAGTTGCTTTGCATACTACCTCTACAAGACGAACTTCGCCTGAAGGTAATCTCACATGGGCATATCTGTCATCTTTTGCCATTACCTGTGCGCTTGCACCGGCACTTCTGACAAGCTGTGCACCTTTGCCTGCTTTTAATTCAACACTGTAAATCATACTACCTACGGGTATATCCTTAAGAGCAAGACAGTTACCGGGTTTAATCTCACTTTTGGGACCGGACATAACAGTATCTCCGACCTGTAAACCTACGGGACAGATAATATATCTCTTTTCTCCGTCTGCATAGGCAATAAGCGCAATTCTTGCAGTCCTGTTGGGATCATATTCAATGGATTTTACTTTTCCCGGTATTCCATCTTTATCCCTTTTCCAGTCTATAATACGATATTTAATTTTATGTCCTCCGCCCCTGTGCCTTACAGTGACTCTACCGGCAGAGTTACGTCCTGCTTTACTGTGTTTTACTGTTGTAAGACGTTTTTCCGATTTCTTTCTGGTTATATCATCAAAGCCAGAAACAGTCATGAAACGCCGTCCAGGTGAGGTAGGGTTAAATGTCTTTATACTCACTTTTATCTCCTCCTTAGGTCATGAGACATTACATCTCAAAATAGTCAATACCATCAAGTTCTATCTTATCAGTATCCCGTAAAGTAACAATAGCTTTTTTCCAGTCAGACATTTTTCCCTGAACTTTACCAAAGCCTCTTTTTTTACCTTTAACATTTACAGTATTGACCTTTACAACTTTAACGTTGAAAATTTCTTCTATAGCTTTTCTTATCTGTATTTTATTAACCCTTGGGTCAACCTCAAAGGTATATTTGTGCATGGAAGCACCATCTACACTCTTTTCAGTTACCAGTGGTCTCTTAATTATATCTCTGGCTTCAAGTATCATAAAAGGACCTCCTCAATAGCTTTAACAGCTCCTCTGGTTAAAAGCAGGCTATCATATTTGAATATATCATGAAGATTCAAATTTGATGCCAGTATAACTTTGGCATAAGGTAAATTTCTTGCTGATTTCTCAACATTTTCATCTCTTTCGGCAATAACTATGAGAGTAGTATTTTCCAGTTCAAGTTTATCCAGAAACTCAACCATATGTTTTGTTTTAGGAACATCCATAGAAATGGAATCTACTATTTTACATTTACCTTCATTAAATTTAATCGTAAGAGCTGATTTCAGCGCAAGACGTCTTACTTTTTTCGGCAGAGAAAAAGAATAATCTCTTGGTTTTGGACCAAATGTGATTCCTCCGCCTTTCCATACGGGAGAACGTCTGCTGCCGTGACGGGCCCGACCGGTACCTTTCTGCCTCCAGGGTTTTTTACCTCCACCCCTGACCTCTCCTCTGGTCTTGGTAGATGCACATCCCCTGCGGGCATTTGCCATCTGTCTTTTCAGTGACATATGCATCACATGAGTGTTTACCTCTACTCCGAATATACCGTCAGATAGATCTATTTTTTCAATTTCCTGTCCTTCTTTACTGAAGACTGAAACATTAGGCATACCTATTTGCCTCCTCTCAATACCTATTTCTTAACACTATTTTTAATCAATAAATAACCATTATCTGCCCCGGGGACAGCACCTTTTACAAGGAGTAAATGTCTGTCAGGATATATTTTAAGAACCTTCAAACCCTGAACAGTAACTCTATCTCCACCCATTCTTCCCGGACCTCTTTTACCAATCATAGTTCTTGCAAAATCAGTACAACCGCCTGATGCCGGTTTTCTCTTGAACATTGAACCATGGCTTACAGGGCCGCCGTTAAAATTCCATCTTTTCATGGCACCGGCAAAACCCTTACCTTTGGACGTTCCTACAATATCAACCTTCTCGCCCGGCTCAAATAGTTCAACTGTAAGAGCCTGTCCTAACTTATATTCATCCATATTGTCAAAATGAAGTTCTCTAAGTATTTTTTTCGGAGCAACTTCTTTTTTCTTGAAATGCCCTTTCATAGGTCTGTTAAGTTTCTTTTCATCAACCTCTATCATACCTAACTGTAAAGCATTGTATCCGTCTTTTTTCATTGTCTTTAACTGTGTAACAGTGCAGGGACCTGCTTCTATCACCGTAACAGGGATGGCTCTGCCTTTTTCGTCAAATATCTGGCTCATCCCAATTTTCTTCCCTATAAGACCTTTCATTATAAACACCCCTTATAATTTCATCTCAATGTAAACGCCAGCAGGGATTTCCAATCTCATAAAGGCATCCACTGTTTTTGAAGTGGGCTTCAATATATCAACAACCCTCTTATGAGTTCTCATTTCGAAATGTTCTCGAGATTTTTTATCAACATGGGGAGAACGTAATACACAGTATATTTCCTTGTTGGTAGGCAAAGGTATCGGTCCTGATACGTCAGCACCTGTTGTCTTTGCCGTGCGAACTATACGACTTGCGAACTGATCCAGTATCTTGTGATCATAAGCCTTAAGTCTGATTCTTATTTTCTGAGTAGCCATTATTTCACCCCTAACCTTCCAGTACCTTTGTAACAACTCCGGCTCCTACGGTTCGACCGCCTTCTCTTATGGCAAATCTTGAACCCTGCTCGATTGCAACAGGAGTTATTAACTCTACTGCCATTCTTATATTGTCACCTGGCATTACCATTTCCACATTCTCCGGTAATGTTACAGAACCTGTAACATCAGTTGTTCTCAGATAGAACTGTGGACGATATCCCTTGAAGAACGGTGTGTGACGTCCACCTTCTTCTTTTGATAATATATAAACCTCTGCCTCGAATTTTCTGTGAGGTTTTATGGAATTTAATTTTGCCAGCACCTGGCCTCTTTCTATATCTTCTCTTCCTACACCGCGTAACAGAATTCCTACATTGTCTCCCGCTATTCCTTCATCAAGGGTTTTACGGAACATTTCTACGCCTGTTACTACAGTTTTTCTTACTTCATCGGAAAATCCTACTATGGCTATTTCTTCTCCGACTTTCACTTTTCCGCGTTCCACACGACCTGTAGCCACAGTGCCTCTACCTGTTATGGTAAATACATCTTCTACAGGCATCAGGAACGGTTTGTCTACATCACGTTTTGGATCCGGTATATAACTGTCAAGAGCCTCGATTAATTCCCATATGGATTTTGACCATTCTTCATCACGGCCTACCTGTCCGCTTTCCATAACCTTCAGAGCAGAACCTTTTATTACAGGTATATCGTCTCCGGGGAATTGATACGATGAAAGTAAATCTCTTACTTCAAGTTCCACTAGTTCTATGATTTCAGGATCGTCTACCATATCTACTTTGTTTAAATATACCACTATATAAGGCACTTCTACCTGACGGGCAAGCAATATATGCTCTCTTGTCTGAGGCATAGGGCCGTCTGCTGCGCTTACTACAAGGACTGCTCCGTCCATCTGTGCTGCTCCTGTTATCATGTTTTTAATATAATCTGCATGACCGGGACAGTCTACATGGGCGTAATGGCGTTTGTCACTCTCATATTCTGCATGGAATATGGCTATCGTTATGCCTCTTTCTTTTTCTTCGGGAGCCATATCGATTTCATCTACATTCAGAGATTTTGCTTTCCCTTCTGTAGATAATACCTTTGATATTGCTGCTGTAAGAGTGGTTTTGCCGTGATCTACATGTCCTATTGTTCCTACATTTACATGAGGTTTCGTCCTCTCAAATTTTTCCTTTGCCATCTATTTTTCCTCTCCTCTCGTTAATAACCTATTGATATAATCTTACTGGAAATTTCATATGGCACTTCATCATAATGATGAAATTCCATTGTATATGTTCCTCTACCCTGAGTTTTGGAACGAAGTGCTGTTGCATATCCAAACATTTCAGAAAGAGGAACCATTGCCTCTACCGCTTTAGCATCTCCTGAAAGCTGTTCTATTTTTTCAACCTTGCCTCTTCTGCTCCCCAGATCACCGATAATATCACCAATATGTTCTTCTCCTGCTACAATCTCAACCCTCATGGCAGGTTCCATAAGAACAGGATTTGCTTTAAGAAGGCCATCCTGCATGGCTATAGAAGCCGCTGCCTGATAGGCAATCTCTGTTGACTCTCCTGTGCGATATGTACCATCTACGAGAGAACATTTTATGTCTATAACAGGAAATCCCCATATACCTGCATCCATAGAAAGTTTCAAACCCTTTTCTATATAAGGAATATATTCCTTCGGAATTATTTCAGGGGAAACAAAATTTTCAAACTTAAAACCTTCGCCTCTCTTAAGAGGTGAGAATTTAATTACCACACGGCCATACTGACTTTTGCCGCCAGTTTGCTGGCTGTATACACCTTCAGCCTCAAATTCAGTAGTAATGGCAACTTTATAGGAGACCTGAGGTTTACCTACATTGGCTTCTACTTTAAATTCCCTTAAAAGCCTGTCTACAATAATCTCAAGATGAAGTTCACCCATACCTGATATAATTGTCTGACCTGTTTCGTCATCAGTTTTAATCTTAAAAGATGGATCCTCTTCGGAGATTTTTCTAAGGGTCTGGGCGAGTTTTTCCTCGTCCTGAGTGGTTTTCGGTTCTATAGCCACATATATAACCGGTTCGGGGAATTGTATAGAATCAAGGATAATTCTGTTGTTCATATCACAGAGTGTATCCCCTGTAGAGGTCTTTCTGAAACCAACAACTGCAGCCAGGTCACCGGGGCCGACAGATTGAATTTCTTCACGGCTGTCTGCCTGCAATCTCAGCAGTCTGTTAACTCTCTCCTTACAATCCCTGTTCATATTATAGACATATTTTCCTGTTTCTAAAATACCGGAATAAACCCTGATAAAGGTCAACCTGTCTACAAAGGGGTCTGATACAATTTTGTATGCCAGAGCCACTAAAGGTTCTGTTGCAACTGGTTTTCGACTGACAACCTGATTATTTTTCGGATTGACTCCTGAAACATCAGGCACCTCAAGAGGAGATGGAAGATAATCTGCAATTGCATTTAATAAGAACTGGACACCTTTATTTTTTAAAGAAGTACCGCAAAAAACAGGAATCAGATTATTTTTAATAGTTCCTTTCCTTATGGCTCCTGCAAGTTCTTCTGAAGAGATTTCCTCTTCATTGATGTATTTCGTCAGGAGTTCATCATTGCCTTCAGCAGCAGCTTCTATTAATTTTTCTCTCATAGTATTTGCTTTTTGCTGCATATCTTCAGGAACCGGAATTTCAGTAAATTCTGCTCCCAGTTCATCTATATAGGTATAAGCCCTGAGATTGATAAGATCTACTATCCCATTGAAACTCTGTTCAAATCCTATTGGCAGTTGTAATGGAACAACTTTATCTCCAAAACGGTTTTTCATCTTTTCCAGTACAGCATAAAAATCTGCTCCTGTACGATCCATTTTGTTAATATAAGCTATACGGGGGATATTATATCTGTCAGCCTGACGCCATACGGTTTCAGACTGAGGCTGCACACCACCGACAGCACAGAATATTACAATCAATCCGTCCAGAACGCGAAGGCTTCTTTCTACCTCTACGGTAAAATCAACATGGCCCGGAGTATCAATTATATTAATCAAAAAGTCTTTCCATTCACAGGATACTACTGCAGAAGCGATAGTTATACCTCTTTCTCTTTCCTGAGGCAAAAAATCCGTAGTAGTAGTACCGTCATCTACTTCACCGATACGATGAACTTTCCCTGTATAAAAAAGTACTCTCTCTGTAGTGGTAGTTTTACCTGCATCAATATGAGCAGCAAAACCTATATTCCTTATTTTTTCAAGTGCCATTTCCGGCCTGGTCCCTTTTTTAGACAAATCCGTTCAGTCCTTTACCACCTGTAATGTGCAAAAGCTTTGTTGGCTTCAGCCATCTTATAGGTATCTTCTTTCTTTTTTACAGATGCGCCAACACCTTTGGCTGCATCCATCAATTCATCAGACAATTTCTGGGTCATAGTTTTCCCCGGTCTATTCCTGGAATAACCTACGAGCCATCTCATAGCAAGACTCAATCTTCTCTCTGCCCTGATTTCGGAAGGTACCTGATAGGTTGCGCCTCCGACTCTTCTGGCTCTTACTTCCAGGACAGGTATAACATTTTCCATTGCCTGTTCAAAAACCTCAAGAGGATTCTTTTTGGTTTTTTCACCGATAATATCAAGAGCACCGTAAAATATCTTTTCTGCAGTACTCTTTTTGCCTTTTAACATAATTTTATTTATGAAACGGGTAACTACCTTACTATTATATATAGGATCAGGTATAATTTCCCTTTTTGGTACTGGTCCTTTTCTAGGCACAAATCTCCCTGCCTTTCTTTAAGCTAAATTCCAAAATTACTTTTTGGGTCTCTTTGTTCCGTATTTGGAACGTCCCTGTCTCCTGCTATCAACACCTGCCGTATCAAGGGTGCCTCTGATAATATGATAACGAATACCGGGAAGATCTTTTACTCTTCCGCCTCTCATCAAGATAACAGAGTGTTCCTGAAGGTTGTGTCCAATGCCGGGTATATAAGTGGTAACTTCTATGGTATTTGTAAGACGGACCCTTGCAACTTTTCTCAATGCAGAGTTAGGTTTCTTGGGTGTTACTGTCTTTACCTGTGTACAAACTCCTCTTTTTTGAGGATTACCTTTATCTGCCTGAAGCATTTTAAATTTAAGTGTGTTATAAGAATAACGCAATGCGGGAGCTTTAACTTTTTTATTGACAGATTTTCTTCCCTTACGAACTAACTGATTAATAGTTGACACTAATATCTACTGGCCGAACCATCTCAAACCAGTTTTTTTCACCTCCTCAAAATTTATTTTCTGTGTATCAAAAGTACTATTTTTTTACACATAGGCATATATTCTATCATTACTAATTGAACCTGTCAAGCATTTAGTACTTCTTAAAAAAAAATAAACTCGACTTTTGCAATCAGCCGGTAATCCAGGTTTTAGCAGAGGCAAAACCATAAATGGCTTACCGGCTTACCTCTGTTTAAGGATATTGCAAAACTCGAGCTTTGCATTTCAGCATGTCAGCAATTCAGCATGTCAGCTGACATGCTGAATTTCTATTCTTGAGTCACTTCTTCTACTTCAATATTTCCCTCATCTTCTATATCATCTGACATATCGTCATCGTTTTCTATTATCTGTTCTTTACGAAGAGGTTCTTCTTCTACAAAATCTTCATCATCATCCAGTTCTTCATCAGGTTCTGCTATGTGTATTTTAATATTTCTGTATTTAGGCATACCTGTTCCTGCCGGTATAAGTTTGCCTATAATAACATTTTCCTTGAGTCCTATAAGGGGATCTACCTTACCCCTTATGGCTGCATCTGTGAGAACCCTTGTAGTTTCCTGGAAAGACGCGGCAGAAAGGAAACTGTCTGTAGCAAGGGAAGCTTTGGTTATACCGAGTAATACCGGCCTCGCCACAGCAGGCTGTTTTCTCTGTGATGTTACTCTCATATTTTCTTCTACAAAGAGAGAAGCATCTACAAGTTCTCCTGGAAGCAGATCCGTATCACCTGCTTCTTCAACCTTTACCTTCCTTAACATCTGCCTTACAATGACTTCTATATGTTTATCATTTATATCAACACCCTGCTGACGATATACAAACTGTACTTCTTCAACAAGATAATTCTGAACATCATCGACACCTTTAATTCTGAGTATATCATGAGGATTTGTAGGACCTTCCGTGAGGAGTGCACCTGCCTGTATAAATTCTCCGTTCTTAACCTTGAGACGGGCATTGAAAGGAGCATAATAGGTTTTGGCATCACCTGAAGCAGACTGAACTTCAATCCTCTTCATACCTTTTTCATCACTCAGTCTGACCACGCCGTCTATTTCAGATATAATGGCATGAACTCTCGGTTTCCTTGCTTCAAAAAGCTCTTCAACCCTGGGTAAACCCTGAATAATATCAGCCACAGCAGTTCCTCCGAGATGGAATGTTCTCAGTGTAAGCTGTGTGCCAGGTTCACCTATAGACTGAGCTGCAATAATACCGACAGTCTCACCGATCTCAACAAGCCTTCCTGTAGCAAGATTACGACCATAACATACCTGACATATACCATGTTTACAACGGCATGACAGAATTGACCTTATAGGAACCTGGGTTATTTTAGCAGCAGTAATAAGTTCAAATTTATCTTCATCTATAAAGGTTCCCTTTGTAATAAGAACTTCTCCTGTTTCAGGGTGAACTATATCAAGAGCGGCAATTCTGCCGACAACTCTGTCAAAGAGGGGAACAATAACATTACCTTCAAACTCTCCCATCTGTTCTTCCTGTACGGCAGAGGTCAATATATAATTGTTAGTTCCGCAGTCATACTCACGAATAATCACATCCTGGGCCACATCTACAAGTCTTCTTGTGAGATATCCTGAATCTGCCGTTCTGAGAGCCGTATCGGCAAGACCTTTTCTTGCACCATGAGTAGATATAAAGAATTCCAGCACTGTAAGACCTTCACGGAGATTTGCCTTTATGGGGAGAGGTAAAATTCTTCCTGATGGATCTGCCATAAGGCCTCTCATTCCGCCAATCTGTCTCATCTGGTCAATATTACCTCTTGCTCCTGATCTTACCATCATATATATAGGATTATGTTTTGACAGACAATCCATCATGGCATTCTTAACTTTTTCCGTAGTGTCACTCCATATCTCTATTACCTTCTTATATTTCTCCTCATCTGTCATAAGACCACGGTTATAGAAACTGTCAATTTCTCCTACTGCTTCTTCTGCTTTTGCCAGAATTACCTTTTTGGCAGGAGGTATGACTACATCTTCTACTGCAATGGTTGTAGCAGATATTGTAGCATATTTGAAACCAAGATCTTTTATGTTATCAAGAAGCTGTGCAGTTTTTGCATTGCCATGTTTCCGATGACATCTTGCAACAAATCTTGACAGAGCCTTTTTATCCATAGTTTCATTTATAAACGGGAAATCTAATTCATCGGGAATAACTTCGTTGAATATAACCCTTCCCGGAGTGGTTTTTATAACGTCCCCTTTATATTTGAGCTTTATTATAGCCTGAAGATGGACATATCCGTATGTATAGGCAAGTCTCACTTCTTCAGCAGAAGAGAATATCTTACCTTCTCCTTTTTGCCCTTCTTTATCAATAGTAAGATAGTTAATACCGAGAACCATATCCTGCGTCGGAGTAAGAACAGGATTTCCATAGGCAGGGAGCAGGATATTATTGGAAGAAAGCATCAATAATCTTGCCTCTGCCTGTGCTCCTGCGGACAGGGGAAGATGGACAGCCATCTGGTCACCGTCAAAATCTGCATTATAGGGAGTACATACCAGAGGATGTATCTGTATGGCTTTTCCTTCTATCAAAATGGGCTCAAAAGCCTGAATACCGAGTCTGTGCAGAGTAGGAGCACGGTTTAACAGAACAGGATGTTCTTTTATAACCTCTTCCAGAATATCCCATACTTCGGGTCTTACTCTTTCAACCATACGTTTGGCACTTTTTATATTATGAACAAGTCCTTTATCTACGAGTCTTTTCATTACAAAGGGCTTAAATAATTCAAGAGCCATTTCTTTCGGAAGACCGCACTGATGCAGTTTCAGATGGGGGCCGACTATAATAACGGAACGGCCTGAATAATCCACTCTTTTTCCGAGTAGATTCTGACGGAAACGGCCCTGTTTACCTTTCAGCATATCAGAGAGGGATTTTAAAGGACGATTATTGGGCCCAGCTACAGGCCTCCCTCTTCTTCCGTTATCAATCAGTGCATCTACTGCTTCCTGAAGCATTCTCTTCTCATTTTTTACAATAATATCAGGTGCTCCCAGTTCGAGCAGTCTCTTCAATCTGTTATTACGATTTATTACTCTCCTGTAAAGATCATTTAAATCGGATGTAGCAAACCTTCCTCCGTCAAGCTGAACCATAGGACGAAGATCCGGCGGAATAACAGGTATAACATCGAGTATCATCCATTCCGGTTTATTTCCGGATGTAAGGAAAGCTTCTACGACTCCAAGCCTCTTAATAGCCTTTTTCTTCTTCTGGCCGAAAAGACGGTTTATAGAAACTCTGAGGTCTTTACGAAGCTCTACAAGTTCAAGACTTTTAAGAAGTTCCTTTACTGCTTCCGCTCCCATACCTGCTCTGAATCTGTTTCCGTATTCCTCTTTTCTTTCTCTGTATTCCATTTCGGAAAGGAGCTGCCATTTCTTAAGAGGTGTATCACCGGGTTCTATAACTACATAAAAAGCAAAATATAATATTTTTTCCAGTGTTCTCGGAGACATATCGAGTAAAAGACCCATTCTGCTCGGAACACCTTTGAAATACCATATATGAGATACAGGTGTGGCCAGTTCAATATGTCCCATTCTTTCACGCCTGACTTTGGAACGTGTAACTTCTACACCGCATTTATCGCAGATTATTCCTTTAAATCTGATTCTCTTATATTTACCACAGTGGCATTCCCAGTCCTTCGTAGGTCCAAAAATTTTCTCGCAGAATAAACCATCTCTTTCCGGTTTTAATGTACGATAATTAATGGTTTCCGGTTTTTTTACTTCTCCTCTGGACCATGCTCTGATTAAATCCGGAGAGGCAAGACCAATCTGCAAAGCATCAAAATTATTGACATCAAACAAAGATTTTCTCCTCCTTTAAATAGGTGACAGATAAAAGATGAAGATCGCTCTTCATCTTTTATCATTTATTCTTCTTCACTGATTACATCCGGAACAGTCTGAACTTCTGTTTCCTGAGGTTTTGACAGATCCAATCCCAGATCATCAAAAGCAGCATCAAGTTCATCATCCATTCCTTTTATGTCAATTTCCTTATCATCACCTGAATAGACCTTTACATCTAAAGCCAGACTCTGAAGTTCTTTTATTAAAACCTTGAAAGATTCCGGCACACCGGGTTCAAGGACATTTTCTCCCTTGACTATGGCTTCATAAGTCTTAACTCTACCTACAACGTCATCTGATTTAACAGTAAGAAGTTCCTGCAGAGTATAGGCAGCACCATAAGATTCAAGAGCCCATACTTCCATTTCTCCAAACCTCTGCCCTCCGAACTGTGCTTTACCTCCGAGAGGCTGCTGTGTTACAAGGGAGTAAGGTCCGGTAGAACGGGCATGTATCTTATCATCTACCAGATGGGCAAGTTTCATCATATATATATGACCGACCATGACTTCCTGATCGAAAGGTTCACCTGTTCTGCCGTCGTAAAGTATGGATTTACCATTTTCAGGAAGTCCTGCCATCCTCATCATGGCTCTGATTTCTTCTTCATTTGCTCCGTCAAATACAGGGGTCTGAATCTTTATACCCAGTGCTTTAACAGCCCATCCGAGATGGGTTTCAAGTATCTGACCTATATTCATACGGGAAGGTACGCCGAGAGGGTTAAGAACTATCTGAATTGGAGTTCCGTCAGGTAAATAGGGCATATCTTCTTTGGGAAGAATCTTTGCCACTACTCCTTTGTTACCGTGACGGCCTGCCATTTTATCTCCCTGAAGGATTTTTCTCTTTTGAGCCACATATACTCTTACCAGTTTATTTATACCGGGAGCCAGTTCATCTCCGTCCTCGCGGGAAAATACCTTTACATCTATAACTTTACCCTTTTCTCCATGAGGAACTCTCAATGAAGTATCCCTTACATCTCTGGCTTTTTCACCGAAAATTGCACGGAGTAATCTTTCTTCTGCAGTAAGGTCTGTCTCACCTTTAGGAGTTACCTTACCTACAAGAATATCTTCAGGACGAACATCTGCGCCTACTCTTATTATACCTCTTTCATCCAGGTTTTTAAGGGCATCATCACCTACACTGGGAATTTCCCTTGTTATTTCTTCCGAACCAAGTTTTGTATCCCTTGCTTCGGCATCATATTCTTCTATATGAATGGAGGTATAAAGATCTTCTATTAAAAATTCTTCACTTACTAAAATTGCGTCTTCATAATTATAACCTTCCCATGGCATAAAAGCTACAAGGACATTTCTGCCAAGAGCCAGTTCTCCGTCTACACTTGAAGAACCGTCTGCAAGAACTTCTCCTTTATGTACTTTCTCTCCAAGGTGCACTATGGGATCCTGTTTCACACAGGTTCCGGCATTGGATCTGATAAATTTGAGAAGTTCATATTTATTTTCCTGTCTCTGCTCATCTTCCACAACTATTTCATTGGCAGTTACTTTCTTCACAATACCATCCTGTTCTGCCACGACAAGACAGCCGGAATCTCTTGCTGCCCTGTATTCTATACCTGTTCCTACGAGAGGAGAATCCTTTACAAGGAGCGGCACTCCCTGTCTCTGCATGTTTGCTCCCATAAGAGCACGGTTTGCATCATCATGTTCAAGGAAAGGAATAAGTGCAGTAGCCACACTGACTATCTGCTTCGGAGAAACATCTATATAATGTATTTCATCAGGCCTCTTGGTAGTAATCTCACCTTTTTCTCTTGCTGCAATTCTGGGCTGAACAAATCTATTTTCTTCATCCAGAGCGGCATTGGCCTGAGCTATTACATGCTTGTCTTCCTCATCGGCTGTCATATATACTACTTCATCAGTAACGACACCGTTTACCACTTTTCTGTAAGGTGTCTCAATGAAGCCGTATTTGTTGACCTTTGAATAGGTAGCCATAGAACCTATAAGACCGATATTCGGGCCTTCAGGTGTTTCAATAGGACATATACGACCATAATGGGAATGATGGACATCTCTTACTTCAAAACCTGCTCTTTCCCTGCTGAGTCCTCCGGGGCCCAGGGCACTCAATCGGCGTTTATGAGTTAGTTCTGCAAGAGAATTGGTCTGATCCATAAATTGAGATAACTGACTGCTTCCAAAGAATTCTTTCAATACAGCCACTACAGGTCTTATATTAATAAGAGCCTGAGGAGTCACTGTTTCAGCATCCTGAACAGTCATCCTTTCTCTTACAACCCTCTCAAGTCTCAGAAGTCCTACATGGAACTGATTTAAGAGTAACTCGCCTACCGCCCTGACTCTTCTATTACCTAAATGATCTATATCATCTACATAATAGCCGGCCTTTGCATCAATTAACCCGACAAGATAACTTATAATTTCAACTATGTCTCTGTTTGTTAAAACCTGATTGTGAACAAGAGGAGCTTCACATCTGGCACATTCTGTCTGCCCCTGTGAATTCTCAAAGCCACACTCAAGACATGTTTCTCTTAAAGAGAGTTTCTTTATTAACTTGTAACGTCCTACATAACCAAGATTGTAACGACGGGGGTTAAAAAAGAGGGTATTCAACAAATTCTGTGCACTTTCAAGTGTGGGAGGATCACCGGGGCGTAATTTCTTATAAATTTCTACCAGAGCATTTTCCTGATTTGTTATACTGTCCTTGGCAATAGTAGCTTCCACGCAGGCACTTTCTCCAAGGAGCTTGACTATTTCCTCATTGGATTCATATCCAAGAGCTCTAAGAAGTACTGTAGCAGGAAGTTTTCTGGTTCTGTCTATTCTGACAGATATAATATCTTTTATGTCACTTGCCAGTTCAAGCCATGCTCCCCTGTCAGGTATTACCGTAGCAGTAAAGAGATCCTTACCGGTTTTGTCTTTTGTGGACTGGAAGTAAACTCCAGGTGAACGAACTAACTGGCTGACTATGACACGTTCCGCACCGTTTATTACAAAGGTGCCCTTTTCTGTCATCAAAGGGAAATCTCCTATAAATATTGTCTGTTCCTTTATTTCTTTTACTTCCCCCTGATCCTTTTTTATAAGCCTTACCTTGGCTTTAAGAGGAATAGAATAGGTCATATCCCTCTCCCTGCACTGTTTTACCGAATATTTTGTGTAAGATTGAAGCTGTTTTATCGTAACATCTTCGAGTCCTCTTTCAGCAGTTTCAGGTATGGAAATCATACAATCTCCAAGATAATACTCCAGAAATTCCAGGACTATATTACCGGTAAAATCGGTAATAGGAGATAAATCCCTGAAAGCCTGCCTCATTCCCTCATTCAGAAACCATTCATAAGAACAGATCTGAGTTTCGATTAAATAGGGTAATTCCGCAATTTCGGAAATTTTAGAAAAACTTTTCTCCCTTTTTCCATGACGTGTAATTACCAATTCTCAGACACTCCTTTACAACGCCTGTACAAGCAAATTTGAAACACCTGACCTGACCAGAAAAATTTAACTTTTATCATTCACCTCTCTTCTCTCAGAAAAGATTAAAAAAAATAAAATAACAACACAAATAAAAATAAGGAAAGATTTTATTAATATTGCATCTTCCTTCCTTGCTTACTGTGCTGTTTTAATGACCTGCTACTTATGAGACACCTGAAAAAATCTCCATGGGCAAGCATAAACCTTTCTGTGGGGTCAGGACATTATTTCAGTTTACTAATAAAGAATTCTTTACATATAAGCTGAAATTCCACTATCTATCTATAGACAGCACTTCCCATTTTATCATGAGTTAATTTCTCTGTCAATATTTTTATTTTAATCGTGATAATAAATCGTGACGCGTAACGCGTGACGCGTGACGGGTGGTTTCGTAATGCGTAATGCGTGATGCGTAATGCGTAGTTTCTATGAAAATCACCGCTCACTATAATCGTGACGCGTAACGCGTGACGCGTGACAGGTGGTTTCGTAATGCGTGATGCGTGATGCGTAATGCGTAATGCGTGGTTTCTATGAAAATCACCGCTCACTATAATCGTGACGCGTAACGCGTGACGCGTGACAGGTGGTTTCGTAATGCGTGATGCGTGATGCGTAATGCGTAATGCGTGGTTTCTATGAAAATCACCGCTCACTATAATCGTGACGCGTAACGCGTGACGCGTAATGCGTATTTTACCGGTACCGGGCGACCCCCTGTGGTCGCCCATAATCTTCACCCTTCACCCTTCACTCTTCACGACTCACTACTCACAACTCACTACTCACACTCCAGAGATCTTACAAAATTCATTGCCCTGTCGGCAAAATCCGTAAAAATACCGTCTACTCCGTAAACCACATAAAACTGGTTCAATTCTTCTTCGAAAGTTTTATATTGTCCGGGTAGAGAATCTGCTCTGAAAGTATAAGGAATTACCTTTAATCCCGCTTGATGGGCAAGGTTAACAAGATCATGATTTCTTTCCAGTCTGGATTTCTCAGGAGAAAGAACATCTGCATAGGTTGCTATTTCGGTCAGATTTTCTTTATTTAATTCATTTATATAAGCCACTTCGTTCGTATATTCCCATTCCGGCTCTCCTATAAGCTGAAGAAGAGGTAATTCACTCTTTAATTCAAAACGAATCTTTTTGAGACAATCAGGATCAAAACATTGAAGATATATATTGGAGTCTTTATCTTTATATCCGTATTCAGAAAGAAATTCAAGAAGCTTTTCCTCTCCCTGATGTCCCTCTTTCTTATGAAAAGACGGACTCTTAAATTCAGGACATATACCTACATTGCGCCCTGTGCTTTTATTAAGTCCCTGAATAAGTTCAATCATGTCCGCAAAGGTAGGCACTTCGAATTTACTCATACCCTGAGGAAATCTTACGGGGAATACGGATGTGCCGTCTTTATTTGTCCTCTCATGAGCATGTAACTGTTTTATTTCCGCAAGGGTAAAATCCACTGCATACCAGTGACCGTCCTTACGCTGCCTCTCAGGAAAAATTTCCTTTACATCTGTCGTATCGTCTATATATATGTCATGAACACAGATAAAAACATCATCTTTCGTAAGTACCACATCGGGTTCTATATAATCTGCCCCCATGGCATAGGCCATGGCATAGCCGGGAAGAGTATGTTCCGGGAGATATCCACAGGCTCCTCTGTGGGCCATTACGATTTTTTGTTCTGCCATTGCAGGCACCATCAAGAAAAATAAAAAAAGAACAGTAAAAATTTTTTTCATAGTTTTCATAACCCTTTCTATAATTTCTATAATTTATAGTGTATTTCATAACTTATTAGAATTTAAGTGAGTAGTGAATGGTGAGTAGTGAGTAGAAGCAGAATTTTCCACTCACTATTCACCCTTCACAATTCTCATATAAATCATGGATTAATAAATATATCTCTCACCTGACATTTAAAGCCAGACAGTATATCCTTTCCGTCCAACTCATCATGTTCATTTAATATGATACATCACCTCCTCCGTGTCTTTTATTTTATCACAGACACTTAAGAAAATCACCATCTTGACAGATTGATTTTTTTATTATAATATATATTTGAAATATTTGAAAACTTTCAAATATTAAAAAAGGAGGATTTTTATATGCATACAAATTTAGTAAAAGCACAGGAACATTTTGTTCAACATGTAAACACTGTGTGCAATCTCTTCGAAAAGGACGGAGAAAAAGGCCAGATAATGGCATATTTCTATATAAGTGAAAAACCTCTTACAAAAAGAGAGATAGGTGATAAACTGAAAATAAAGGCGGAAAAAATTCAGGACGTTCTGGATAAAGGATTGACCCATGGCGTAATAAAAGAAGTAAGAATGAAAGGCTCGGAAGAGATTGCCTATGAAATAGCCCATAATGTTATTGATGTTGCACTTAACAGGTTAAAAACAAAGATGAGAGAAAAAATAGATCTTACACTGAAAGCAGTAAGTGAATGTCAGAGCCTTCTGGAAACATGCGAAGAAGAACTTGATTATTCCGATAGAATTGTGGGGAAACTCCTCTATGAAAGACTGGAAAGAGTAAGAAGAATGAATGAAGTGGGCAGGAGAATTCTTAAAGCTGTTATGCTCAATGAAATTCTGGATGTAGATACAACAAAAATTAAAAAGGTAGAAATAAAGTAGTAAAGGGTAAAGTGGGTTTTATTATGGATGAAGAGATAACAAAAATTCAGGACAAATTTGTCAATTCTATTGCCCGGACAGGTGAATTAATGGGTTTCAGTGAGGCAATGAGCAGAATTTACGGGCTTCTTTACATAAGTCCTCTCCCTCTTTCTCTGGACGATATATGTGAAAGGCTTTCTCTTACAAAAGGAACTGTAAGTCTCTATCTGAAACACCTTGAAGAAAGGGATTTAATAGGCAGATCCTATATTAAAAAGAGCAGGAAAAAATATTATGAAATAAGACATGACCTGTGGCATGTAATAAGAGAAGACTTCAGAAACAAGGCAAAGCAGAAACTGAACATGACACTTCAGATTGTAGAAAAAAGCAAAAATCTTCTGGAAGAATCTCTTTCGGAAACGGATGAAGAAAAAAGAAAAGATACAGAAATAATACTTGACAGACTATGTATCTTTGAAAATTTTAACGTAAAGGCTTTAAAGTTTTTACAATTAATTGGTGAGTAGTGAAAAGTGAAAAGTGAAACTTACCCGTAACGCGTTACGATTATGGTGAGTTGTAGGGGCGCCCCCCTGTGTTCCCCCCTTACCCGGTGAAAATACGCATCACGCATTACGAAACCACCCGTCACGCGTTACGCGTTACGCGTCACTACTATAAAAGGAGAAACACCGTGAGAATCTTAATAATAACAGGTAAAGGCGGAGTCGGAAAAACAAGCATTTCTGCCGCTACTGCCGTAAAATGTGCAGAACTTGGCAAATCCACCCTTGTAATGAGCACAGACAGTGCCCACAGTCTTTCAGATTCTTTCGACCTTTCCATAGGGCCTGAGCCGGTAAAACTGGCTCCAAATCTGTACGGCCAGGAAATAGATGCAGGTAAAGAATTACAGAAACACTGGAAAGATATACAGAATTTTATAAAAACAACTCTTGAGAGCAGAGGTATTGATAATATACTTGCAGAGGAAATATCTGTATTCCCGGGCATGGAAGAACTTTTCAGTCTCCTTACACTTAAAGAATACTACAGAACAGGGAAATATGATGTTATCATAATAGATTGTGCTCCCACTGCCGATACTATAAGGAAACTGAGTTTCCCAGAAGTAGGCAAATGGTATCTTAAAACCATATTTCCCATTCAACGTCAGGCAGCAAAGATAGCAGGTCCTGTAGTAAAAGGTCTTTACGGTGTACAGCTTCCTACGGAAGATGTTTTTGCCAGTGTAAAAAATCTCATACTTGCCCTTGACGGCATGAAAGAACTTCTCTGTAATGAACATACAACATCCATAAGATTTGTAGTAAATCCTGAAAAAATGGTCATAAAAGAAGCACAGAGAGCTTATACCTATATGAATCTATTCGGTTACCGAGTAGATGCCATATTTATCAACCGTATTTACCCGCAGGAAATACATGACAGTTATTTTGGTAAATGGAAAATCCTTCAGGAAAAACATCTTAAAACAATAGAGGAATCTTTTCCCGGTATGAAGTTATTTCCTGTTCATCTCTTTGATGAAGAAATAACAGGGCTGGAAAAATTGAACTTGCTCGGGAATCATATATACGAAAACAATAATCCCGCTCAAATATTCACAGATGGTAAATCTATAGAGATACAGGAGAAAATACCTAAAGAAAAATACTGTCTCTCAGTAAAAATACCCTGTGTGGATAAAAAAGATCTGGATATGTGGATAAAAGGGGATGAACTCATAATAAAGACAAATTCTTATAAAAGAAATCTTATATTGCCGAGAATTTTAACGTCCATGACACTTCAGGAAGCTAAGTTTGAAGAGGGAAAATTGAATATTTTATTCGGCAAGTAAAAGGAATTTATAGTTTAAGGTTTATAGTTTAGAGCCAGTTAATTTTCAGCTTTAGACTCTCAACCCTCAACGTTCAACTCTCAACTTAGAGCCACAGCTTTAATTATAATACTAACGGGTATCTGCATTGATAAAATATATTTACACTCTTCCTGACATGGTAAAAATGGTATGTCATCTATTTCCTCCTGAGACATTTTATTAATATCGTAAACAGGAGGTTCTATAATCTGTCTGAGATGAAAACCTGAGGATAAAAGAGGATTTATTATGTCTTCAAGCTTTCTTTTATATACTACTGCAGTTTTATTATTTGAGCGTCTCTCCTCTTTACCTGTATGAAAATAATTTTTCATCAAAGGATAACTTTTTCCCTGAAAGAACAGATAATCTTCTTCAGATATGTTTGTCATCAAAGGGTGTTCCATAGAAAAAACAAAGAGGCCGCTGTCTTTAATAACTCTTCTCACATTAATAAATGCTCGTGATATATTTTCTATAGAGGATAGAGTAAAAGAAGATAAAACTATATCAAATTTCTGCCCCTCCAGAGAAGAAAATTTTTCAATATCATCACAGACAAATTTTACTGTTACGTTAGCTTCACGGGCAAGTTTCGATGCAAAAAGAAGTTGTTCTTCCGAAAACTCCAGAGCTGTTACCCTTGCTCCCTGTCGTGCAAGAGCTATGGAATTTTGACCTTCTCCACATCCAAGGTCTAAAATCCTCTTTCCTGAAACATCTCCCATAAGACAGAGTTCTTCTTCACCTGAAGCTAAAGGACCGTAATGAACTACATAGGTAGAAATTCTGCTCTGTTTCCGATATTCGAAAGGAATAGTCTCACAGACAGATTTCTTTATTAAAGGTTCCACAGATGTTATATGTTCATCAGGGATATGAAGAGAATGTTCTTCTATTTTCTTCTTTTCCGGAAGAATCTCCCTTATATATTCTCTGCATTCACCTGCATGGATACCGGACGGCGACATGTTTAAATACCTCTGAAAACAGTCAATAGCTCCGGTGTTATTACCGGTATTTTTATAAAGAAGAGCCAGATTAAACCATGCGTCATCAAAATCAGGTTTCACAGCCAGAGCTTCTTTATAATGTTTTTCCGCCACAGAAAAATCCTTTTTTATGGCACAGATAGTACCGATCTTGAAATGTATTATAGAATTATAAGGCTGCAATTCAAGGATTTTTTCATAATATTCAAGTGATTTGCTTACCATACCTTTTTTATAAAGCTGATCGCCTGTTTTTTCACAGTAATTGATCAGATGGTCTCTAGCCCCTTTAAGAACACAGGTAAAATTCCCTTCCATCTCCATATCTTCATCGGGATTGAGTTCCAGAGCTTTCTCCGCTGCTTCAATGGCAGGCTCAGGCTTGCCCTGAGCAAAATGTTTTTCTGCCAGAGCAAGAAAGGCTTCATAGAGCTTTGCTTTTGCAGGGAAATAATCCGGTGAAATCCTGAGAAGTGCTTCAAAATGTCTTATTCCTTCAGGGATATTATCTCTTTCAGTAGAGATTATACCCAGCCCGAGCCTGGCAAGAGAAAGAGAAGAATCAAGCTTCAAAGCCAGATTTATACTGTCCTGGGAAAGAAGTAACAGATTTTTATCACTTTTCTGATTTTTTATCCATTTATCAAGACATGCCAGTCCGAGACCTGCATGATGGAGAGCAATATTCCGATCCAGAGATATGGCTCTGGTATAATATTCTATGGCATTATCGAAGTTTCCCTTTATTCTTTCTATAGTACCCATATGATAATAAACAATTGCACTATCAGGATACCTTGAAATTATATCTTTATACTCTGTAAGAGCTCTGTCAAATTGACCGCTAAACTGAAGGGCAAAAGCCAGACCTGTAAAAGCAGATAAATTATCCGGGTTTATTTCAAGAGACTTCATATAGCTTTCTATGGCTATTTCACTGTTTCCACTCTTAAGATATAAATATCCCAGCGTTTTATAAAAAAGATAGTTTAACTCTTCAAGCTCTATAGCCCTGTGACAGTATCTTATAGCATCTTCAAAATTATCTGTCTGAGAAAGGAAAAAAGCATAGACGAAATTAACGGCACTGTAATCCTGGTCTTTATCCAGAAGATTTTTTATTATATCCATACAATCCTGTGTATTGCCTGAAAGATAATGATTAAAAGCTATACTCAGTGATATAATACTGTTTTGAACTATATCAAGCCCTTTACCATAACACTCTATAGCTCTGGGGAAATTGCCTTCAAAACTGCATATATTCCCCAGTGCTATATAGGGTAAAGGGAAATTACTGTCCATTTCTATGGCTTTTTTAAAAAACTGTATAGAATCAGGTATCTCACCGTTATTATAATATATATCCCCCATAATACACAGTCTTACCAGATCAGGTTTAAAATCAATTTTATGGAAATATTCATAGGCACTATCAGGTTTGTCCTGCAGATAACAGGCTATTGCCATATAATAGAGAGCTTCTTCATAGCCAGGAAGAGTCTCAAGAGATTTTTTAAATTGTCTTATAGCCATATTAATTTTATCTTTAATGAGATACGCTGTACCAAGGTGGGTATTGGCTACAGGATCTTTAGGATTCTTTTCAAGTTCTTCCCTGCATTTCCTGACGGTAATATGAGTATCTTCTTTATCCTTGAATAATTCGTCAAGTAATATTTTATGGGTGATTTTTTTTATTTCACTTTTTATATATTCACCCATCTCTGACATAATTGAAGAAATTTGCTCAAAAGAACTGTATTTTCTATCACCCTGAAGATCTACGGTCAGATTGGACAACATAATACTTTACTACCTCTGATAAAAACTTAATTTTTTTATATAGATCGCCTTTTTATAATTTTTATCTAAAGCTTTGTTTTAACCCTTTAAAAGTATAAAATTATTATGACGCGTAATTCGTTACGCGAGGGTTATGGCATACTACTTCGTAATACATGTTAATAGGTAACTGCATCCCAGAAATCTCTTGTAGGGGCATGAAAATAATATACATCCGGAGCATCAAGAGAATTATTGGGATCATAGTGATTTGAACTTCTGTATTTATAACAATATCTGATTCTATAAATAATTTTCTTAAAAGCAAGGAAAGGGTTTACCTTCACCCTGAAACCTTCATAAACAAAAACAGGGGGTTCTTCTTTAATTGAACGTTTATAAAAATCATTACTTATTTCACTGCCGGGGTTTCCCTGAAGGTTATACCATATAGTATCATGTCCTGGGTCTTTATCATTGGTAAAACCGTAATATATTCTTTCCGGAATAACATAGCCCTCTGTAGAAAAATCAATAACTTTCTTAACCCTGTCTTCAAATTGCACAAAAATCTGTGCATTCATAGATAATCATCCTCTCTAATAATAGGAATCACCGGCTCTTTTCAATTACCGAGGTGAGTATAAATAATACATATATGCTCTCGTGACGCGTAACGCGTGACGGAAGGAAAACGTTTATTACATGCTTATGCTCAGGTCAGTAATATAAATTATTTAGATTAATTACCTCTTTCTAATTTTCATCTAAAACTTTATTTTAAAACATTAAAAATGAAAATTCCTATAGATTTAAATTATAAAAAAGATAATATGTTTATATTTTACTATAGAGACTTATTTATAGCAAGAGGAAAATATTAAAAGTCTGTAAAACCAGTTTGCCACACAACAGGATCATATCTTTTCCGGAAGAGTCCGGTCAGGGAGAGGTTTTAGAAATGGATACTGACTTATCTGGAGCGGTAATTAGATGGAGGGAAACTTGTATTACATACGTGGGGACTGTAAGAAAATAACTCTGGCAAATTATAGTTTTTGTCCTCCCGTCACGATTGTAAATATGATAAGGTTATTTTTTACAACCCATTATGGTCAGGCCAGTAATTGATTTGAAACAGAGGTTGAATCTTTTAGATAATCATACATATCTTTTAAGTTTGCAGGAGAAGTCAAAATAGTTAATAACAATAAAAATAATAATATCAGTAAGAAGTAATACAAATTTCACAGAGGACATGACAGATTTAAATATCATTTAATAATGATAAAAGTTCATCTTCCATTGAATAAGTATTTCTGGTATTTTTCCCGTTACCGCCGGGAGCAATAGATGATTTACCATTAGTTTTATTTTCATTCAATAATAAAATCTGTTGTCTGGTTTCATCAGGTAAGTCTTCTATTTTATAAGTTTTAAAAGGCGATAGTTCTGCTTTTTTTGCCACTTTTTCTTCATTTACATGAGACAATGCTTCAGGTTCAGTTACTGGTCTCGCGATAACAGGCTTCAGACCAAGTTTATCAAGAGCTTCCATGGCATATCCTCTTACCTCAGGATCAGGCTCTGAAATACTTATTTTATGTAATAAATTAAAGATAATGCCAATTCTTTTATTATTTCTGGAAATCCTTCCCAGAGATGTTATAGCATCGGTTCTATCATAAAAAGAACCACCTTCTTTTAAAATACGGATGAAATCACTTATCTGCTCATTAGAATATTCTTCCTCTATCTCAGAATTACCGTCATCGACCTGTGTAACAAGGCGTTTACCACAGTAATTACAGAAAAGGCTTGCATCATGAGCAAGTATATAAGTATTAACAGTTTTGCAGAAAGGACATACAACATCAAGTTCCTTCTCCGGTTTTATCATATGTGTATTACCGGTTCTGTCAATTACCACTTTTAGATACATTTCAATCCCTCCTTAATTAAAATTTTCCATATTTATAGTACAATAATTTAAAACACTTAAAAAGCTTCTCAGGTTGTAGAATCTTTAAAAAATAATTATAACAATAAGACTAAAGGCGTAAGTCTGAAGTCGTATTTTTACATAAGCAGATCTTCATATCTTTTTTGAGGCTGAAGTGGTATGGTATGAAGAGAGAAAAAGAGATTCTTTATATCTTCTTCATCTGCAACAGCCGGGTTAGTTGCATAATGGATATTATCTTTAACAAGCTGTGTGGATAAACGAATACAGTATTCACTGTGAAGGAATGTTTCCAGATTTTTTCTGTACATACCTTCAAAAGAATAAATTCCCAGATAATTAAACCATTCCTGAAGTGTTTCAGACAATTTTTCTGATCTGTAAACAAATAAATTATTTATACGGTCATATTTCTCTCTGCAAAAAGGTTCGTTATATTCTATAACAAACGGTAAAACAAGTGATAATATAAGTCCGTAAGGGATATTATGTATCTGAAGTGCCATGGTTGTAGCCAGTCCCAGTCCTCCATTGACAGATAATCCTGAAATTACAGAGGCAAGAGACAACATTGACCTTCCTTCCCTGTAATTTTTATCTTTCAATACTTTAGTAAGATTGGTAAGTATAAGTTCAATTGATCGAAAAGCAAGTTTATCTGTTTCAGGAGTGGCATTTTTTGATACAAATGCTTCAACAGAATGGGCGAAGGCTGTCATAGCCGCATAAAGTGTCTGATAATGCGTGGAAGTAATGGATGGCCAGGGATCTACAATTGATATATAGGGAGGAACAAGACCATTTATAACCCTGCATCCCTGTTTATCAGTCATAAATATATAAGGAGTAACTTCACTGCCAGATCCTGCCATAGTTGGAATAAGAATCAAGGGGTAACATGGGAGACCTTCTGAAATTCGGGGGAAAGCAGGAATAAAACCCGGATGATATGCCCAGCCCGATATAGCCTTGGCAAGATCCATTATGCTTCCTCCTCCTACTCCTATAACTATTCTCTGTCTATTTTTTCTGTATGCTGCAAAAACCTCTGCAAGGTCCATAAGGCCCGGATTCTGACATTCACATGGGAATACTTCTACCGGGCCAAGATGTTGAATAAATTTAGAATAAAATTCTGTCTCCATAAGAGGTCTGGCAATCAATAAGAAAACCTGATCACCTATATAAAGGTATTGCTGTAATTCTCTGATTACAGTATCTATATAACTTCTTATTTCAAGTGATTTTTCCCACCCGAATACAATCCTGGTCTTACTGCGTTCAACATATGATTTTATATCATTCTCTAATAAAATATCCAGCAAAATTATTTCCTCCTTAAAATCGTGACATGTGACGAATGGTTTCGTAATGCGTAATACGTATCCACTCACGACTCACGACTCACTTTTCACTATTTTACAATAATATAGAAATAATTACTATGAAAAAATATATTTTTTTTACTTTTCAAAGGACATGAGCACTATATATAGAATTATCAGGAGAATTTCAAGGTGAACCAGCAGAGAGCAGAGATAAAAACAGGAGGAACTTTATGATAAAATACTGTTCCGGATGTGGTGAAAAACATAATGTTGATGCAAAATTCTGTGGGAATTGCGGTTGTTCCCTGGAAGAAACCACAACTACCGGTTCCCTTACACCGGGAACTGTTATTGATAATAGATATGAAATAAAAAAACTCATAAAATCAGGCGGGATGGGAGCTATTTATCAGGCTATTGACAAGAGGTTCAGTAACAAATGTGCCGTAAAAGAAATGGTAATTAACGAATCTTCCCATGATGCCAATTACCTGGCCTTCAGATTTCAGGAAGAAGCCAAAATGCTTCGAACACTTCATCATCCAAATCTTCCCAGGGTAATAGATTACTTTATAGAAAAAGGTACCTATTATCTTGTTATGGATTTTGTAGAAGGGCAGGATCTGGATGAAATTCTCCGTAAATACGGTAAACCGGGATTACCTGAAGATAAAGTGGTCAGATGGGCTATAGATTTACTTGATGTTCTTTCCTATCTGCACAGAAATAATCCTCCTATTATTTACAGAGATTTGAAACCTGCCAATATAATGATCCAGAAAAAGAATAACCAGGTAATGCTGGTAGATTTCGGTATAGCCAGAAGTATAATGCCTGAAAATATAAATACTATGACATCAATCGGAACACCGCATTATTCATCACCGGAACAATTTGACGGTAAAGTAGTGCCTCAAAGCGATCTTTTTTCACTCGGAGCAACAATGCATCATTTGCTCACAGGCAAAGTACCTACTCCCTGTATGTTTAAACCTGTAAGACAGCTTAATCCTGACATATCGGCAGAACTTGAAATAATACTCGAAAAAGCTCTTGCTCTTGAAATAGAAGACAGATATGAAACTGCTACAGCAATGAAAGAGGCTCTTGCAGAATATTTAAATCAAACCAGAAAACTGCCGGTTTTGACAGCTTCTACTTTAAAGAAAGAAGAAAAAACAGTTTCAGACCTTTCTACCAGAATAAAAAAAACAGAGAAACAGGAAGAAAGTGCCGTTACAGGGAAAAAAGAAAAAACTGGAGGATTAACAACCGAGTTATTTCACAAAATACAGGCTCTTCCTGATATGATCCAGACACTTATAAGGAGAGAAATAAGAAATGTTAAAACCACCCGGGAGTTGCCTGAAGATGTGGAGATACCTGAAATTGAAATTGATGAAACTACACTGCCTGAATTTATAACCAATGAAAAAGATGAAGCCCATATGGTGCTCATACCTGCCGGAGAATACTGGATTGGCAATGACGATAATAATCCCAATGCTGTAGAGATAGAAAAACCAAAGCACATGGTTACTTTAAAACCTTACTATATAGACAAATACCTCATAACTAACAGGCAGTATTGCAAATTCCTGAACAGAAAAAGAATGGAAGGAGCAGAAGATCAGTGGATTTATATAAATGATACAGAATGCAGAATAGAAAAGTTGAGAGGAAGGTACAGGGTTGAAACAGGATATGATGACCATCCTGTTGTATGTGTCACATGGTATGGTGCCAGAGCCTATGCAGAATGGGCAGAAAAACGACTTATGTCAGAAGCGGAATGGGAAGTAGCTGCCCGCGGTATAGAAAGAAGAGAATATCCCTGGGGAAACGAATGGAATCCTAAAAAATGTGCAAACCGGTGTTACGGAGGCTGTGGAAGCCTTATGCCTGTAGGAAGTTTCCCGCAGGGAATAAGTCCTTTTAAAGCAGAAGATATGGCAGGCAATGTATGGGAATGGTGTGAAAACTGGCTGAATGCCTATCCGGGAAGCACCTATACAAACGACAATTTCGGCACTGAATACAAAGTTGTAAGAGGAGGAGCATGGTTTCTGGATAATCCCCTTCACTTCCGTTCATCATTCAGAAGATGGTATAAACCGACATTCAGATATTATTTTCTTGGTTTCAGATGCTGTAAGTAGTTATGGGTGAACAGGTTCACTGTATCGGACACCACTGAGGCGAAAATCCTTCGCCCAATAAAAAAAGTCTGTTTTTCCCTTTAATATCTGCAATATAAATATAATCAGTCCCACCTGAATTCAGCTGAAACAAAATTTCCGAACCGTCATGAGACCAGGAAATATTTGATTTATCACCATCTATATCGCTAATCAGTATGGCATCTTTTCCTGTAGACTTCATTATAAATATACTGGAGTAATTTTTTCTTTCTTCTCTGTTCCTGTCTGAGAGGAATAATATTCTATTACCATCGGGACTTACAACAGGGTTATAATCATCTCCGCTGTTATTTGTTAAATTAATAGCCTGCATAGTTTCTATCTTGACCAGATAAATCTCTCTCGGAGACTGAGTCATTTTAAGACTTTTATAATCGGAATCCCTGTTAGAAGTAAAAACTATACTTCTGCTGCTCTTTGACCAGCATCCCGGCACATCTTCAGCAGGATGGGCTGTGAGATTTCTACGATGTGTTCCGTCAGGATTCATTACATATACTTCACTGTTCCTATCCCTTCTGGAACAAAAAGCAATGAGACTGTTATCAGGTGCCACAAGTGGATGACTGTCTGGATTATCCTTTTGGTGACTTATATTTTTCGCTTTTCCTCCTTCAGTTAACGTAAAGATATTCGTATAATATAAATTCTCCGAAAACTCGACACTAAAAAACATGGTTTTCCCATTTTTTGACCATTCTATATATGGCATAACAGACAGACGTTCCGTTATTTTTTTTCTACCTTTCCCGTCACTGTTTACAACATAAAGGTTTCTTCCTTCTCTGTAATTAATAAAAACTATTTTCTTACCGTCACGAGACCATACAGGGAAATTATCTCCTTCTACATCAGTCAGAGTTTCAAGACCTGTACCGTCATTATTTATAATTTTAAGACCTGAAGTAGTGGCAAAAACAATTCTCTCTTTACTTATTTCAGGGACAGGTGTAATAACAGGTGTCTTTATAACAGGTGTGCTTTTCACAACTGGAGTGGCAGTTACTATAAAATCCTTAAATATCCAGCCTCTTTTATTTCCCCTGTATTCCACATAATACCAGTCTCCCTGAACATCTATCAGGATCAGTTCTTCCCCTTTTTGCAACTGATCAATTATATTTTTATCAAGGCCGGCACCATCTCTTATGTTTACATCAGATGCATTAACAGTGGTCACTATGCCCTGACCGGCAATAAAATAAATCATAGATAAAATAAAAAAAACAGTGAAAAAAATTTTCAACGGTTATCATCTCCTAAGCTTATAACGGTAAATATTCCGCTGGTTATAGTTGTAACGCGTAAAGCATAACACGTGACAGGAGAAAAACGTTTATCAAGAGCCTATCCGAACAGTCATCAAATAGCTTCCGGCCCGTAAGGCTCTACCGAAAAATCTATAATCCTCATGCAAAACAACCTGTCTTTAAAGACTGCTGCGATATTACATTTATTTACTGACCTGAGTATAAGCATGTAATAAAAGTTTTCCTCCCGTCACGCGTCACGCGTTACGCGTCACGAGAGCATATATGTATTATTTATGCTCACCTCAGTAATTTACAAATTACTATTAATACGGTATATATTTTTCTCCAGAGCCTCACCCACCGGAAGTGTGTATAATAAATATTACTGTTCGGATAGGTTCTAAATGCTTATGCTCAGGTTAATAAGAATAACAGATATTCGCTGGAAAATATTAGAATCCTTCGAAGAAAATAAACTTTAAATAAAGTAGTAAATAAATGTGACAATATGGTATAATATATAATATATTTCATAACTTATTAGAATTTACTGACCTGAGCATAAGCATGTAATAAAAGTTTTCCTCCCCGTCACGCGTCACGCGTTACGCGTCACGAGAGCATATATGTATTATTTATGCTTACCTCAGTAAGTGAATAGTGAGTTTTGATCAGAATATGGCAATGTCACTCACTACTCACGACTCACTCATTAATTATGAATTGTTATGAAACTAACTATAAAGAAGTTCGACGGTATATTAATGATATAAATATTCAGAGCTTAAACAACAGGAGTTACAGGTACAGGTTCCTGGTTCTTTTAAATATGGCATCTGAAGAGCCATAGCATGAATTCAGACATTCAGGCCTGAAGAACTGAAACTATAAAACTATGATTAACAGCTATCCAATAGTATTAATCTATATTAATCTTTCCCTTATATGGATATATATACTCTATAACCTCCTGTTCAGATACGGGAAGCTGGCTCCTGATAACCTGAAGGTAAACGCACTTGTAAAAGCCTTTATAGTTTTCAGTATCGCTTTGACTCTTGACAGTTTATACTGGACAGTCCATGCTTTCTCCCTGATAGAAATAATACCGGCAAAAATTTCTCACGTAATGAGCTCTCCAGGTAATGTTATTATGATTAAATTTCTCCTGCTTATTGCAGGTTTATATTTAGTTATTGTAATAAGACGAAAAAACATAGAAGAACTTGCACTTGAAGGGAAAGAAAAAAAAGAAATAGAATTACTTAATATTGAATTAAACGAAAGGAACAGAGAAATATTAAAATTTGCCCATGTCATAAAAGGCATAAGTGAATGTGTTTTTATTGCAGATATGGAAGGTAAAATTTCTTTCATAAACGATGCAACAAAAAAACTTCTTGAATACGAAGATTATGAAATAACAGGGCAATCATTCCTTTATTTTTTTCCCGGAAAAAATATAGAGGAATTGAAAGTACTGATAAATCTCATCATTCAGAAAAGCTGGGAAGAAGAAGTTCAGATAAAGAAAAAAAACGGCAATCCCCTTCTTGTTCATTTTTCGGCTTCTGCTATAAGAGATGAAGAGAATAATCCCATTTATATAGCAGGTATATTTCGTGATATAACACAGAAAAAACTATGGGAAGAACAGATGATACAGGCAGAGAAATTATCATCCATAGGACAGCTCATAGCCGGTATAACCCACGAAATAAACAATCCCCTTACAGGTATTATGGGCTTTGCACAGTTCCTTAAAATCAATCCTAAATGCGATAAAGAAATGCAGGAAGATCTTGAGACTATAAACAAAGAAGCTATCAGGGCAAAAGAGATATTACAGAAACTGATGGTTTTTTCCAGAAATCATGAAATAACACAGCAGCTTATATCTATAAATGATATATTAAAAGAAACAAAAAAACTGTTCAACTACGAATTGAAAAAAGGTCATTTAGAATTTGTAGAAGAATTAGAAGAGAACCTGCCCTGTGTAACAGGCGATCCCCATCAATTCCAGCAGATTTTCTTAAATATTGCCACAAATGCCATTCAGGCCATGGGAGAAAAAGGAGGAATTTTGACTGTTAAAACAGAAAAAGACAATGATATTGTAAAAATTACCTTTAAAGATACAGGCCCCGGTATAAAATCGGAAGATATTCCAAAAGTTTTCGATCCTTTCTTCACGACAAAAAAAGTAGGGGAAGGAACAGGACTTGGTCTGAGCGTATCCTATGGAATGGTTAAACAGAATAAAGGAAAAATTTATGTTCACAGTAAAGAAGGAGAAGGAGCTACATTTACTATAGAGTTTCCCGTAGAGCAGGACTCTGTAATTTTTAACCCTGAATAGAATCGTGACGCATGACGTGTGACGCGTATAAAAAACCTTATGCATTACAGATAAATGAGTAAATTGCTGACCTGAGCATAAGCATTTAATAAAGGTCTTCCTCCCGTCACGCGTTACACGTTACGCGTCACGACCATTAAATAAGGAGGAAATTAAAATGACAAAAGAAGAAGTTTTAAAATTCATAACATCCAGAAGAAGTATAAGGAATTTCACAGCCGATCCTGTTTCGGAAGAAGACATTATGATTATTCTGAAATCAGCCATGGCCGCTCCTTCTGCCAGAAATGTTCAGCCATGGTCATTTGTAGTGGTCAGGGAAAGAAAAACTCTGAACAGGCTAGCAGAAGTTCATCCCTACGGAAAAATGCTGGCAGAAGCCCCTCTTGCCATTGCAGTCACAGGAGATCCTGAAAAATCAGATTACTGGGCACAGGACTGCAGTGCAGCCACTCAGAATATACTGCTCAGTGCAAGAGGTCTTGGCCTGGGTTCCGTATGGCTCGGAGTCCATCCGAAACCGGATCGTGTTAAAGCAGTAAGAGAAACTCTTGGTATACCGGAACATATTCAGATACTATCTCTTATTCCTGTAGGACATCCTGCAAAAAATATAGATCCAAGAACCCAGTATGACGAAGCAAAAGTCCACAGAGAAAAATGGTAAGTAAAATCGTAACGTATCGTTACAAGTTACCGGTTTAAGGCAGGTGCAATATGTATTTAAATAAACTTATAGTGGTAATTTTTCTTATAATAGCTTTCACTGTAAACGCATCCGGTACGTACGGTAATATAAAACAGGAAGTAGCTTCCAGCAGTTCTCATGGAGGAGAAAAACCAGAAGAAGGGAAAAAAGAAGAACCCAAACCCACTCCCACACCCAAAAAACCTGGTATAAAAGAATTGATGGAAAAGGCAAAAAAACTGTCAGGTAAAGGAGATTACAGAGGGGCACTGAAGATTTATAATGACATATTAAAATTAGATGCAAACAATGGAATAGTTTACCTTGCCATGGCAATCTGTTATGAAAAGCGGAAAGATTACGAAAAAGCGGAAAAAAATTATATTCAGTCTATAAGGCTGGCACCATCTATAGCAGAAACTCATAAAGCACTGGGAGATATGTATGGCAGAAGGAGCATGTATAAAGAAGCAATCACTGCCTATGAAGAAGCAGTAAAATTAAAGCCAAAGGATATAAAATTTCTGCTTACTCTGGCAGATTGTCTCTATAAAAATAAATATTACGAGAAATCAATAGAAGTATATAATAAAATAGTAGCCATAAAACCTGATACAATATATTACCATAATCTTGGCGTATGCAATTTCTACATGGAAGATTATGAATCTGCCATAACAAATTTTAAAAAATCTGTAGAATTATCTCCCGGAGACCCTCTGACACATAATTTACTGGGAAAATGTTACATAAAAACAGAAAAAATTAAAGAGGCAATAGAAGAATTCAATAAAGCTGCTTCCCTGGAACCGGATAATATAATATATAATCTGGATCTTGGAGATGCCTTTTTTGATAATAATGAATATGAAAAGGCATCAACTTTTTATATAAAAGCCAGGAAGCTTAAACCAGAAAATGCTAAAATTCATCATAATCTTGGTTTATGTTATTATTATACGGGAAAATACGAAGAAGCCATTTCTTCTCTCAAAGAGTCTGTAAAATTATCACCTTCTGAAGCAAAAAGTCATTATTTCCTAGCAGAAGCACTTTTTGAAAGTAAAAGAATAAAAGAAGCTGTTGCTGAATATGAAAAATCTGTAAAATTATCACCTTACAACAGTGATTATTACAGGGAACTTGCATGGGCATCCTATATAAACGGAAACGTTGCCAGATCAGTAGAAAGTGCTAAAAAAGCTACGGAACTGAATGGAAAAGACCCGTCGTGTTTCTTTGTTCTCGGTGTTATATATCAGGCAGCAGGTGAAGGAGAAAAAGCGTACGGAGCATATATGAGGGTAATAGAGCTTTCTCCTGAAAGCCCTGTGGCAGAAAAGGCAAAAAAAAATATAGAAAGTATTTCCAGACCTTAATAAATCAAGCCGCTACAGGTGGAATGGTATCTCTGCAGGATGAAATAGCAGTGCACTAAGAGCCTATCCGAAAAGTCGCCCCATAGCTTTCCACTGCCAGGCTCTTCCGAAAAATATATAATCCTCATGAAAGAAAATCTGTTTTTACAGACATCTACTATTTTGCCTCTATTTAATTTACAACTGGCTGTTAATACGGTATATATTTTTCTCCAGAACCTGGCATTGGAAAGGATTTGAAACAATATTACTTTTTCGATAGGCTCTAAATAATTCATAAACAGTTACGAATACATTACTCAGAAAACCTGGAATACCATATTCAGGATATTCACATAGAATCCAGGTGAATATTGGAAAGATCAGGTGTTTGCATCCACCCCACCAGGTAAAATAATATAAAAAGAACTGTAGATATAGCACCTGTTAAAAGCATGATGGGTATCCCTTTTTTTATCCAGAATTTGAAGGTAATAGGAGTTTTAGTTTTTTCACTTATAGATATTATAATGACATTTGCCGCTGAACCTATAGGAGTTATATTTGCTCCCATACCTGCTCCCAGAGCCAGGGCCCACCACATAGAAGTGACGCCGAGTTTTTTAAGAACAGGAACCATAGCGATAGTAAAAGGTATATTACCTGTAATAGCAGTGATCAGGCCTCCAGACCAGAATAATATGACATCTGAAAGCATTTCATGGCTTCTGGCAATAAGTATTAATTTTTGATTGAATATTACATCCATGATACCTGATGCCTCCAGACCACCTACTGCTATAAAGAGAGAAGCAAAAAATATTAAAACATTCCATTCTACATGGGTTATTATTTTCTCCATATCGGGACGTATCAACAAAAGAGCCAGAGCTGCACCGGCAAGAGCAATGAAGTCTGATGTAACTCCCAGTTTTCCCTGGAAAGCAAAAGTAATTATTACAATAATCATAACAATACATATTTTTTTTGCATTCCCTGTATTTTTTAAAGCCTTTTTTTCATCCATACTCATTAAACCTTCCAGATTTCTGGTTTTTTCTGAAAGTTCTTTTTTAAACATAAATTTTAAAGCAAAAAGAGTAGAAATCCAGGCTATAATAGCTATAGGTGCAAGATGAGTGAGGAAATCATTGAAAGTAAATCCTGCAACAGAACCTATAATTATATTCGGAGGATCACCTACAAGTGTGGCAACACCTCCTATATTTGCCAGAACAGCTTCGCCAAATAAAACAGGTATGGGATTTATCCTTAATATTTCAGTAATCAAAAGAGTTACAGGCGCTATAAGAATAATAGTAGTTACATTATCAAGGAACATGGATATAAACGTTGTGGCACTTCCAAGAAAAACAAGAAGGAACCAGGGATTACCACGGGAACGTTTGGCTGTAATAATAGCTACATATTCAAAAAAACCTGTTTCCTGAAGGAGTGCTACTAAAATCATCATTCCCATAAGAAGTCCCAGTGTGTCAAAATTAAGGGATTCTATTGCTTTATGATGGGAATAAAACCCCATTATAAGGCCTGCTATAACCATTGCAACAGCACCTGCCATGGCAACAATGGTTCTGTGAATCTTTTCTGATAATATAAGAGCAAAAGTTATAATAAAAATAATTCCTGCTACTATCTGTTCTAATGTCATGTATCCTGGCTCCCTTCTCCATTACAGGTATTTTCATCCATACAGGCCTTGAGAAAGGCTGCTGCAATATCAACCCTTGATGCGATTCCGGTAAGTTTTCCTTCTGAATTTACTACAAGAAGATCAAGAAAATTATATTTATCCATAATGGAAAAAGCCCTCAGGAGTCCACACTCTTCACTTACAAAAAGAGGTTTTGCCATAATTTCTTTCATTGTAAGTCCTGCTTTTTCAGGAATATCTTTAAAATGAAGGTCTTCCAGTGAGCCAAATTTCACCACAAAATCTATATTATCTACAATAGAAACAAAATTCGGCATAAAAACCTTCAGAACATCTGTGAGTCTTACAACTCCTATGAGGTTCCCTGTATCATCCACTACAGGAATGGTTCCTATTCTTTTTTCAATAATAAGTTTTGCCAGTTCCAGTATTGTAGTAGATGGTTTTACCGTAATAACATCTTTAAGACAGTCTTTAACTATCATTATAATCAACTCCTTTTTAACTATTATTACTGTATTATTTATACCAATAGAATTTTATTGTTGATTATTATAACATAAAAATCGTTACTGTACCAACACTATAATATTAAATGGGATTTTATTTTAAAGCTAAGGATTGCAAGAAAAATAACTCCGGCAAATTATGGTTATTGTCCTCGCGTCACGCGTCACGCGTTACGCGTCACGATTGTAAATATGATGTAGTTATTTCCTGACAACTCCTAAGTACCGCTCCAGATAAGTTCATACCCATTTCTAAAACCTGTCCCTGGCCGGACTCTTCCGGACCTGTAAAAGCTGACTGCTGTAACGCTTACAATAATTGTAGATATATTTGATATAAAACAGGTAAACAATTTTGGTTTAAATATTGTAAACTATATAAAATAATGTTATAATAAAAAAGAGTATATTACTTTATAGAAGAGTATAAAAATATTTAAAGAAGCAGTATTTTTAATACTAAAAAGTAGATAATCTTTCCAGTATTTTTTCTATATTAACTGAAGCTTAGAAAAACATCTCTCCCATAAACAATATATATAACTGCATGGAATACTCTCAGAAAAAGTCTATTTTAAAAAAATTATGTCTATTCATAAAAAATAGATCCGGAAGGGAGGTGTCATATTATGGATGTGATAAAACTTAATATTGAGTCAGGGAAAAACAAAAATCAGAGTCTGACCAGCAGATTATCTGCCATTGAAGAGATTGCCCAGTACGGAGCAATGAAACAGAAGATTTTAAATAAAAATCTGGAAGATTACATTGCAAAACATGAAGCAAAACTCATAGCAGACCTGAGAAAAAAACTTGAAGAAGAGAGAAGTGAGAAACAGACCAGACTGTTAGACGAAGAAAAAATGAGACGCCAGCAACTTCACTACATGAAATGCCCTCAATGCGGCATGGGACTGCAGGAAGTACAGTTTATAAACACCGGGGTATGGATCTGCGAAGAATGTACAGGCATATGGCTTAAACAGGGACGACTGGAAAATATTATGAAAGAGCAGGGCAGTTTCATAAATAAAATGTGCGATAAAATAGGTCTGACAAAATTAATGTACAGATTAACCAGAAGGTGATATTTAATGAACGTTATATCGTTCGGACAGGTTAACGGCAAAGCGATAAAAAGGTTGAATTCCTGATTCAACCTTTTTAAATATTCAATCATCTATGGCTTTTTCTCTTCCTGACATATCTTAAAAGAAGGTGAACTGTAATCTTCCTGAAGATAATTCGAAGGAATAGTAGTCTGGTTTCCGTCTCTTAAAGCTCTGTAATGAGGTGACATGATTTCCACTCCTCCTTCATTAAATTTATCCTGAATATTACGGTGTATTTCAGAATAAATTCTCGCCATAGCATTTGGCTTATCAGTATAAGCATTTAGCTCATAACTTACATAAAAATCATCAAGAGAAGTCTGCAATATAAAAGGTAATGGTTCTTTTAAAATGCCTTCCGAAGCAAGAGCAGCATCTATCAATAATCTATGAACATCTTTCCAGGGAACATCATAACCAATTGTAACAGTAGTATGGAGTATTAATCCTTTTTCTTTACTGCAGGCACTGTAATTTGTAATATAATTTCCCAGTATCATAGCATTTGGCATAGTAATATCAACATTTTTTGTTGTACGAATACGTGTTACAAGCAGGGTTTTTTCTACTATATCTCCAGCTACATCACCTATTTTCACCCTGTCTCCTATCCTGAAAGCATTCATGTATATTAATATAATACCTGCTACTATATTGGATACAAAAGCAGTGGAACCAAGAGAAAAAAGAACGCCCAGGAAGATAGAAATACTTTTGAATGCAGGAGAATCATAACCGGGAAGATAGGGGAATACTATAATAACAGCAAGGGCTATAATAAGAAAACGGACAATCATATAGGTAGGTTTTGCCCAATCCCTGTAAAAGCCGGGAAATTCAATAGTACCTTTTTCTAATTCTATAAATATGAATCTGACGAATTTTATTATATAATATGTAACTACTGCAGCGAAGAAAATAAAAAATAAATGGGGGATATAGGATAATATAGAACCCCATATTACATTGAGCCATGAAAAGATATAACCTAATAGATGGGAACCTAAATGCCTTGTCCATACGAAAAAGCTGAAAATCAGAGAAAGATATATATAAAAAATTATAAACTTTGCAAATAAAATAGATAATTTTACAATAAATATTATGATTTCTATAATTCTAGCTCCAGAGAGAAGAACAAGGTTTTGAAACTTCAGATCAGAAATACGTGTACCTTCCCATAGATCGATCTTTTTATATATATAACTTAAAAATTTATTCAATATTTTAAAAGTAAATATAAAGATCAATGTAGTAATTAAAGAAAAAATAATACCCAGTATAATAGTTTTAACACTTCTTGCATTCCTGTAATCTGTTACTGTATTTCTGATTTTTTCAGCATATTGTTCTGCAATCTGAATTCCATCCAAACCTGAAGAAATTCCATCTTCATTCCTCACAGTCATTATAATAATATTTTTATATATAATACATGGTTGACTGTTTCTTATTTCTACTTTGATTTCTTCAGGATTAAATGATGGATCTTCTGAAATTTTTTTTAATCTGTCTGTTACAATACGGGCTCTTTCTTCAGGGGAAAAATTTCCAAGAGGATTATTTATAAAAAAAAGTTCTTCTTCATAAAAAATAACAGGTGCCTTATTAAAATCAGAATTTACAGAAATGTTCTTAACTGAAGGAACTTCCGTTACAGAAGGGCTTTCGGAAGGGACAGGTGTTACAGAAGGGCTTTCGGAAGGGACAGGTGTTATAGAAGGGCTTTCGGAAGGGACAGGTGTTATAGCTAAAATTTTATCTATCTGTTCTCCGAAAGATAGTATTGCCAGAAATAATAATAAACATAATATGTTCTTCAGAGAAAGTTTCATAAAAATATCCTTTTATTCTTCACCTGTTTTATATAATTCTTTATCCTCAAGAGATTTTTTTTCTATATATATACTTCTTGAAGGATAGGCCAGTTCAAGAGAAAGCTCATCCAGAATATTCATAATTTTAAGATTTACATCATGCTGAATCTCAAGATATTCATTCCATAAAATAGTGTTTGTAAAACAATAGAGAAAAATATTGAAAGAACTCTCTCCGAATTCTGTGAAATAAACATGAATTGTTTCACTGTTTATTCCTTCATGATGGTCAAGCATTTCTCTGAGCTTTATGCAAAGTTCATTAATCTGAGAAGGTCCGGAAGAACATAAAAGGCCGAGTTTAAAAGTCATAACCTTTTTTTTCATTAAAGATTTGTTTGTAATAGTTTTTGCAGCAAGAACGGAATTGGGAATGGTTACAAGAGACTGATCGGCGGCTCTGATTTTTGTACATCTTAACCATATATCTTCTACAGTTCCCTCAACATCAGGTGTTACTATGTAATCACCTACCGTAAAAGGTTTATCCATAAATATAGTAATAAAACCGAATATATTTGCAACGAAATCCTTACCTGCAAGGGCAAAGGCAAGACCTCCTATACCGAGACCTGCCACAATACCTGTTACATCATAGCCCAGTTCCTGAATACACATAATGGTTCCGACCAGTAATACAAGGGTTTTAACAGTATTTTCCGCAAATACTATTATATAATTATCCAGTTTTTTCTCTCTCTGTTCATTTATATTCCTCAGAAGAGATGCTGTAATATTCAATACCCTGTATAAAGCCCATGTAATTATAAAAATCAAAATTATACGTTCCAGATTGTTTACAAAAATAAAACTTTCCACACCGAGTATATAAAAACTCAGCCACAGAGATAGAAAAGTAAACAGCAAATCAAAAGGCGCTTTCAATTCTCTAACAATATTTTCGTCGAAAGAAAAACTCACTTTCGATGTTAATTCTCTGAGAATTTTAACAGTGCAGTTTCTTATGACTCCTCTCAATGACAGTAACAATATAAAAACTACTGCTGCCAGACCTATACGGCACAGGTCAATACCCATAAATTTATAACATAAAAAATTATTTAATTTTGAAAATAATTCTGTCAATCTATTCATTTTCTCTCCTTTACAATAGTATCGGAAAATTCAGGATATAACATTTTCATGCACGTCGGACAGATACCATGGGAAAATTCCATATCAGATCGTTCACTTAAATATTTCTCAACATGCTGCCAGTAACCTTCATCATCACGTATTTTCTTACAGTGTGCACACATTGGAAGTAAACCGCTCAGGGTTTTTATATTTTCTATGGCCTTATTCAATTCTTCTACTGTATCCCTCAGCTGAATACGAATCTTATTACGTTCCAGAGCATATCGCATGGAACGGGATAGAATCCTGTAATTAAGTTCCTGTTTGATTAAATAATCCTGTATTCCTTTACTGAGAGCAAGAGTCGCAATATTCTCGTCATAAATATCACTTAAAATAATTACAGGTATTTCAAAAGCTTCATTATATAAAAGGTTAAAAATATCATGTATAAGAGAAGATGAAAGAGGAATATCAAGAAAAATCAGGCTGATTTCTTCTTCACTTATAACCTTTACGATTTCATCAAAATTATTGACACATTTAAGTATAAATGTTGCACCTTTTTCTTTATTAAGAAGTTCTGTAATTAGATTGCCTATATCTCCGGGAGGATCTTCAAGTAATAGTATGTTTATTTTGTTACAATCCATAATATGTATCTCCTTGCTGATTTACTGACCTGAATATAAGCTATAGTTGATCAGGTTAAAATCTTCCGTTTTTTTATAAATTAAGTTTTGTGTTTTCTTAACCAGGCACCTGGAACCATTAATCTTTAAAAAAATAAAAATTCCTATACTGTAAAATTATTTGTTATCATTATATCAAAGAAATTATGGTAAGTGAATAAGTTGACAGATATTCGGCAAAAGTGTATAATACAATTGTATCTACAGAAACGATTTCTATCGAAATAAATTTTCCGCGCTCTTCAAAGTACTTTTCCAGAACTTCTTACAAAAATGCTAATTCGTCTTATTTTTGATATAATTGTAAATGTGATGTAAAACAGTTTAATTTCGTACGTCATAATATTACCGGTGTGAGCATAAATAACACATATAGGATCTCGTGACGCGTGACAGGAGGAGTGATTTTATTATATGCTTATGCCCGGGTCAGTAGATTTTTTAGAGAATGAAAAACTATATTAGGAAAGGAAGATTATTTATGGGGAAAAACTCTTTATCATCAAGAACGGTAAATGACATGTTAAAGTATGTTCTGGAGATAGAAAAACCTGATTCTATTGCTGTGCCTGATTGCTACAATCAATATTTATGGGATATAAACAGAGACATTACAGAAATCTTCAGAACAGCAAAAGAACTTGAAGAACTGAGGGATAAACTTTATACATATCTGGAAAAAAGCGAAAGAGACCTTTACGGTCTGGACTGTAAAAAAAAGGTTCTGGAAAGGGATCTTGTAAGAGAAAGTATAAAGGTTTTTAAAAATATTATTGCGCCGATAAATGAAAAAAGAACAGGTATAAGTTCATTAAAATATCTGTGGAAACTTTCGGAAAATTCTTATGAAAACATAGAGCCAGGGTTTATACTTGAATTCATAGCTCTATTCAAAGCAGTTTCAGGTAAAGCCGATGTATATATAGAGCGGCTGGACGGAAAAAAGATACCTGATTTCGTTTACTTAAAAGGCAGGGAAGCAGCGTTAAAAAGGACAGAGATTCTGGACAGTGTATCGGAAACAATAGGCGAATATTTTAAGAGATATCCGTCAGGTCTGGAAAAAGAAGTTATTAAAAGAAGAGCAAAAAATAAAGAGAGAATCCTGAAATATTTTAACGGCTCTGAAGAAGACTGGTCTGATTACAGATGGCATTTAAAACATGTAATAAAAAATGCCGATACAATAAGTGCTCTTCTGGAATTAAAGCAGAGTCAGACAAAAGCCATCAAAAAAGCCGGAAAAAACAGAATACCTTTTGGCATTACTCCTTACTATTTAAGCCTTATGGAATATTCCAAAAAAGAACCTTATGCTCATGCAGTAAGGGCCCAGGTAATACCTCCTCCTGATTATGTAGATACACTGTGTGACAGTAAACTGGACAGAAGTGCTTTTGATTTTATGGGAGAACAGGATACATCACCGATTGAACTGATTACAAGAAGATATCCCATGATTGCCATATTAAAACCTTATAATACATGTGCTCAAATCTGTGTTTACTGCCAGAGGAACTGGGAAATAGACGAATGTCTGGCCCCTGATGCACAGGCTTCTAAAAAAACAATAAATTCTTCTCTGGACTGGCTGAAAAACCATAAAGGTGTGGGAGAGATTCTCATCACAGGCGGTGACCCTATGATTATGAAAGATGACATGATAGAATATCTCCTGAAACAGCTTTCTTCAATGGATCATATATTTCGTATTCGTTTCGGCACGAGAACACCTGTTGTATTACCACAGAGATGGACAGATAACCTTGCCGACATAATTGGTACATATCATATGCCGGGCAGGAGAGAAATCGCCGTAATGACTCATTTCGTACATTCTTCCGAGATTACTCCCGAAGCATGTGATGCAGTAAGAAAAATAAAATTAAGAGGTATAAGCGTATATAATCAGTCAGTATTCAACATGGGAAATTCCCGTCGTTTTGAAAGTGCAAAACTGAGGCATGACCTCAGGCTAGCCGGTGTTGATCCCTATTATAACTTCAATATGAAGGGGAAAAAAGAGACAAGGAGTTATATGGTTCCTGTTGCAAGAATACTTCAGGAAAGAAAAGAAGATGCAAGGACACTGCCGGGACTGACCCGTACTGACGAAACAGTTTTCAATGTACCGAGAATGGGAAAAAATCATCTCCGTGCCTGGCAGGATCATGATGTCATCATGATACTCCCCGATGGTGCGAGAATTTACCAGTTTCATCCATGGGAGAAAAATATTACACTCGTACCTGCCTATGATTATACAGATGTACCGATATATGATTATCTTCAAGAACTGTTAAAGAGAGGAGAAGATATCGGAGATTACAGAACAATCTGGTATTATTACTGAAAAAATGAAAAAAATTTTTACTTTATCCATGAGAATTAATTTAATATTCCTGATCCTTTTATCTGTAGTGCCTGTATTTGCCATAATGATATACACAGGTATGGAAAGGAGACATATTGCATTAAAAAATGCAAATTACAGCACTCTCCAGCTGGTAAGAAATATAGCGATACAGGAAGAACAGGCATCTAAAAGTATTCATCAGTTAATTACAATATTATCCGAACTGGATATAACAGAAAAAACTTCAGAACACCGGCGATTTCTGGAAGAAATTATGAAAGAAAATCCTTTCTGTGCCGGTATTATTATTACAGATAAACATGGAAATATCCTTTTCTCTACAGATTCAGGTAAAAAAACTTCTCTGGCCGGCGAATCATTTTTTCAGGATGCAATAAAAGAGAACAGGCTTGTTGCAGGAGAATATACAGAAAAACATATATACAAAAAAGCTGTTCTTCCTTTTGCATGTACTGTAACAGACAGGCAGGGACATATAAAGGGAGTAATCATAGCCTTTTTCAACCTTGAATTATATGGCCAGGCCTTTCTTCAGGCTGAATTACCTGAAGGGTCAAACCTTATATTCTGTGATTCACAGGGAAGAATCCTCAAATATTATCCTTCTTCTATGAATTACGAAGGAGAATATGACCTGCCCGGCATGATATCTGCCATGACGGGACAGCCTGAAGAAGGCACCTTTACAGGGAAAGGTCTTGACGGTATCCAGAGACTGTATGCCTTTAAAAAATTAACACTCAGAGAAAAACCTTATCTGTTTATAAGGGCAGGCATACCGTCATACAGGGCATTATCGGAAGTAAACTATATAATGGTAAGAAATATATTGCTCCTTTTATCTTCCCTTCTTATTACAATTTCTGCTGGATGGTTTCTGGGTAATATCATTATAATCAACAGATTGAAAAAACTTTTAAGCGCTTCTTTAAAAATCGGCCTTGGAAATATGAAAACCAGAACAGATGTTCCACATACGACAGATGAAGTAGGACAGCTTGCCAGATCTTTTGACAAAATGGCAGAAGCACTGGAAAAAAGAGAGGAAGAAAAAGAAACATCCCGCCAGGCCCTCAGAATGAGTGAGGAAAAATACAGAAAACTTGTAGAGAAACTAAATGAAGGGATTCTCGCCATAAACATAGATGGGATAATAACATTTGCCAATCAGGCTTTTTGTAATATAACAGGATACAGAAGAGAGGAAATTACGGGAACAAATATTCTGGATTATGTCAGGGAAGAAACGGCAAAAAAGGTGAGAGAAAAATTTGAAGTACATGAAAAAATGTGGTCAGAACATTTTGAAATAATACTTAAAAGAAAAGACGGAAAAGAAATTTATACTGTTTTCTCAAATTCCTCCATATTAGATGAAAAAGAAAATTATTCGGGAATATTCTCTGTTGTCATGGATATTACAGATACAAAAAAATCTCAGGAAGAACTTCTGTACAGGCTTTCAGTAGAAGAACTTATTACAGATATTTCAAGTAAATTTATAAATATTACAGCAGATGAAATAGACAGTGAAATAAATTTTGCCCTTGAAACAACGGGGAAGTTTCTGGGAGTTAAATTCTGTTATATCAATATATTTTCAAAGGATTTAAAAGATATAGAAAAACACTACAGGTGGTGTGACGGTGACTTTGTTCCTCATTCCGATTTAAATCCCAGGGAATTCATTACAGATTTTCAGATGAAACTTGACGGAAAAACAATAAAGTGGGAAGAATTTTCCTACAAAACAGAACTGGCCATTCCCATGGTCATAGAAAAATCACTTATAGGCTCGCTTGTATTTAATTCAGAAAATGCAGAAAGAGTATGGAGAAAAGAAGATGTGAGACTTCTGAGACTTTTAGGAGAAATTTTTGTAAATGTATTTGAAAGAAGGCGTTCAATAGAAGAGAAAAGACAAATAGAAGAACATCTATGGCAATCACAAAAAATGGAAAGCCTTGGTATAATGGCAGGCGGAATTGCCCATGATTTTAACAATATACTGGCAGGAATGCTTGGTTATGCAGAACTTACCATGATGGATATTCCGGAAGATTCACCTCTGAAAGGAAATATTGATGAAATAATAAATTCCATAAACCATGCCGCAAATATTACAAGACAGATACTGAACTATACCGGGAGAGGCTCTATTGTAAGGGATAAAATAAATCTTAATGAACTTATCAGAAAGATGGAAAAATTCATTAAAATTTCTGTCTCAAAAAAATGTAATATTTTATACAATCTTTCTGAAGAACTGCCGCTGATAGAATGTGACAGAACACAGATAGAACAGATTATTATGAATTTTGTCATAAATGCCTCTGAAGCAATAGGAGAAAATCAGGGTAATATAAATATAAGAACAGGTATAAAAGATTGTGACAGATATTATATTGCCGCCACTTATCTCAAAGAGAAAATATCTGAAGGACTTTATGTATTTCTGGAAATATCAGATACAGGATGCGGTATGACAGAAGAAGTAAAAGATAAGATCTTCGATCCTTTTTTCACAACAAAATTTCTCGGTAGAGGACTGGGCCTTGCTGCAGTTCTGGGTATTATCCGGGGCCATAAAGGCGCTATCAGAGTCTCTACTTCACCGGGAGAAGGAACTAATATGACAGTTCTGTTTCCGGCTTTAAAAAGAAAAGAAATAACTGTAAGAACCGAAAAAAAACCTTTTGAAACCTTCAGAGGAACAGGTACATTCCTTATAGTAGATGATGAAAAAAGTATTCGCACCGTAGCGGAATCCTTTCTCAGGAAATCCGGTTTTGATGTATTGACTGCTTCAAACGGTAAAGAAGGAATTGAAATATTCAAATTAAAAGGTCAGGACATATGTGCAGTTATTCTGGATATGACCATGCCTGATCTCAGCGGAAAAGAGACATATGATGAACTCTGTAAAATCAGGAGTGACGTAAAGGTCATTATTTCAAGCGGATACAGTAAAGAAGAAGTATACAGACAGTTCGGCAATGATGGAATCAGAGATTTTCTTCAGAAACCCTATGAATTTAAATCATTTATGGAGGTGATAAAAAAATATGGCTATGCATAATAAAAAAGAGGTTAACGAAACAATGTTTACTTATGTATTAAGACTGCTTCTCCTTTCAGTATCAGGAGGTATAATCATAGGAACTGTTACAGCTATAGCCTTAAAATGTCTGAAATTCTATTTTAACAATGCAGAACTGGTTCAATCGTTCTGAATAGAGAGGGAAAGGGGGCTACAGGAATGAAAAATGTAAAAGAAGAGAAAAAGCCGGAATTATCAAAGAATTCAGCACAGAGAAAGGTAGTCAGAACCAAAACCATTGATGATGTATTTACAGATGAAATTGAAATGGTAAAACCAAAATTTGAGGTCAATTATGATGCTTATATGAAACGTCTGTGGGAGGCAAATCCTGAAATTTACACTATTCTTAAAGATTCGGAAAATCTGGAAAAAGCGAGAGATAAAGTATATACATATCTGGAAAAAGCAGAACGTAAAATATTTGAAACAGACAACGATTTACATATTCTGGAAAAAGCAACTGTAAGAGAGTGTATAAGGGTATTTAAAAGTATTATAGGACCTGTCAATGAATATCGCACAGGAGTATCTGCTCTTGACTGCCTTTGGAAACTATCAACAGGCAAAGGAGAAGACCTGCAGATTTCTGCAGGTTTTTTAATAGAATTTATAAATCTTTTCCGCGGGGTTGCAGGCAAATCAAACATATATTTTGAATCTTCTGAAGCCAAAAAAGGTATACCTGATTTTCTTCAGCTTGAAGGACGTCGTGCTGCAGAAGCAAGAACGGAAATACTCGACGAACTGGGGTCGACAATGGAGAAATACTTTAAAAAATATCCTTCAGGTCTGGACAGAGACGTAATAAACTGGAGACAGGAAAATAAAAACAGAATTATCCGGTACTTCGGCAGTCATCAGGAAGACTGGAATGATTACAGATGGCATTTAAAAAATGTAATAAAAACATACAAACCGTTACTGGATCTTATTGAGCTTACTGCAGAACACAAAGAAGCAATAAAAAAAGCTTCTGAAAACAGAATACCTTTCGGTATCACACCTTATTACCTGAGTTTAATGGACAGGCAATTATCCATAGGTTATGATCATGCCATTCGTGCACAGGTAATTCCGCCTCCCGATTATATTGACATGATGGTAGAAAACAGGGCAAAAAGAGGTTGTATATTTGATTTTATGGGAGAACATGATACATCTCCTGAAGAACTTATTACAAGAAGATACCCTGGAATTGCTATATTAAAACCTTTCAATACATGTGCACAGATCTGTGTCTACTGCCAGAGAAACTGGGAAATAGACGAAGTTCTTGCCCCCGATGCCATGGCGCAGAAAGAAACTCTTGAAAAATCACTGAAATGGTTTGATTCCCACAGAACTGTAGGAGATGTTTTAATTACAGGCGGTGACCCATGTATAATGAATGATAAAGATTTAAAGATTATACTCGAAATACTGGCAAAAAAAGAGCATATACGCAGAATTCGTCTCGGCACAAGAACACCTGTTGTACTTCCAATGAGATGGACAGATGATCTGATAAACATCTTATCTTCCTTCCATGAACCTGGACGGAGGGAGATTGCCATAGTCACACATTTTGAACATTCCTACGAAATAACACCTGAAGCAATGAAAGCTGTTCAGAAAATAAGGAAAACCGGTATATCTGTTTATAATCAGGAGGTTTTTACCATTGAAAATTCCCGTCGTTTTGAAACGGCAAAACTACGGACAGACCTGAAATTAACAGGAATTGATCCATATTATACATTTAACATGAAAGGCAAGGAAGAAACAAGGAAGTATATGGTTCCCATAGCACGAATTCTTCAGGAAAGAAAAGAAGAAGCAAGACTACTTCCTGGACTTGACAGGACAGACGAACCGGTGTTTAATGTACCGAAACTTGGTAAAAACCATTTAAGAGCCTGGCAGGATCACAGAGTAGTTATGATTTTACCCGATGGGAGCAGAGTCTATGAATTTCATCCATGGGAAAAAAACATAAAACCTGTGCCTCCTTATAATTATGTAGATGTACCGATATACGATTATCTTGAAGAACTTGCAGCAAGAGGTGAAAATATCAGAGAATACAGAACAATATGGTTTTATTATTAACTATACTTTTGCAAATTTTACAAACTGTAAAAAAATAATCTAATTCAATTTTCCGGTGTCAGGTTTTGGGACAGGAAGATTAAAACGCGGAACCTATTTAACTATAAAGTCAGTAAAAACAGGTAAATTATGAAAAAGTGCAAAAGTATAGGTAGATATATATAAAAAATGGAGATGAGAACAATAAATCTATGGAATTACAGAATGAATATAATGTAATAAAAAAGGAAATAACAGAAGAATCTGTTATTTTCGTAAGCATTATAAAATGGTTTATACTGGCCGCACTAAGCGGTGCAATTATAGGCCTGGCTACAGCAATATTCTTAAATCTGTTAAATATGGGGATTAATTGTACCGGTAAATTTCCCTATTATTTTCTATTAATGCCACTGTCTTTCTTTTTATGTGAAGCAGTAATAAAGTATCTTGCCCCCGATGCAGAAGGACATGGTACGGAAAAAGTAATAAAAGCAGTTCATAAAGATAGCGGTAAGATAAATCCAATGGTTGTACCGGTAAAACTGGTGAGCACTATCATTACAATAGCCACAGGTGGTTCGGCAGGGAAAGAAGGGCCATGTGCACAGATAGGAGCAGGCCTTTCTTCAATCCTGGCAGGCCTGTTAAGGCTGAATGATTATGACAGGAAAAAACTGGTTATATGCGGTATCAGTGCAGGTTTTGCTTCTGTATTCGGAACACCTGTGTCAGGGGCTATTTTCGGTATAGAAGTTCTGGCAGCAGGAAGTATGTTGTATGACGTTCTACTTCCTTCATTCATAGCAGGTCTTACTTCATATCAGGTATCATCCTATATGGGGGTTCAATATTTTCACCATAATATAAACTTAATGCATAAATTCGAAGGGCTATTTTTTATAAAAATAGTTCTGGCCGGTATTTTTTTCGGCCTATGTGCTTTTATATTCATAGAAATACTTCATATATGCAAACATATAAGTAATAATATAAAAACAAAATTTCCTGTAAAAGGTATAACAGGAGGTTTTTTCCTTATTATATTAACATTTATATTTTCAAAAGATTATCTCGGGCTCGGACTGGATACAATAGAAAAGTGTCTTTCAGGCCAGGAGGTCGTATGGTATGCCTTTATGGCAAAAATACTTTTCACAAGTATTACCCTGAATTTCGGAGGAAGCGGAGGTATTGTAACACCAATATTTTTTATAGGATCTGCATCGGGAAATTTATTTGCACAAATCATGGGTCTTAATGTAGCGAGCTTTTCTGCCATAGGTTTTGTAGCATTACTTGCAGGTGCTGCCAACACACCGATTGCTGCAAGTATTATGGCAATGGAAATATTCGGTTCCAATATAGCCAATTATGCTGCAATAGTCTGTGTAATAAGTTTTGTTATGACAGGCCACAGGAGCGTATATCCATATCAAATACTTGCCATACAGAAGTCTCATTCTTTAAAGATAGATCTGGGCAGGGAAATAAGAAAGACAGACGTAATTCTTCAGCCAGAGGTAAACAGTTATCTTATAAGATTTATAAGAATAATCAAAATAAGAATAAAAAAAGCAAAAAGGCGAGTTACTGCTATAGTAGCAAAAAAATAGGAATTACCGAAACGTTTATTACATGCCTGTGCTCAGGTCAGTAATACAGGACTGAACCGACCATGACAGTCAGGGCAAAAGGTGAACCTGCATGCCGTAAAAAATGGTTTGACAGATAGACAGAAAAAATTGTATAATAAATTGTTTCAATAGAAACAATTTCTAAAAAAACAAAAAAAGAAAGACCTGTAAAGAATGAAAAAACTCAAAAAAGTAGACTGTGTACAGATATTTATAACAGACCTTAACGGAAGGCTCATGACATTACAGGTAAATCCTGAGAACATAGAAGAATATATTAAAAACGGAATTGGTTTTGATGGCAGTTCTATTGCCGGTATAAGCAGAGTTGATGATAGTGATCGTTTAATATGTCCCGTCAAAAGCAGCTTTAAAATCATAAAATTAAAAAATGAAAAAGTAGGTTTCTTTATAGGAAAAATCTACAATAAGAACGGTTCCAGAGCGAAATCCGATCCGAGATATGTACTTGAAAAGGTTATTAAGAAAGGTAAATCAGAATTCGGATTTACCTTTCTTGTAGGCCCCGAATATGAATTCTTTTTATTTAACAGTGAAGATTTTAATGGAAATATTTATACAGACAGGGTCGGTTATTTTAATGCAGATCCGTCTGATAAAGGCAGTGATGTAAGAAAAAATATTGTCAATGTATTAACCGGTTGCGGTGTTAAATTTGAAAAAGCCCATCATGAAGTAACACCTTCACAGCATGAAATCAATCTCTGCCCGGAAAAACCCTTAAAAGCTGCAGACAGGACACTGTTATTCAGTTATATAACCAGAAAAATTGCAAAGGAACATGGCTACCATGCGACCTTTATGCCAAAACCTTTTGACGAACAGAACAGAAGTGCTTTTCATATACATCTATCCATGCAGAATATAGATGGAGAAAACATGTTTTATAGTGCCGATGCACCATATAATCTCAGTGAAGTGGCAAGACAGTTTATAGGAGGAATAATGAAATATGCAAGGGAAACATCTATCATTATGGCTTCAATCTATAACTCTTACAAGGCTTATATTGTTGAAAAAGAAGCTCCGATTACTATAGGATGGGGTATAAAAAACAGAAGTTCCATGATAAGAGTTCCTTATTTCAGCAGACCTGATAATATGAGAATAGAACTGAGAAATCCAGATCCGGCAGGGAATGTATATCTCCAGATAGCAACTTTTATAGAAATGGGTTTACAGGGTATCAGAGAAAAACTCGACTGCGGGAAGCCTGATACAGGTAGCACCTATAGAAAAAACAAATCTATTAAAGTAATTGATAGGCATTTTCTTCCCAAAAGTATGTTTGAAGCACTCGTAGAAGCAGAACAAAGTGATTTTATGCGAAAATCCCTGGGAGAAGAGATTTTTGAACATTATATGTATTTAAAATTAACAGAATGGGAAGAACACAGAACTCTGGTTACAGGGAGAGAATATAAAAAATATCTTTCCATATAAATTATTTACTGAGTACCGCTCCAGATAAGTTTATACCCATTTTTAAAACCTGTCCCTGACCGGACTCTTCCGGAAAAGATATGATCCTGTTGCGTGACAAACTGGTTTTTTAGACGTTTAATATTTTGCATCTATATAATTTATAACTCTCTTTTAATACGGCATATCTTTTCCTCCAGAGCCCGGCCAGGGACAGGAGTGAGTGCCATATTTTTTGCATACCCTTTTACCTGTTACGATACTTAGAACCTATCCGAAAAGTAATATTTATTCTACACCCTTCCGGTGGGTGA
>CAYSLJ010000013.1:21730-66422 GCA_964431735.1 uncultured Synergistia bacterium | reverse complement strand
CGCGTGACGCGAGGGTAATTATTGTTCCAACAATTTGCCGGAGTTATTTTTCTTAAAGTCCTTAGTTGTGACTGCTCCGGTCATGTCTGTGAGTGAAAAGTGAGTCGTGAAAAGTGACCACAGGTAAAGGTCACTTTTCACTGATAAATGGTTGCTGTTCAGAGAGCATTGATAACTGCTCACTGTTATCCTCTCTGTCTTTCGAGTAAAACCATCATTAAAATTGAGAGGAGAATGATCTGTTCTTCTCTGTCCTGAAGTGATGGATCTTCTTTTGTAATTTCAAATTCTTTACCCCAGAAGGATGGCATTTTTTTCAATTTCATAACTACCTGATCTGTGCCGGATTTTTTTATCAGATAAGCAGGGTTAAGTAAATATGCCGATGCAATACCTACTATCGGTATTTCACTTAAAAATGCATCTCCTATCTTTACCCATGGATTTTCTTCCTGAATTGTAAAAAATTCAGTATCATCTTCCATAATTTGATAGGTCGCTCTCCATAGTGATTTCATACCCTGTCTTTTTACTGCTCCCAGATTACTTCCCTGCATGTCGGTAAAATTATATTTCGCAGAAAAATCTATTATTCTATCGGCATTGATTGAATACAACTGCTGTGACTGACTGTCATTTGAATAAATATTTACAGCTTCTTTGAGTTTAAAAAGCTTCTGTTTTACATATAAAATTTGAGCCCCGGTAGAGTCTTTAACATAAACCTGGGGAGCAAAAGCCAGCAATTTAAAGCTCAGTTTTAAAGGATAATTTGCATTCATTTTGATTCCTCCCTTGTGTTAATTAGTTAAATAAATAATTTATAATTGTTTTAAAAAGCCTGAAATTAATCATATTAATTCTATTTTTTTATTAAATCTCCTTTATTTATTATGTTTAAAACTATATAGTACTTTTATATACTCAAGTCTGCCAATAATTGCATCAGTAAAATGTTAGAATATCCTTATAATTACTTAATTTTATATAAATATGTTGATGTAATTATTTATGCGTGAAAGTATAATAACCTGGTAATGCTTAAAGCGTAATGCTTTACCCGCCACGATAACTTGAGAGTTTAGGAATTTTCATTCTGTTTAAACTATTATATGGTTTAGAGTTGAGAGTTAAGAGTTTAAGGTTAATTTCAATTTTCAACCCTCAACTTTAAACAACTCGCCCGGAGGGTGTAAGTTCAATTCTAACAATTTATGAAATACACTATAATAATGCTGGTTGAGTCTATAAAAATATGATTTGCGGAAATTATATTCTTTAGAAGGATATTACTGATAATATGATGAATTATAGATTGTAACCAGTTATTTCAATCCGATGATATATATTCGGATATTATAAATGAAATGTCAGGTGTAAAATAATGAAAAGTTCTATTATAGACGAGGAAATTAACTTTACCAGGATATTAAAGAAATCTGCCATACAGGAAATGCTTTGCACTTTTGCCAATATTGCCGGTGTAAGCCTTTGCCTGAGTGATAAAGAAGGAAAAATTTTACATGGTTTTATTCAGGAAACAGATGATCTTTACAGGGTACTTGTAGAAGAAGCAAAAGTATTCAAAGGGGTTATAGATGAATCAATAGTGACGTGCGGTATGATTCAGGAAGGTGATGTGACAATTATTCATGGCCTGAAATTTATATTGAAATCTGTGATTATAAATGAGACCATAATAGCTTTTGTGGCAAGCGGGCCTATAAAATCAATGAAACCTTCCGATGAAGATCTGTTAAAATTGACACATAAATTCAATCTTCTCCCTGATAAACTGTTGCGTGTTATTACTTCAAGGCAGATTTTATCCGAAATAGAGATTGATAAAATAAGAGCTTTTATCGTATCTCTGGCACAGGTTATTTCTGAATTCTGTCAGCAGGAATATGAGTCGGTCAGAAATATTTCGCGCCTTTCTGCTCTTTATAATATAAGTAACAATATAAGTTCTTTCCTTCACCCTGAACCGGTACTGAAAATGGTTCTTGATGAAGCTATGAAACTTCTTGAAGCGGAACAGGGTTCTATTATGCTTCTGAATGAAGACAGGGATGAGTTAATGGTCTTTGTGGAAAATGGCCTTACACTGGAAGATGAGCATACCGTCAGGGTAGGAGAAGGTATTGCCGGGAATGTTGTGCTTGATGGTAAACCCAGCCTTGTTTTCAGAGATAAGAAAAATGATGGTAATGAAAAATCTTCTCTCTGTGTTCCTCTTAAAGCCAGAGAAAGAATACTCGGTGTAGTAAGCATACAGGGCAAGAAGACAGGAGAGGATTTCTCTGAAGATGAACTTAATCTCCTTGAAATACTGGCTTCGAGTGCAGCTATATCTATAGATAATGCAAAACTTTATGAGAAAATAGAAAGAAAAGCATGGGAATTATCAACTCTGTTTCATATAGGAACAGCTATTAATTCTTCCCTTGACAGAGATCAGGTTTTACAGAAGGTTCTGGATTCGGCTATAATGCTCCTGGATGCAAGAAAAGGTTCTCTCATGCTTATAGATCACGATGTAAAGGAAATGAATATAGTTGCAGCCTGTGGACTTCCGCCTGAGATAATTAAAAGTACTGTAATCAAACTGGGAGAAGGTATTGCCGGCAAAGTAGCCCAGGAAGGAAAGCCACGACTGATGAAAAAAGGCGTCAGAATGAAGGATTCAAAGATTTCCAAACAGATTGAAGAGATAAAATCAGCCATGTCAGTACCTCTCAAGGTTAAAGATAAGATTCAGGGAGTTATGAATATAAGTGACAAGGGAACAAACGATAACTTTACAGAAGAAGATCTTGAATTACTTTTGATGATGGCCAATCAGGCAGCTATAGCTATAGAAAACTCACGATTACATGCCGAACTTCAGGAACTTTTCATCAGTTCCATAAAAGCCCTGGCAAATGCTATAGATGCAAGAGACCCTTATACAAGAGGACATTCTGAAAGAGTAACAGAATATGCAGTTGCAATGGCAGAGGAAATGAAACTTGACAGGGAAGAGATTGATCGAATAAGGTATGCCGCATTACTTCATGATATAGGGAAAATAAACATACCTGATCATATATTGAATAAACCGGGAAAACTTACTGACGAAGAGTTCGGCCTGATGAAAAAACATCCTGTTTTCGGAGCTCAAATAATGGGGCCTGTTAAAGCTTTTCAAAAGATCCTCCCCTATATGTTCCATCATCATGAAAAATTTTCTGCAAAAGGATATCCCTATGGTATAAAAGGTGAAGAAATACCTTTGCCGGCAAGAATAATAGCTGTTGCAGATTCTTTTGATGCCATGACCTCTGACAGACCTTACAGAAAGGCTCTTTCACTGGAAGCAGCGATTAAAGAGTTAAAAGATAATTCGGGAACCCAGTTTGATCCTGATGTAGTTAAAGCCTTTATAAAACTTATAGAAGAAGGCAAATTCCCGACACTCATTTTAACGGCACAGACACAGGAAAAATAGGGAAACTAAAAAAGCCTGTATTCCCGGAATACAGGCTTTTTTTATTACCTGTTAACCTTCATTGTCAAATAAATCTGTTAATTTAATTTCCAATGATTCTGAAATTTTATCCAGTGTAGATACGGAGGGAGATACCTTTGCATTTTCGATTTGAGAAATCAAACTCTTGGAGAGATCAGTCATTCTTGCAAGCTGAACCAGTGTCATTCTCTTTGATTTTCTGGTCTCTCTGATCTTCTTACCTATAATGACAAGAAGATCTTCCAGTTTTCTCCTTATAAGACCTTTCTTTATTGCAATTTCCCTTACCAGGCGTTTAATATCTTCAATATTGAAAGGTTTTGTACAGTAGTCTACGGCACCAAGTTTCATGGTACTTACAGCAGATTCAAGTGAAGGGTGACCTGTAAGTATTATTACATTTGCCTCTTCATCTATTTCATTTATCTTCTGTAAAACTTTTGTACCGTCAAGATCTGGCATCTTCAGATCCAGAATTACAATGTGATAATGAGATAGTTTTATCTTTTCAAGTGCTTCCAGGCCATCCTGTGCCTCTGTGACCTGATATCCTTCCTGCTGAAGGCAGAAAGATAAACTCTCTCTTACAACTTCATCATCATCAACCAGTAAAATTTTAATCGCTTTTGCTCTAGCCATGGTCAATCACTTTCTTATAATAAATTTTTTTTAATATGTAATGTATTTTAGCACAATTAATATGGAAAATCAATATTATTAAACTAAATTTTTTAGTTATAGTGATTTTTTTCTATATAAAAGCATGTTTTTCTGCTCCTGTTTTTCTTTTATACTTCGGGGAATATAAACATCTTTAAGGGTTACGGGATCCATTCCCGTATAATACATACAGGTAGATTTTGTCATAGGTGTGGGAGTAAATATTTGAATCTGTTCTATAGCTATATGATTTTTCCTTATATAATCCTTAAGAGCCAGACCTTCTTTCTTGCCTGATCCCGGATGAGCAGCGATAAAATAAGGAATTAAATACTGTTTTTTTGAGAATTTTTTATTTATGTCAGTAAATTTCTTATGGAATTTTTCAAAGATTTCCACACAGGGCTTATTCATTAACTCAAGAACTGACGGTGAAATATGTTCAGGCGCAACCTTCATCTGTCCGCTTATATGATATCTTATAAGTTCTTCTAAATATGCTTCGTCTTTCAGGGATAGATCGTATCTTACTCCAGACCTTACAAAGGCTTTTTTTACTCCTTTTATGTTTCTGATTTTTTTTAGAAGCTCTGTAAGAACTCTGTTATTACAGGAGAGATTTTTACACCTGTCTCCAAGGCAGTTCATATTACATCTGATTGAAGAGTTAAAATCAAGTCTTTCAGTGTTTTTATATATTATAGACGGAAATTCTATGAAATCTTTTCCATGTCCGTATTTACAGCAGTTCATGCCATACATATTTGCCGTGGGGCCTCCGAGATCATCTATATATCCTTTGAACCCGGGATTACCTGTGAGTTTTTCTATTTCTCTTAAAATGGATTCAGTAGATCTGCTCTGGATAAACTTACCCTGATGAAAACTCAATGCACAGAACGAACAATTTCCGAAACATCCTCTGTGGGTTATTATGGAAAATCTGACAGGTTCAAGAGATTTAATCTCTTCTTTATATTTAGGGTGAGCCTTTCTTGCAAAAGGTAATTCATAAATATAATCCATTTCTTCTTCTGTAAGTGGCAGGGCAGGAGGATACTGTATGATTGCACCGTGTTCATATTCTTCTACCAGGGCTTTGCCTGTAAAAGGTTCCTGTTCTCTTTCCTGTATGAGAAAAGATTTACAGAAAGATTCTTTATCTGAATATATTTCTTTAAAAGATGGTATTTTTATAGAAGGTATTTCTTTTTTTATTTTAATAACTGTTCCTCTTATGCCTTCAAGATTTTCTCCTCTCTTTAACCTTTCTGCTATTTCCAGTATCTGTCTTTCTCCCATGCCATAGACCAGAATATCTGCCCTTGAATCCATTAATATAGACCGCCTTATACTGTCTGACCAGTAATCATAGTGGGCAAATCTTCTGAGAGATGCTTCAATACCTCCTATGACTATGGGAATATTTTTATAGGCCTCTTTAATCCTGTTGCAATAAACTATTACTGCTCTGTCAGGCATGGTATATTCAGATAATCTTCTGTCTCCTCTTCTTATTTTCTTCACAGGTGTGTAATTGGCAAGCATTGAGTCCAGGCAGCCTGAAGTAACGCCGAAAAATAATTCAGGTCTTCCCAGTCTGGTAAAATCTTCTTTAGAACTCCAATCCGGCTGATCTATAATACCTACTCTGTAGCCATGATTGTGAAGAAGACGTGCAAGTATGGCTACACCGGAAGAGGGATGATCAATAAAAGCCTCACCTGAAATGAGGATTATATCCAGTTTTTTTATGCCAGGAGATTTCATTTCTGTTCTGGTTGTAGGGAATATGTAATTCATATGTTCGTGACGCGTAACGCGTAACGCGTGACGCGAGGATTACAGGATTTATTACGGCAAATATGCAGAGTTTTTCACTCTTCACTCTTCACTAAATTATGCTATAATATTATACCACACTTTGAAAGGAATGATCTGTAATCATGTTATCAAAAGAGACTTATAAAAATATAGATCAAATATCTACTATTTCCAGAGGGTTTATGCAGTCTCAAATCCTTATTACCGCATGTGAGTTGAATATGTTTACTGTCATAGGAGAAGAAGGAAAAAAACTTGAAGATATTTTAAAAATAACAGGTACAGATGAAAGAGCAACAGGGATCCTTTTGAATGCTCTTACCGGCATGGGGTTTTTATATAAAAAAGGAACTTTTTATGAAAATTCTCCTCTCAGTAAAGAACATCTTATAGAAGGAAAGAAATTTTACATGGGTCATTCAATAAAACATGCAGGTGATCTTTATAAAAGATGGTCAGAACTACCGGAGATTGTCAGAACGGGGCAACCTGTAAAATCAGGTATGGAAAAGAGGAGAGAATCTCCTGAGGAAACAAGGAGATTTATTATGGCTATGGCAAATGTGGGTGCTTTCAGTGTGGAAGAACTTGTAAATGCCACAGATTTTACCGGTAAAAAACATTTTCTTGATATAGGCGGCGGGCCGGGCACCTATGCTATAGGCCTGTGTAGAAAATATCCTGATTTAAAGGCAACAGTTTTTGATCTTCCCGAAGTAGTGTCCATTGCAGAAGAACAGATCGTAAAAGCAGGTATGGGTGAACGTATAGATACACTTGGCGGCGATTATCTGAAAGATCCTCTGGGTACAGGTTATGATATTATTCTTATATCAAATATTATTCATTCCCTCGGAGAAAAAGATATTTTGCTTCTTTTCGATAAAGCCAGAAAATCTCTCTCCGAAGGAGGAGAAGTGATAGTTAAAGATTTCTTTCCTGAAGATGACAGAACCGGGCCTGAATATCCTCTTGTTTTCGCAGTTAATATGCTTTCAGGAACAAAAGAAGGTAATACTTATACGGGAAAAGAGATTACAGAGTGGCTTAAACAGAGTGGTTTTACTGAAGTGGAAATAAAGAAACTTACTCCTTATACGTCAATTGCTACAGGGAAGTGAGTCGTGAGCAGAGGCGTTTTATTAAACGCCCTGGTGATGAAATACGCATCACGCATCACGCATTACGCGTTACGATTCTCATATAAATCCCCAAAACCCTGGTCAAAAGTTAACAATATGTTAACATAATTTTGTTTTATTTTATGTTTTATTGGGATATACTATGATTAATAATAGAGAGAATTATTATCTTTTTATATAGATCGAGGAGGAGATAGATGTGGCAACAGTAAATACGAATTTACAGTCATCCTGGCAGGTAGGAAGAGACGGGAAACTAGAATCCCGCTGGCAGACTTCTCCCAAAGAAGCAACCCCTGTTTTAAAAGATACAGGCGATCAGGTAGATATAGGAACATCCGTAACAATAGATGATCAACAGGGATTTCAGGATGCCATGAAAAAGCTTAAAGAATTTAAAGAGGCTGTATGGTTTGAATTCGATAAGAAAACCCTTGCGTCAACAATGGGAGATCTGAAATCACCTCATTATCAGCTTGATGCGGACGTTCTTCCCGAATTAAATAATGTACTTGCTGATGAACAAATAGGTGTGGATGCAAGTGCTGAAAAATTAGACCTCATAGATAAATTTGATGACGGTTATATATCTAAAGATGGCCTGGCAAAAGCTATGAAAAACTCTAAATTCACTGCTAAAGAAATAGAAACTGTTATGTCACATGTTATAGAAACTCCGGCACTTTCAGAAGAACAACTTCAGGGACTGGCATCTCTTGAGAATAAAAAATTATCTAAAGATGAACTTGTAAGCACTTTAAAAGGTATGAATTTCAGACCTGAAGACATGCAGCTGGTAGCCGATGAGACGGTAAAAACAGGCCAGAAACAGCTGGCTAAAGTGGGACTTAAAACCATGAAAAATTCCATGCTTGATTTCAGTAAAGACGGTATAATTGCAAAATCTCCTGATATACTTATAACAGGCGGTCAAATTGCCCTTATGATAGCAGGAGGAACACTCTGTCCCCCTCTCCTTCCTGCTCTCGGTCTTGGTGCTCTCGGCATTGTTATAAGACTTCTTGTTAAAGATGCAAACAAGAGAGTGCAGATGAAAGCACAGGCAAAAGCCCTGGCGGAAACAACAGGTATAGAACAGAAATATATAGAAAAAATGCTCGAAATGGAAGCAAAAGCGGCTGAGCAGCAAAAACAGCTTAATAAATTTGTTACAAAGGCCATGAAAGATGAAGATATGGACAAATGGGTAACAGATGTATTGAAATCCTACGGAAATGAAGATGTACTGGCTAAACTCGAAGCAGGTAAAAATGTAGATGAAAGTTTTATGCAGATGCTTAAAAGAGTATTGCTCGGTAAATATCAACCGGAAACAGTTGAAGCAAGAGGAATATTCCTGGAAATGCTTCTCCGCGGTCTTGTGGCAGGTGAAAAACCTGTAGAGGAATTCCTCAAAACCCAGCCGGAAGAAAGACAGGAAGCAATAAAGGCAAAAGCCGAGGAAATCAAGCAGATACTTGTTGAACAGCAGAAGGAAGCACAGGCTGCCGCACAGGCTGCACAGACTCAGGCACAGGCACTTACTGAACAGCAACAGCTCGCATTATTAAATGATTTTACTCAGTCTTTCACTATGAGTGATAAAATGAAGGAATATGTATCTAAAGCTTTCAGCAAAGAACCTGTTATGGCACAGGCTCTCCTGAGTGAAGGTACACCTCCTGAACAAAAAATGAAACTTGCTATGATTGCTCTTGCAAAAGGGTTGCTTGAAGGAGATGAAAGTGTAAAAGCCTTTACACAGGAATTTGCCGGTAAATATCCTCCGGAAGGTGTTGTCTTTTTTGATCAGGTAGTATCACATACTGCAGCAGCATTACAGCAGCAGAGCATACAGGGAAGTAATGATACAGGAGAAACTCGACAGACTCAGGAAACGAGAGTAATAAATCTTTCACCACAGGAACGAAAAGAATTACTTGCTGATTTTACAGCAGAATGTTTAAAAGATGAATCTCTCAAATCCTTTATGCAGGAAGTCCTTAAGAACAGACCGGCCTTATTCTCAGATCTTTACAGTGAAGATATGAGAGCTGAAGCAAAAACCGATTTCTTCCTTGAAGGTTTTACTCTGGGACTTATGAAGGAAAATCCTGGTGTGGTAGCATTAAATGAAAGAATTACACCTAAATATCAGGGAGATAAAGAACAGTTCCTCAGTGATAAGATTACTGAGAAAGCTGACCTGATACAGAGAAAAATGAATGGAGAATCTGTTTTCCTTCACATACCTGTAGAATCCTGACATATTAGCTGGTTTTTTTTAAATAAGGGGCGTTTTAAAACGCCCCTTATTAATTTATTAAAGAAGGATTTTTCTGTTAATTTGTAGAAAAGAAATATATTGAATTTTTATTGGAGGAAGTGACGATATTTGGGTACAGTAATTTTTATTTTGATTATACTTGCCATTGTTTTTGGACTTTTTGGAACCAGAGTAGTGCCGGAAAAGAAAGAAGGAGTTGTATTCAGGGGAGGAAAATTTAAGGAATTGAGAAAATCCGGTATGGTTGTTCTTATACCTTTTTATGATAGATTAAAACTTGTAAGTTATGATTTAAAGGACTTAAATGTTCCGCAGAAAATGACATCGGCTGCAGATAAAGAAAAATTATATGCCAGCGGAACAGTGACAATAAAAATAAAAGACCCGGCTAAAGCCTATGGTACTGTTTCCAATTACGAAGAAACCGTTATTAATGCTATGAGTGATTTACTGTTAAACGAAACGTCGAAGACTACTTATACTGATTTGAAGTCATCTACATATAAGAAGGAATTTGAAGAGAGGCTCCTGCAGAAACTTAAAGAACAGGCTGAGATATGGGGGATAGATGTAAGAAAGATAAAAACTGTTGTAGAGAGATAATTATGTCAGAAGATGTAAAATTTTCTTCATGTTTTGATATTAAAATTTATATAGACAGGGATGGTAATGTCACTATAACGTCTCTTTTCAAAGAATTACTGCCACTTGTAAGAGAGCTTTCATATCTATCCGGTAACAGGGAGGAAGGAAATGAACATTGCTCATGAGATAGATCTTCTCATAAGAGCACGGTACCCGTTAATAAATATTATAACTTACGAAGAAGAAAGACTTCTTTATACTATAAAAGGCGTTTTAAAAGATAGTAAAAGTATTTTTTCCTGGACTCTGGGAGAAGGATTTGACATTATAAATTCCAGAGTCATCCATCCCGAACCCGGTGCAGCAGATCCTCTTGTTGCTCTGGACAGAATAGATACATTTCAGGGTGAAGCTATTTTTATTCTAAATGATTTTCATCTTTTCTGGAAGGATAACAGAGTCCTTGTAAAACTTCGATCTCTCTGTTCCAGACTTAAAAAAACTACAAAAAATATAATAATTATTACACCTGTTCACGGTATACCATCTGAATTAAAAGATCATATAACAGTAATTAATTTCCCTCTTCCTGACTATGATGAAATGGTAAAAATTCTTGACCATGTTATCATTAAGACATGTATAAAACCCTGTCCTGAAGGAAGTGTTAAAGAAAGAATTGTAAAATCCTCTCTTGGTCTTTCAGGTAATCAGGCAGAAAGGGCATTTTTAAAATGTATTACCATAAACGGTAATCTTGACGAACGTTCGATAGATCTAATTTTATATGAAAAAAAGCAGATGATTTCCGGGACACCTGCTCTGGAATTTTTCCCTGTAACAGAGACAATAGGAAGTGTGGGGGGGCTTGAAACATTAAAATCATGGATTAAAAAAAGAGAAAAAGCTTTTACTATAGAAGCGAGTGATTACGGACTTCCTACACCTAAAGGTATTCTTCTCGTAGGAATTCCCGGCACAGGTAAAAGCCTTGTGGCAAAAGCCATATCAGGTCTGTGGAAAATGCCTCTTTTGAGACTTGATGTAGGTGCAATATTCGGAGGCCTTGTAGGACAGTCTGAAGAAAATATAAGAACTGCCATATCTATTGCAGAAACTATAGCTCCATGTATTCTCTGGATAGATGAAATAGAAAAAGGACTTTTCGGGCAAAAAAGTTATAGTCAGGGAGATAGTGGTGTTACTGCAAGGGTTTCTGCTACATTACTTACATGGCTTCAGGAAAAAATTTCTCCTGTATTTATTGTGGCAACTGCAAATGATATAAAAGGATTTGCCCTGGAAGAACTCAGAATGGGAAGGTTTGATTCCATATTTTTTCTTGATCTTCCTGATGAAAAAGAGAGAAGAGAAATTTTTAAAGTTCATATTGAAAAAAGACGGCCTGTCATAAGAAATTATGATATTCCTTATCTTTCCTCTCTGACAGAAGGTTATACAGGAGCAGAAATAGAACAGATTGTTATAGAAACTATGCACAATGCTTTTAATGAAGATGGCAGAGATTTTGTAACGGAAGATATAGTTAAAACAATTAATAATGTCATACCTTCATCTGAAATGATGAAAGAAAAAATCGATGAATTGAGAGTATGGGTGGAAAGCAAAAGAGTGAGATCTGCTTCGGGTGACAGCAGAAAAAAGGTTAATATGCTTGATAACAGGTCTTATATAAAGTTAGAACCTTACGGGAAATCGTGAGACGTGACGAGTAACGTGTCACGGGAGTGGAATAACCGTCCGTGACCGACTCAATCATAACCGGTAATGAGACTCTATCCTCGCGTCACGCGTCACGCGTCACGATTTCTAATAAGGGGCTGTAAGAAAATAACTCTGGCAAATTATGGTTTTTGTCCTCGCGTCACGCGTCACGCGTTACGCGTCACGATTTCTAATAACTATCAGAACAGGGGAATATACATGAGTTTTCTCTCAAATTTTCTTGAGAATATATTTCATAGAAAAGAATTTGAACAGTTAAAGGGAGAAGTCCTGGATTTGAGACGAAAAGTCATGGAACTGGAAATAGCATCGGAGGAAAAAGAAAATTTAATCGAATCTTTGAAAAAAGAATATGAAGCTTTCCAGAGCAGATATAAAGATAATACAGTTAATGTAAAAGAGGAAGATCTCATAGAGATATTCACTGAAATTTCTCCTCATCTGACCCAGTTAAATACTATGAAAAAGCTTGATGAGAAAGGTAAAGATATAAAAATAAAAGATCTTTTCCGCCTCATAAAACAGATAGAGAAGATCTTTGAAAAACGTGGAGTCATAAAGATTGGAGAAGCAGGTGAAAAAGTGACTTATAACAGTTCATTACATCAACCGGCAGGCAACATGTCTCTCTCTGAAGCCGAGGAAGTGATTATAAGATTTTGCGGTTATAAGATACAGGACAAATTAATAAAAAGAGCACTTGTAGGAAAGGATTTTTGAGTTTTTGTCTCGTAACAGGTAAATGGTGAATTTTTTATCTGTCTCAGCGGTGCCATCGGTAAATTCATCATCAGTTACTGACCTGAGCATGAGCATGTAATAAATTGCATCCTCCCGTCACGCGTTACGCGTTACTCGTCACGAGAATAAAATATGCATTATTTATACTCACCTCAGTAAAATAAGGTTTTAGGTGCCGGGTAAGAAAATTAAACCTGAACCCCGGAACCCTGAAGCAGTATAGAAAGGGAGTAATAACATGTTAAAATTTTTTATTATTATAAGTTTATTTTTAGTCCCCCTGTATGCTTTTGGTTCGGATGAAACACCGGTTCCCGATGTGTGGTGGACTTATTCTACAGGAGGGCCGATAAATGCGCCTCCTGTTATGGCAGATCTGGATTCAGACGGCAAACTTGAAGTCATAGTGGCATCTGAAGATAATTCCATTTATGTTCTGAGAGCTACCACAGGAAGTTTAGTATGGAAATTCTCTGCAAAAGGTCCCCTCCTCGGTCTCCCTGTAATTGGAGATCTGGATAAAGACAATGACCTTGATCTTGTGTTTGGATGCCGCGGTGATTATATTTATGCCGTTGAAGGTAAAGAAGGAAAATTACTATGGAAATACCTCTGCGGAGGTGCTATGGTATCTTCACCTGTCCTGGGCGATATAGATTCTGACGGAGATCTGGATGTAATTATAGGTTCAGGCGATTATTATCTGACAGCCTTTGATGGCCCGACAGGAGCATATCTATGGAAATATGAAACAGGTGGTGAAATAGTCAGTTGTCCTGCTATAGGAGATATTGATGGTGATAAGAAACTGGATCTGGTGGTTGGAAGCAGGGATCATAAGATTTATGCTTTTAATGCCAGAGATGGCTCTGTTAAATGGAACGTATCTGCAGGTGATGAAATAATATCTTCTCCTGCAATGGGAGATTTGAACAGAGATGGTATTTATGAAATAATCATTACATCAGTTGATACTAAATGTTACTGTTTCGAAGGTAAGAGAGGACGTAAATTATGGGAATATAAAACAGAAGGAGCAATAATTTCATCACCTGCTTTATTTGACGTAAATGGTGACGGATTTATCGATGCCATTTTCGGTTCGACAGATCATTATATTTATGCTATAGACAGTTCGTCAGGGAAACTTCTCTGGAAATATGAAACAGAGGATGAAATAACTTCTTCTCCTGTAGTGGCAGATATAGATGGTGACGGAGGTATGGATGTCTTAATCTCTTCAAGAGATAATTTCCTTTATGCTGTTGACGGGTGGAATGGTGATGACCTGAGAGGAGGAGGTCTTATCTGGAAAAAAGAACTGACTTATTACAGTGATTCAGGAGCTTTTATAATAGATGTAGACAGAGACGGATATCTTGAAATATATCTGACCTCAGCAGGAGGTAAATTATATGCATATAAGACTAAATGTTCCGGTCAGCTCGGATGGCCCCGTTTCGCATCAGATCCTTTTAATACAAATGTCTATGAAAATACCCGTTCCTATGTTCAGGCTATAGCAAAAGGTGTACAGGCTATGAGTAAATGGAGACCGCCGATTAAGATAAAGTGAGTAGTGAGAAGTGTCCAGGCGTATCCTGTGCGTTACGCGTCACAATTATACGCATCACGGGTCACAAATATAAAATATGTTAAAATATATATGCAGTATGTGTAATTATGTATATAATGAAGAGTCTGGTGATGAAAAGTCCGGTATTTTAGGTGGCACTAAATTTCAGGATCTTCCAGATGACTGGTGCTGTCCCGTATGTGGTGCAGTAAAAGCTAAATTTTATCAGTCTTATGGAGGATGGCCGAAAAGACGGCTTTCATGATATGGCAGATCTCTATTTTTTATACTTCAGTTTACTGTAAGAAAGAGCTATAAATTTTCTTACATCACTGTCTGTTTCATTTTTTATACCGGTCATAAGATAATCGAGTCCATTTTCATCCTTTCTTTCTACAAGTATTTCTGCAGCTTTTATTCTCAATTCTTTATGGGCTTCATGTAATACTATATTCCCTATATATTCGGTAACAGTGGTGTCCTGAATTTTACCTATCTGTTCAAGAATTTCTTTTTTTTCTGAAATTGTAATATTTTCACTGTTAAATTTACTTATAAATTCTTCTTTCTCGTTTCTCTTATGAGGTTCACTGTTTGACAGAAGATTATCAGATAAGATAAAATCTGCCAGTTCTGAGTGTAAATGTTCCTTCTCAGCATTTTCTAAAAGTTCATCTATTTCTGAAAGATCAAAATCACCTTCTATGAAACCTTCTTCTGATGCAAGAATATCATCTATTTCCGAAAGATCTATTTCTTTGTCTATTTGTCCGTCTGTCGATAGGAGTGATTTTATTTCCGGGATTTCTGTATCTTCCATTACTTTACCTGAACATGTTTCTTCTTCAGTAATTTCTATTTCTTCCGGAATTTTAGAAATCTGATGTAGCTTCTCCTGTTTCTCCGGGGAACATGGCAGATGTTCTTCAAGACCTTTAATCTCTTTTTCTCCGGGGCTTTCTATTGCCTGGAGGATATTCTGAAAATAGGTATTAATTTGCTCTATATTACCGGTTTTAATTTCTATACCATCAGATAAATTTTTTTCTAAAGAACCTTCATCATCGGTTTTAAGCTCTATGCTCTCAGATAGTTCTTTATTTATCTCATTATGTACCACTGTTTTTTCAGGAATTTCTTCACTTTTATGAGGATCATAGTCTTCTCCTGCAAAATTCAGGTTTGTAAACCAGCTTTCTTTCTGACTGTCCTGAAATAGTCCTCTTTCATATATTGCATTTTCTTTGAGATTTTTTTGAGATTGTTCTGGAAGAGTTTTTTGTTCAGGTTTTTTCGAAATATCCTCATCAATTCTGGCTGATAGAGAAGAAGTATTTGTGTTATATTCTACCGGAATGTCCCGAAGATTTTTTAGCGATTTCTCTGAAAGATTTGTTATGTCATGTTTTATAAGAGATTTGCCTGAAGCTATAAGGGTTTTTACGATACGTTTTTTCCTCTCATCAGCTATCAGGCTTTTTTTCGGCTCTTTAAGAACTTTAAAGGAATTTTCATCAGGTTTTATCCTGTTTTTTTCGCCATGTATTCCTATTTCTTCCGATATGCTTTCTTCTTCAAGTAATTCTGCCAGTTCAGGCGAAAGTCCTTCTCTTATAGAATTGAAATCCATTTCTGTCTCTATATCTTCTATTTCGTCACCGGGTAATTCTTCACCTGACACAGGCATTTTATACCAGCATGTATAGCATATAGTATCTACATTGTCATCTACTCTCAGACAATCTTCACATACCATCTTTTTACATCTGGAACATTTTTTTGCTGCTTCTTTATAACTGTGATAGGCACATGGTATCCTGGCAGGTTTCTGTCTCCATGGAACAATCATACCCTGTCCTGCAAGGCTTGCACTCACCTGATACTGTAAATTTGATATATTAATGTGAGGTTTTGGTTCTTTCAAATCAGTTTCGTCGGAAAAAGAAAAAAAACACCCCTTCTGAGCACATTCGGAACAGACTGTGTTATTATTTATTACTTTTGTACAGAGATAACAGAACCATTTAGAACACTGTTGACATTTTTTATCAGCAAATAGATTTGGATGTTTTGGACAGAACATTATAAAACACTCTTTAAATAAAAAAGAGGTAAATAAACCTTTTACCTCTTTTTTTGAAAAATCCTTTTATTTATTCTTCTTCAGCTACTTCTTCGCCTTCTTCCCCTTCAGCATATTCATCTGTTTCAGGTGTTTCTTCGGCTTTTTTATTGTTACATGAAAGACCATCTCTAAAACTATACCATCCTTTAGCACTGGATGCTGAAGATGCTCCGGAAAATCCTCCTATACCACCTATCATAAAAATTCCCTCCTAAATGATATATATCTTTTAAAGACATAATTATCTATTTCTTTATTTTAATATTTTATCACGCATTATTATAAAAAGTAAAGGCTAATTATGTTTTTTTATGACAGGTGATAGTGTTTTTTTACGACAGGTAAATCTAAGTGTCGTTCCAGATAAGTTCATACCCATATTAAAACCTGTCCCTGGCCGGACTCTTCCGGAAAAGATATGATCCTGTTACGTGGTAAACCGGTTTTACAGACTGTTAATATTTTGCATCTATATAATTTATAACTTTCTTTTACTACGGCATATCTTTTCCTCCAGAGCCCGGCCAGGGACAGGAGTGAGTGCCATATTTTTTTTGGTACCAATTTACCTGTTGCGGTACTAAGTGTCGTAAAAAAAACGCTATCATCTTGACTTTGTATATAAAATAACCATATAATAATAAATATCTGGTATTCAATTTTATATGAAAGATCTATTTATGAAAAATAAAATACTTCTCCTGTCAGTTCCTTTTTCAGCAAAGAGTGCGGCATCGCCTAAAATGGAAAATCATGGGCTCTGTTATATAAAATCCTGTCTTATATATCATGGATTTCAGGTTCATATGATTGATGGAAATGCTCTTGAGATTCCCTGGCATGAAGCAATAAATCAATTGAATTTTGATGATTATTTTCTTACAGGTTTTTCCGTATATTCTACAAATTACAATAATACTATAAAACTCATCAGAGCAATGAGAAAAGCCGGCTTTACTGGCCATATTACTATGGGAGGCCATTATCCTACCTTTTCCTGGCATATTATATTGAAAAATAATGATTCCATAGATTCTATTATTACAGGAGAAGGTGAACCATCTGTAGTAGCTCTGGCAGAATCATTGAAGTCGGGCAAAGATTGGCATAACATAGAAGGACTTGCCTGTAGAAAAGATGAAGAGATTCTCTGTAATCCCTGTGGGCCTCTTATAAATCCTCTTAAATTTCCTTTTCTTTCCGACAGGAATTCTTATGGAGATTTGTTTAAAAAGCAAAATTTTGCCACTATTTCATCCAGTAGAGGTTGCTGGGGAAACTGTACATTTTGCAGTGTAAGAACCTTTTACAAACTGGGACACGGGCCATGCTGGCGTCCAAGAACAGCAGATGATATTGTAGATGAAATTGAACATCTCAATAAAAACGGCATTTCAAATGTTGCTTTCTGCGATGATAATTTTATGGGAGTTGGTAAAGAAGGGAAACTTCGGGCAAGGGCTATTGGAGAGGAAATAATCAGGCGAAATCTTGATATAGCCTATGCCATAGACTGCAGACCTGATGATCTGGATGAACATTTACTTTCTTTTCTCTCACAGAGCGGCCTTGTAAAGGTTAATATAGGTATAGAATCTTTTGTGGAAAGACAGCAAAAACTTTACAGTAAAACTATATCCCATGGAATGATAGAAAAAGCTATTCTGTTACTTAAGAAACAGGATTTTTTGATTGGCCTTTATACAATATTTTTCGATCCTTTTGTAACTTTTGAAGAACTGTCTGTTAATTTTAATAAAGCTCTTGCGACAGGGCCTGAATATTTCCCCGAATTTGCAACATTTCTTCAGGTATTTCCCGGTATACCTCTTTATGAAGACATTAAAAGCCAGAATCTCCTTGATACTCACAGCGTTCTTGTAACCAGAGACAATGAATACTTTATTAATTACAGATTTCAACATCCTGATATAGAAGAATTTTTTGTTATGTGTCTTCATGTTGAAGTAATGCTTAACGATTTAATTGCACCTTTTACAGGAACATCTATTCTTTCACCGGAGAAATATTATGAGCTTTATAAACATATGAGAACACTGGCCTGTAATTGTTTCGTAGAAGGAATAGAACAGAAGAAATGGAAAGAAGCCGGGTATATTGAAGGATGGATAGAAAAGGGTAAGAAACTGGTAGAAGTGAGTCGTGAGAAGTGAAAAGTGAATTATGGAACTTACACGTCACGCATCACGCATCACGAACCACCTGTCACGCGTTACGCATCACGGATTACGCCCCATTAAAGCAACCAGAGGAATTGCAGGCTCTTTATCAAATTTTCTGCCATTATTCCATGTAATGATAAGTTCCTGTCTGGCTCTTGTAATACCTACGTAAAGGAGTCTCAATCTTTCCGATGCACATGAAATTCTTGATTTTATTGTTTCTTCTCCTTCTATGTATTCGAATAAATCGGCATTTACTGCGGTTTTAAGCTGTGCTATAGTTTCTGCCATAAGATTTAAATTGTTACGGATAAACCATTTTTCGGATATGAATGTATCGCCCGGCAATGTGGAAGGAAAGTCATAATTATTTACTGACATGAGATGAACTCTGTCCCATTCCAGACCTTTTGCCTTATGCATTGTGGCAACAACCACTTTACCTCTGTATTTTTCAGGGTCAAAACCTGTTTCTTCATCACTGAAACCCAGAAATTTTCTTTCATTTTTTGCAATAACTGACAGTTCCCTTGCAAATTCGGGAAGTCTCCATAGGGGATGATGTTTTCTTGCCTGACACAGGACAAGAGCTAGTTTATGAGCAAGAGCCAGTTCGGAAGGTTCTGTAAACAGATCCTGTGCTACAGTAATTATTAACTGTTCTACAGGCAACATAGTTGTACCATGCCATCTTCTGACAATATGGCGGAATTTTACCAGTTCATCGTATATATGCCTCTGTTCATCTTTTATATCCAGATCTCTCAGCCAGTCTCTGTCAACTCTCGGCCAGAGAAAATCCTCTACATAGTTGCAGGCTTTTAATTCTTTTGCTATTATCATGATTTCTTCTTTTAATTCTTCATTATCTTTATCTTTTCTTCTCCATACTTCATAGATTTTTCCAAGCTGTCCTGGAGATGACGGTCTTGCAAGATATGCGATAATATGTGTTATGGCTCCAGCCGCATCTCTTGTAGATTTGGTGCTTTTTAATAGTTCTACCGGGTCTATTTTGTTTTTCTTTAATTCATCTACAATTTTACTGCCATAATCGTTTTTTAATACCAGAACAGACACTGTTTTATCGGGATTTTCATTAAGCCATTTTTTTAGTGAAGACACTACAAAATCAATTTCTTCTTTAGGTGTAAATTTTTTCTCTATAATTTTAACTTTTTCCGGCATGTCATGAGGATTCGGCTGAGGGTCATCCGGTTCTGATGGTTTTATAAATGGAGTTGTAAGAGAGTCCCTTATTTCTTCTACAGGATGTTCTTCTATGGTCCATTTTATCAGACTGTTTGCAAGATTTATAATAGTTTTTGAAGAACGTCCTGACTCCGGTAATTCTTTTGCCATAACTGTTTTTTCTTTAATAAAATCTCTGAGGAATTTCGGATTGGCAGTAGTAAAGGTTTCGTATATTGCCTGATTGGGATCTCCCACACGGACCCAGTTACCTGAAGGGCCGGCAAGAAGTTTTAGAATATCTTCCTGAAGACGGCTGCTATCCTGTGCTTCATCTTCAAGTATATAAGGCCATCTGTTTCTGAGCCTGTTAAGATATTTTTCATCTCCTTTAAGTGCTTCCAGGGCAAGGCGGATTAAATCATCGAAATCAACTGCTCCTCTGTAAGAAAGGGCATTATTGTAATCTTCATATATGGCAAGTGCCATTTCTACAAGAGTAAAATTGTTCCCCCCCTGTTCCAGTCTGTTACGAACCATAGAAGGTGTCATTTGAAGATCTTTTGCCTGTTTAATAAAGCTTCTTGCTATGTCATTTACAAGATTCGGTAGTTGTTCTCTTTTTATCCAGTTTAGTTTTCCTTCATCACAATCAGGAGTAAGATAATCCAGAAGGACTGAACTATTACTGTTTACCCATGCCTGTGCAGTATCTTTAAGTATCTGTTCTGCAGTTCTGTCGTCTATTATATAAAAATCCGAAGACAGTCCTACAAGAGAAGGTCTTTCTCTTACAATGTCATGAGACAGACCATGAAGAGTCCTTACCCTGTAGCCTATATGCGGCAGTAATCCCAGTTCCTGAATAAATCCGTTAACTCTGTGGGAAAAATTCTCCACTGCAGAATTAACAAGGGTTACTATGAGAACTTCCTGGTCATCATCTATTTTTTCTTTAATAAGCCCTGCAGCAAGACAGGAAAGAGTCTGAGTTTTCCCGCTTCCCGGTACTGCAGATACTCCAAGGAAACCTCCTCTGTAATTTAAGACTTCTTCCTGAGATTTTCTGGGTTTAAACATATTTTTACTCCAAAATTATAGTCGTGACAGCTGGATTCGTGACGCGTGACGCGTGATGCGTAATGCGTGATGCGTGATGCGTGATGCGTGATGCGTATTAATCCCGGGCGTTTATTTAAACGCCCCTGCTTCCCCTTCACCCTTCACCCTTCACCCTTCACCCTTCACTTTTCACTACTCACGATTCACTACTCACTTTTCACGACTCACGACTCACGACTCACGACTCACTACTCACTGTTCCCCCCGGTCCCGTAAAAACTCTCTGAATAGCTCTCAATAAAGGTCCCTGCTGTTCATACCCCTGTTCTCCGAGTTCGGAGAGACCGAGATATATTTTTCTTCTGCACCTATATATGAGCCCCCTGGTAATACGATAAAGACCATCCTGGTTTACCTGAAATTCGTCTTCATCTGTCCACTGCTTCCCTGTATGCCATTGACGGCTCATTACATAAGGGTTTGTAAGAGGCTGATAGAGCCTTTCCCACCATCCTCCGCTTCCGATATTAAGCCAGAACTGATAGTCTACAGGGTTATTCATCATCAAAAATGTATGGGCAGGAGCAAGAAGAACGGAATTTTTTTCCTTTATATCCCAGTTTCTTATATACTGATCCGCAACAAGTCCTTCCTGAACCATTTCTATATATTCCTGCCCCATGGATTTACCTTCAATGTTCACTGTTTTACGAAATTTTTTTATTGAATCTATAAGGTTTGCCGCTATGGCAGCCTGTTCAAAGGTGCCGTAAAATCCGTAACCTTTCTGTGAGAGTATTTCACCGAATATTCTGTTTAAAAAATGGTCAGGTTCTTCATTATTTCCTTTTTTATAATCTTCTATCCACAGACGCAACATTTCATATCTATCTCCGAGAACATAGGTAATACGTTCCTGAAGTTCTGTATTTATTTCATCAAAAGGAGCGAGGCATGGCCTGTTATTTACCGTTTTATAGAGATTGTCTGCTATAAGGTGAGCTCTTACAAGATCAAGGTCTTCTATTGATTGCATAAGTCCATAGGCTACATCGAAATTACCCGGTATAATACTCCACTCAGGATGGGCAATTGCAGTAAGCGTAAGAAGACACTGTGTTACAGGTTCTTCCCTGAGTGCTCTTGAAGGACGATGAGAACGGGCAGGTATATTCTTTTCTTCCAGTCTGTTCATAAGAGAAAAACGAAGGGAATCTGTCAGATAAGGTGCAAGAATAACTATTTCTTCCGGTTCTGTATGATACTCTTTTACAAGTAATTCTACCTCTTCCGAAACCCAGTCAAGCATTTCTATATGGTATCTGTGAGGTTTATAGGTGAGTACTTTCTTTATATGTCCTTCCTCTTTCACAGCATGTCTTTTAAAAGATTGTGCCAGTTCAGAGGCAAAAGCTCTAAGGTTTTGGGATGTTATAAAAGAATTTTTCAGATTACTATGAATTGAGCAAATGTTTTTCAGCTTATATGCATTAACGGGGTCGGAACCGAGAAATGATCTGTATCCGCCGTCTGTATCATAAATAATTAAAGCTGATTTACTCAGTGAAATCCATTCTGAGAGTATATCATGTGCTACAGGTGTATCTTCTTCTATATTATCCACTATAATATGATTGAAGGTCTCCGTAAGGTGTCTGTAACAGGCGGAACAGCTCCACAGGTAATTGAAAAAAATTTCTATTTTCAGAGAAAAGTCAAGTAAATTGTGAGAAAGACAGAATTCTCTGAATGCACTGGCACATGTCTGGACTTCATCACATGTTCTTTCATAACTTTTTTCGCCTGTCATGGAAGATTTTAATCTTTCTCCGATTGTGGTGACAGGGAAACCGACAAGGGCAGCTTTGTTCAGGTTATCCAGAATCTGGCTGTAAATGCGGTTTCTTTCTATTGTTATTGTCTGAAAATAGCCTCTGTAAATAAGAGGTTTTACTATATTTGCCATATAATACTGGGCTGTTTCCAGTGAAAGGAATACAGGTTCTTTATCAGGTCTGGCAAAACCTGCTTCCCGGGCAATAAGGGGCCAGTATATTTCTATCATTTTTCTTGCAAGTCCGCTTATAGTTTGAACGGCTATTACTGCTCCTCCTGTGAGTTCAGGATTTTTTATGACCCGGTATGGTGTTGCCAGAGTGTTCTGAGGTACAACTATTAATATGGAATCTCCTCTTATTCCTTCAGAGAGTAAACTGATGATACGATTAACTGCAACAGTGGTTTTCCCCGAACCGGCAGGGCCTTCAAGGAAAATTTTACTCTTTACAGGATGATTGATTATATTCTGCTGTTCCGAAGAAAGTTTAATCAGTTTCATATCACGATTCACTTTAATCAAATTCATCTTTAAAAAATTCGATTTACATTGAACAATATCCTTCTCATGCAGGGAATGGAAAATGAAAAATTGTATCTTGTTAAATTAGCATATTTTGTATATAATAATAAACATCAAATAATAATATAAGGAGAGATGTTTATGAAAAATAGATTTATCTGTGTTTTATTTATTCTGTTTCTTGTAACAGCAGGAGTTACCCAAATAGCACTGGGAGATTACATTAATATTGATAACGGTAATATTGTAATTAAAGGTGACGCAGGAACTACCACCATAGATCCCAGCGGTAATATAAATACAAGCGGCCAGAGCGGATCTACATATGTAGATAAAAACGGGCAGATTATAGTCAATGGTACTGAAGGTTCAACATATGTAGATAAAAACGGCCATGTTATAGTCGATAGTAAAAGCGGTAGTAACACCTATGTTGATGCTGACGGGAACGTCAGGATGAATAACGGTCAGTATTATGTAGATAATAAAGGAAATGTTACAGGGACAGACGGAAACCAGCAAAATTATTATGTAGATAATAAAGGAAATGTTATATATACAAATCCGAATAATCAATATCGTGTAAATAACAGCGGTACTGTTATATATACAAATCCTGATAGAAAATACTATGTAGATAAAAGCGGTAGTGTTACAATCAAAGAAAAAAGCGGAACTTACAGTTCTCCTCCGGGCACTCCCTATGTAGACAGTAAAGGCGCCTATTATATAAATGATATAATTTACAGTAACTGTGACGAATTCCATGAAAGTGATTATATTGCCTACGGAAATCAGAGACAGGGAAAGAGCGGATGGGAATTTATATGTCAGGGATATACATTTGATAAACCTGTAGTTATCTCCAATATAGTTATTTCAAGTATTATTTTTCGAGGTGACACGTCGGGCGAGATAGGAATAAAAGTGTTCAATGATAAATATAAAACAGTTTTTCAGGAAAAGAATTATACAAAAGCTGCAGGAAAAAAACTGCCTGCCGGAACATATTATTTTTATCCTTTAATAAATTCAAACAACACAAAAGACTGTACCTTGAGATTGTTTTTAAATAAAAAGAATTGAGGGACTGTAAAGAAATAACATCTTTAATTGAATGATTAAAAAAATGAAGGGCTGAATTCAGCCCTTCATTTTTTGCCTGAATTATTTTTTTTACATTATTTCTACTTTTACCGTCATTTCTGTTTCCATAAGTTTGTTATCAGGAAGATATGATGTTGTATAAGTATTGGTAACTGATTTAATTAATTTTCCTTCTTCAGGAGCAAAAAATATTTTTCCGTCACTGTTTATAACCTGTCTGACTTTAAAATCAGGATAAGCAGGTATATCTATATTTACATCCAGTGTTTCACTTTTCATACTTATTACAGCACAGCTGTATTCATCAATATCTTCAAATTTTTCCAGTTTATAAATATTTTTGTAGGGCTTTGATGATTTTACTCCCGGAAGATTCACTATACTTTCACCTGTCCAGGAATGTCCGGGCATAACATCTTTATCAGGCAGGGAAGGGGTATTCTGCATATGTCCAGACGAATTTACCAGTATTTTCCCATTTGTAGCCATTTTTATAAAATAAGTCTGTTTCCCTCCGTCATGGGCAGGAGGACCTTTATCTACTATCATTACGATATGTCCTGTACCGTCGATATCAAGATCAATTATTTTCTGCACCAGTTCCATATTGACACTATTGTCTTTCCTGCTTTCTTCCGTACTGTCATCCATTATTGTTTCAGAAGAAATAGTGCTTACTTTATATCTATCTTCCTGGCCCTTTAGAAATTTATATGTTAATTTTGCCATAACCAGTCCTCCTGTTTTATACAAATAATGTAAATCTTATTATAACATAAGTCCCCTCTATTTGTGAAAAAAATTTAAAGATTTTTCTTCTTTACTTTTTAATCTTTTGTTGTGATATATATTTATAATTATTTTAGTCATTTTCGTAACATGTATCAATTTTAAATATTGTTAACTTCAGATTATTAAGAAAGGGGAATTTGTAAAATGGGTGCTTCAATTGGTAATTCTTCTCAAACAACTACTATAATTAATAATTATTACGGCGGAGGGCCTTCATGTGGACAGATGTCCGGTATGAATACTATGCAGATGTTTATGATGATGGCTCAGATGCTCAAAATGATGAAAAAGCTTTTAATGATGATGAGTGGAGGAAATTGCACGGCCATGCAGGGTAATTACCCCGGTATGGCAGATATGATGCAGGGAATGGGATGTTCAGGTGGTATGATGCCTTCTATGTTAAGCTGTATGGGTGGAATGGGTATGATGGGTGGATCCGGTATGACGGGGGGAATGGGGTGTGAAGGCTCTATGGGACAGGGAATGGGTATGATGTCTATGGCAGGTGCATTTCTTGGTTGTTTCGGAAGCGGAGATATGGACTGTGCCGGTTCTATGGCCGGAGCTTTTTCCGGAGCCGGTTCTATGGCCGGAGCTTTTTCCGGAGCCGGTTCTATGGCCGGAGCTATAGAAGGTAGCCCTTCTCCTGAACCTGCTCCCGGAACGGAAACACCATCTGAAGATAAAACTCATGCAGCATCAGCTACGTCTACCTTCGGAGGTGCCGGTTTTAATGGAGCTACTGCAGCAGCTGCAAGTGCCAGTGGTGCCGCTTCTGCTTCTGCAGGAATAACAGGCCCAGGTGGTTTAACTGCCAGTGCGGCAGTAGATTCTGTTGGTGAAGCAGTATCTGCGGCAGCAGCTTCTGCAGGGCCTGCCGGTGCTGTAGCAGCCAATGCAGCTGTCGGTGTTGGTGATAATGTAGCTTCTGCAGCAGCCGATGCAGCTGCAAGAGCAGCAGAATCTCAGGCTCTGGCAGCAGGTGCCAGTGCCGAAGCAGCAAAAGCTGCAGGTCAGCAGGCAGCTCAGGCAGTAAATGATGCTGCCGCACAGGGTGCAGGCATACAGGGTATGGCATCGGCAGCTTCCAATGCAACATCAAATGCAGTAAACGGTATAACAGGAGGAACAGCAGCATCTGCTTCCACCCCCGGAGGAGTATCTGTAGCTACTTCCGGAGCGGCAGCAGGGGCAAATACTGCTGATGCAGCAGCAAAAGCTGCAGGTCAGTCTGCTGAGAATGCAGCACTGGCAGCAGGTGCTACTCCTGAAGCGGCGAAAGCTGCAGGTGAACAAACTGCTGCTGCTGTAGGAGCGGCAGCAAGTGGAGGTACTGCAGCAGATGTTAAGAGCGCTGCAGAAACTGCTGCTAAAGAAAGTGTTTCTCAGGCAGTATCAGAATCTACAGCTCAATCTACGGCTCAGGGTGATTTCGCTTCAGCTTCTACGTCTGCTACTGAAACATCTGCCACTTCTGCAGCTGCAGCTGCAGGTGATGCAGCATCAGCCCAGGCAGGTGCTTCTGCTCAGAATGCTCAGTCAGATGCAAAGACAGGTGCAAAGGAAACTTCCGCCTCTGCTCAGGCCGGTGATGCAAAATCATCTGCTCAGGCAGGCCCTGACAGTGCTCAGGCAGGCTCTCAGACAGGCAGTGCTTCTTCTTCTGCAAAAGCAGATGGAGCCAGTGCTACTACCGGCACAGATGCAGGTGGTTCTGGAAGTAAAGGCAGTACTGGAGCCAGCTCCGGCGGTGCCAGCGCAAGTGCAGGCGGAGGCACCAGTTCGGGAGCGTCAGCTTCATCAGGTAGTGGTTCTAGCAGCTCAGGTTCAGGTGGTGCCGGTAGCTCAGGTGGCGACGGTGGAACCGGTGGAAAGACTTAGGGACTGTAAGAAAATAACCCTGGCAAATTGTTAGAACGGTTATCATCCTCGCGTCACGCGTTACGCGTTACGCGTCACGATATAGACGTAAATATGATTGGGTTATTTTTGACAACCCCTTAATGTAATATTGTAGAAAATGATATTTGATATATAAGAAGGGGAAACTCTTACAGCGTTTTCCACTTTTTAGAGAAAATAAAAGATTCAGATATAACTGAATCTTTTATTTTCTGCATAATTTTTTATGAAGGGATATATTATAAATCAGAGAATTTAGTCACACTTTTTAAAATCGATTTATATGCGATTTTCGCGTCATGTGTTAAGCGTTACGCGTCACGATAATAAAAGGAGAATTATCATTGCAGAATTTGTTTTTTAAACTTGAAGAAGGAGCTAAAAAACTCGGTAAACATAATCATAAGTACATTTATACCATGTTGAAATATAAAGATGAACTCATGAAAGCTCTTGAGAGAAATGACAGTCTTGATAAAGTTCATCTCTGGAATATTCGGGAGTTTTCCGATGAAATGGATACCATCATAGCAGTAGGAAGAACTCTGGATGAAAAACTTAATTTTCTTGGTTGTTATTATGCCATACAGTTTCTTAATATGAATCTGAAAGCCCTTGATGCTCTCAGTATGGAACTTGTCACATCCAGAGACAGTCAGAGACTTACTATTTATAAAGCATTTATGAGAAAAGCAGGTAAGAAATTCAGGTCTCTTACAGGGAATTATATGAGTAAACTCCTCTATTTATTTATGGATGGAGAAGAAATGCCTGAATTTGCCATATGCAGTGTAGGGGCAAGAGCAGACCAGGATGATATAGATGTCGGAATTTTAACAGGAGAAGCTGTATTAAGTAAGACTTTTGGCATGGCTATAAGTAAATTGAACAAACAGATGCTTGTTCATTCTACAAGACTTCATTTTCATCTTGCAGAAATGATGGGGATGGACAGATATTACTCTACAGTTCAGGAATTCTGGGATTATCTTTCTAAAAATACTCATGATTTTGTTTTCATTACCGAAGTACTCGGGGCAGCCAAGATATTCGGCAGTGATGATCTGTTCAATGATTTTAAAAGAGAAATAATATGTAAATATTTTTATAATCCTTACGGTGACAATAAATATCATGAAGCATATATAAGAGGCATTCTCGGTGAATTACATTCTCTTTTATTGAGAAAACCAAAAAAGGATTATCTGAATCCGAAGCTTGACAGTATAAGAATGCTTAAAGGATTTGTTTATGTAGCTAAATCCATATGGAGTCTTGAAGAAGTCAATACATGGGATATAGTTGACAGACTTGTGTTACTGGAAAGTGAAGACAGGGAACTTTATATTCAGCTTGCTGAAGCTCTGAGTTCTGTTGAGATATTCAGGTACATTTATCAATTGTTTGTCGTACAGGAAGAAGATATAACACTTGATGAGGCCTATATATTTGATGATATAGATAGAATAGCCGGTTTTCTGGGATACGAAATGAGCGGTTCCATAAGGCCATGGCATTATGTGGTTTATGACTACCACGAACAGGTTAAAAAGGCACATGAAATAGCAGAAATACTTTTTGAGAAACTTACCGCTCATTTACGCTCTGTTACTGTTTTTTCAGAATTACTGCAGGATTTACAAAAAGATGATGACCATGTGGAGAGTGTAATTAAAGAAACTCCTATGGTAGGTAAATTTCGTACCCATGTGAGTAATACCATAGAAAAATTTGCCTTTACCCCTTTGAAAGAAAAGGTAAAAAAGAAAAGATTGAATATTGCCGTAGAGTATATAAAGAGAGGCAGGTTTTTCAAAGGTAATACCTTCTGGGACGATATTCTTGAGTCCATACTCAAATCGGACGGGAAGGTAGTGGACAGATTTATAAAAGATTTTTCTTTATTATCTCCTGCACGAAGAAAAATTATCATAAAAAGTTATATTTTACTGGGAAGATATTCTTTTTATCCCCTTTTTGTATTATTCAGAGCACTGTTTAAGCATGGAAAAAGATTTGGCGGTGAAAAGCTTTTTCATCAATTTAACATGATTTTTCTGGAGGAACTTCCTGAATTTAATGATGTTACAAGCAGAATACTGGAACTTTTTGAAGATGGAACGCCTTTAATAAACGATTATCTTATGGCATTAAATGTAGATGAGATAAAAAGGTTTGAAAAGATAGTAGATGGTGAAACAGTAGATGAACTCAGTGCAAAGCTTGCCAGATTTAAACACCTGTGTTTTCTGCATTACTCTACAAGTACCTATTTTAAAGGTTTTTTTTACAGTATATTTCAGAAATATCCAGATTATGTAAATTTTATCAATTCGCCGGAGAAACTTAAAGAAATAAATATAGGCATATTCGGAGAACTTGAAGATCTTGAACATATTAAAGAAAGAAAGATAGAACTGGGCGATTATTATACCTATGAATTTGTCCGTGTCGCTATTCTTACATTGAGCGGAGCTTCTACGGAACAGGTAAATGCAGAATTTACCGAGTTCTCCGATAATTATCTGACAAATCTTTTTCTTATATGTAAAGAAGAAGTGGAAAAACAGGAAGGCCATAAAATTATTACAGATGATCTCTTCGGTATATATGAAGCCGGGGGACATGCAAGGGAACAGGCCTATGTAGATGATTTTGATGTAATAGTACTGATTGATTCACATGATGAAGAATTGAGAAGAGTTCTGACAAGGATAATGACCAGAATGAACTCTGAAATTATAAAAAGAGGTATGCTTACACATTACAGGTTTATAGAACATTTCGGTCATTATGTAACTATGGTATCGGAGCTTGAAGAATTTTTTCTCTCAGACAGAGAAGAAAATTTTATAGATAAATCCCAGGTCCTTGGCTCCCGGTTGCTTATAGGAAGCAGAAAGATTGAAAAAGAATGTGAAGACAGGATAATCAGACCCTTTATTTTTGAACAATCGGAAAAATATATTGCTCATATGATAGGTGATATGAAAGCAAGGCATATTTCAGAAGCAGCCCTTTCAAAAGAATCCGTTAATCTTAAAGAATGCCGGGGAGGTCTCAGAGATGTTGAAAGTATCCTTCTTATATCAAAAGCAAAGTTTCATATAAGAGAACATATAGGTGAAAATTTATTCGATATCCTTTCTGAAAAAATTCCTTCCTCTGCAGGCAGGATAGAGAGACTGAAAACTTATTTTTATTTTATTAAAAATTTAAGGGATCTTTATAGACTGACTGTAGCCGCAGATGACGAAGTAACAGAAGATACGATGCAATATTTAGTTAAATTTTCGAGTTACAGAGATGCAGATCCTTCTATTGCTCCGGCAGCTTTATTTAACAAACTCAAGATTTCTACAGTTGAAAATTATGGCATTATATGTGATTTACTTGAAGATTTTAATATTGAAATGACGCGTTAGCGTCATTTCAATTTAACTAAAATTCTTCATAAACTTTTTTACCTATATGACATGCTTCGTTTAAACATGTAAGAATAAAACCTTTGTTGTCATCGTATTCTACTGTACTGTAAGATGCATTGTCCAGATAAAATTTCCAGAAATATCTGTCATTCATATCAAGGACGGCTGCGATAAGCACTTTAATAATACATCTATGTGATACTACAACAATGGTTTCACCTTTATTTTCTTCCATCACTTCTTTAAGTGCTTTAAAGGCACGGTTTTTTGCATCCTCCAGCGTGTCTCCTCCCGGGAACTTCATATGTTCCGTATCATTAACCCATTGATGCCAGAAATCAGGATATTTCTCTTTTACTTCATCCTTCGGTCTTCCTTCCCATTCTCCAAGGTTTATATTATTAAAACCTTCTATAATATTTACAGTCAGACCTTTTGTTTTTCCTATAGTTTTTGCGGTATCCAGGGCACGGCTGAGAGGTGAAGAGTAGATTGCCTTTATTTGTTTCTGTTCCATTGCTCTGGCCAGTGCCTCTGCCTGTTCCCTGCCGTTTTCATTCAGCGGCACATCCAGACGGCCCCTGAAAGCGTTCAATCTATTTGCTTCTGTTTCTCCATGTCTTACAAGTATGGCTTCTGTTTTCATATATAAGTCTCCTTTAATTTATAAATACTACAGGATCTGTCAGGAAATTTACAGTTTATATCGTGACGCGTAACGCGTAACGCGTCACGCGAGGATACTAATTTCTCTAACAATTTTCCAGAGTGTTTTTCTCGTATATAATTATGTCGTGACGCGTAACACATCACGCATCACGCATTACGATTTAATAAGAAAATACCGTCACATGTGCCGGCGGTAAAACAATCTGTCCTTTATAGCCTTCTCCGGGAGAAATCCCCGGTCTGTTGAAATAATAATGATTTATACAGAACGGCACTTCTACCGTATGTTCTCTATCCAGATCCAGATTGGCCACTATTGCCAGTTTTTCTCCTTCCTCCGAGTAAAGAGACAGAAATAAAACCTCTCTGTTTCTCGTATTTAATACTTCCATATGCCTGCTTTTCTTTAACAGAGGTTTTAATTCTTTAATAGCCGAGTTTATCTGCAGGATTTCTCCTATAAAATGATTTTTCCCGGTCCATTCACCTGTAGAAGTGTCAGGTTTGCTCATAAGGAGCAATTTTTCTGCATCTCTGTTGGCGGCCTGTTCATCGGGGCTCATATAATCGAAAAATTGATTCGCTTCGTCTATATGGGTATTTAAACCTACGTTTACAGTAGAAGTGGCTACAAATTCTGTGCCGAACACGGGATTGAAGAGAAATGGGCTGTCTTCTTTTTCTGAAAATATACTGAATAGACTGTAGTAAAGAAGAGAAATTTTCCTTGCTTTATCCTGATCTACAGGGGCTTTTGTGAAGTCGGGACTTATCCCGTTTCTTAACGGAGCTTCAGTAAGAATCCTTGTTGCAGTAGACTGGCCTATTCTTTTTGTATTATAATTATCAGGATAGCCGAACATTTTCCCTTTATAATGTTCAAATTCGGAAACCTCTTCAAAAAGCCTCCTCATATTTTTTATATGAAACCTTACTGTTTCCACAGGATTTTCCTCGTAATATTTCATTTCCTCTCTGTTATTATATCCCGGTTCACCGTAGGCAAAAACCTTTCCTGTTATAACAGCCGGAGTTTCTGAAAGGAATGAAAATCCTGCTGCAAGGTTTTCTTCCCATACATTGGGAAGAACGTTTTTTATGGCAGATTTCAGATCTTCAGGGAGAGCGTGGCCCATATCCAGGACAAAGCCGTCAACACCCATATGTTTGAATTTATCAAAATAACCTGTAATCATATTCCATACAGGTTCATTCCTGTATTTTCTTTCTATTTCAGGTTCCACATCTTTAAAGAATTTAGCAGTAACAAAGGACAGAGGAGTAACAAGCGGTAAATCACCATGTTTATCCACATAAAGACGGAGATAGGTAACATCCTGCCAGAAAGGCTGAATTTCAAAGGGAGTATCACAGAAAGCAGGGAAGACCTCTGCTCTGTCCGAAGAATTCTCATAATATCCCACAAGTCTTCCGTCTTTCTCTCTTTTTACCTGATCCGGTGCCGGTACAAAGAAACTTACATATTCAGGATCTGTTTTGTTTACATCTATAAGATCGTCTACACCATATTTACCGCTGTAAATCTTACCCTGATATTCACCGAAAAACCACTCTTCAAATGATTTTCTGTCAGGAAATTTCCTTTTTCCCTGTGATGTCGGGTATTCATAGTCACGATGGTAATAGTCGGGCATTCTTTTCGGAGACCCTTCTTTTATCCAGTAGCCGTATTCAGGGTTTTTTTCAAGAATCTTGGAGTCAATGGAAAGAGTCCTGGGGATTACCTCCTGAATAACCATCATTCCCAGAGCATGGGCTGCTTCTATAAAAGCAAGATACTGTTCTTCCGCATTAAGTTCAAAAAGCGGATCTGCAAGGTTCGGGTCAATAGAGAAAGGATCTCTTATGGCAAAAGGAGACCCCAGATTTCCTTTTTTTCCGTATACTCCTATTTCCGTTATAGGCTGAAGGTGTATGGTATTGAAGCCCAGTGCTTTAAGGTAGGGAAGAACAAGAATATTCTTTATAAAAGTTCCCATTTCGCAGACACCTTCAGAATTGAGGATAATATGTTCTGTGCCGGAAGAACCTGTAAAGCCATCACCGTTATGATCATACATAGACAGAACCCTTGCAAGGGAATTCACCGCTTTTATACCTTTTCCTGTTTTTATGTCTGTATCTTTTTGTGGTTCGCCATGTTCTTCATTATATTTCAGTATATTCTTTACCGTTTCTTCAATTAATTTATATGGAGATTCTACTGATACGGGTCGGATTATATCTCCGGAAGAAACCATTTCTTCAAGTTGCTCCGGACCTTTCAGTGGATTTAATGTCCATGCTGCAGGTACAAAATAAGTTACCTTCTTTTCAGACGTCTCACATGCTTTAAGTATGGCCTCCAGTGAGGGAAATTTGTTACTCATAGTATTGCTCCTTTATACATTCATAATGTCCCTGTACTATCGTAACGCGTAACGCGTAACGCGTAACGGGAGGATTATGCTCTGAAATTTCCCATAATTATAGCGTAATTTTTTTAAGAGTAAAACCCTTTAAGTTAAAAAATATTATTGAACATTTTCCCTTTCATGGTAAAATAGATTCAGATAGATTTTAAAATAGGACGTGACGTTTTTATGTCAGTTGAAATTTATAAAAAATTTGTAAAAGGTAAGGAATTAAAAAATTTAATAGACCTTCCTGATAATTACCTGGATAAAGAAATGGAAGTAATAATTAAACCTGTAGTAAAAAAAGTATTTAATTCTCTATCGATTATAAAAATTAATACGGAAGAATTCAGATTTAACAGAGATGAAGCCAATGAAAGGTAGAAATTTTATAGATACAAATATCTTAATTTACTTATATTCACAGGAAGCCTGTAAACAGAATAAAATCATATCTTTACTGAATAGAGATGAGATTTTTGTCATAAGTACACAGATTATCATGGAGTTCTGTAATGTACTGGTAAGAAAATTAAAATATACTAAATCAGAGCTGTACATAGCAATAGAAGATTTTAATAGAAATTTTGAAATATCTCTTATAAATCAGAACACCATAGAAAAAGCTTTAGAAATATATGAAATCTATAAATATTCTCTTTTTGATTGTCTTGTTATATCTACTTCTCTGGAAGCAAATTGTTCTGTAATTTATTCTGAAGATATGCAACATAATCAAATGATTGATAATAAAGTTAAAATTATTAATCCGTTTATTTAATATTATTATGAATATCCTTCTTACCGGCGCCACCGGCTTTACAGGCAAAAGATTTCTCGAAATACTCCTCCTTCAGAATTATAATGTAAGAGTCCTTCTCAGAGAGACTTCAAATACAGATAAAATAGATAAAAGAGTAAAAGTATTTCAGGGTAATTTATTTGATGATTCTTTACTTGAAGCTTCTATGTCTGAAGTGGATATAGTATTTCATCTTGCCGCTTTAAGGGGAGAGACTGGCCGTTCATGGAAAGAATATGAAGAAGCCAATATTATCCTGACACAGAGACTGCTGGAAGCTTCCTGTCATGTTGAAAAATTTATTTTTTGCAGTACAGTAGGTGTAATGGGATTTGGCACAGGGCTTTCCGAAAGTTCTCCTCTGAAACCATGGGGAAATTATCATAAATCTAAAAGTGAAGCAGAAAAAATTTGTCTCAATTATAAAAATACTATTATAATAAGACCATCTATAGTTTACGGGCCTGGAGACAATGGTTTTCTCCATAAACTCATCAATCTGATAAAAAAGAGGAGATTTATTATTATCGGAACCGGTACAAATAAGATTCATATGGTTCATATAGATAATCTCTGCAAAGGATTTATTGATATGGCTTTAAAGGGCAGGCAGGGAGAAACATATATACTTGCAGACAGAAAAGCCCTTACTGTTTCGGAGATGAGTCATATTATAGCGAAAAAATCCGGCGTAAATATTCTTCCTGTTAATATTCCCAGGCTAATAGCTGTGCCTCTGGCTTTTCTTTTTGAGAGAATTTTTTCTGTGGTACGTCCCAGGAGAGATCCATTTCTTTCCGTTTCAAAGGTTGATATATTGAGTCTTAATCAGGATTTTGATATTTCAAAATCTATAGCTGCCGGATATAATCCTGAGATTGATCCTGAGACGGGCATAGAAGAGGTTTTACATTATTTCTGAACTGCTTCCAGTATAATATATTCCACACATAATCCCAGTGTTCTGTCATCATTGCTATTTAAACCGATTTTCCCCGGCACAGTCGCATCAGGGAGGTCAAACACAATATTTATATTATTCTTAATAATGGAACCTTCCGGCAATGTGATTGTATATTCCATTTTATCTCTCACAATCCACTGACCGATTTTATTGCTATTAACATAGATATTCACTCTCTGTGCCTCAAGTTTCCCCGGATTATAAAGACCTCCTGTGAAAACCTTCATAATAAGTTTTCCTTTGATATCACCGACAGGTATATTCACTTCAGCTTTTTTCCCGTCTGTCCATGTAAAATTATCTTCACCATTACTCCATCCATGATTTTTGTAAAAATTTCCGTTTCCGTCTTTAATAAAGTTGATCTGTTCACCGGGTCTGTATATTTCCATTAATAGCATGTCTTTTACCCTGATGCCAGATACAGTCAGTTTGTTTTTCATGCTATGACTATTCGAAGAAAATGCATCAGGTAATTCAAAGGTTATTCTCAGAAGAGGATCCATCAAACTCACTTCAGGTATAATAATCTTATATTCACCCGGTGAAGAGACAATCCACTCCCCGATTCTCCTGCTGTTTGCATATATATAAACCCTCTGCATCTTACCTTTTTCTGTATCCGGTTCAAGATTAACCCGCATAATAAAGTCACATGTTATTTCTTCCTGATTTATCTGAAAAACCAGTTCTGCCTTTTTATCACATGTCCGTGTAAACCCCTCTTCCGGTTCACTCCATCCTGAGACAAAAAAATTCCTCCCATATCCATTTCTGTCAAATTTAATTATAGTACCTGTCTGATAGAAATGAACAGGTAAAGGTGTGGGAGGGACAGGTGTAAAGGTTGGTACAGGGGAAGGTGTGGGAGTTGGAACAGACCGGGTGAATTTACAGCCTGACAGAGCATATAATATTATAAATAATAATATGATTTTTTTTATGACCATAAGATATAGAAGTATATCACAATAAGGTCTCCAGTTTTTCTTCATGTTCTCTTACTCTGTGTCCTATAGCAGTTACTTCCTGTTTCAGGTCTTCCATCGTTGTAGTCAGATTGGTTATATGATTGAACATAATTTGTTGATTTTCTGCCATGATATTTATTACAGGTATTATCTCTTTTTTTATTGTAATCCTTGTGTCTATAAATTCAAATTCCACTCTATCCAGGCGTTTATTTGTTTCTTCTCTGAAACTGTTGAAATCATTACGTAATTCATCCTGTCCTTTACGTAATTCATCCTGTCCTTTACGTAATTCATCCTGTCCCTTACGTAATTCATCCTGTCCTTTAGTAAATTCAGCCCTTAATTCATCCTGTCCTTTAGTAAATTCAGCCCTTAATTCACCCTGTCCTTTAGCGATTTCAGCCCTTAATTCACCCTGTCCTTTAGCGATTTCAGCCCTTAATTCATCCTGTCCTTTAGCGATTTCAGCCCTTAATTCACCCTGTCCTTTAGCGATTTCAGCCCTTAATTCATCCTGTCCTTTTTCAAGTATATCTAATTTGCCAAGTATTTTATTTAAAATTTCGTCTGACATTAAATAGTTCTCCTTTCAATATTTTTATAATTATAACATAAATCTATATGAATAAAAAGGATTATCTGTGCATAGAAGAAACGTTAATCAGTCGCCCTGCTGAATAAATAACAAGCCTGTCATCTGAGGTAAATTTTTTGAATTTTAATATATAACTCTTATCTTTAAACTCCGACACATCATAGTATTTATTTGAAAAAGTCTCTTCTATCGGAGCGTTACAGTTCATAAAATAAGATTTCTTACCTGTAAGACTCACTCTGCAGGTATAAGGCTTTTCCTGAGATTCTATAAATATTTCTTCGTCTATATCATACATGGCATTGAATAAAATTATATTGATTTTATAACTCTTTAATTCACTCCTGAACAGTTTAATTGCACGATGAAATCCGTTTCTGTATATATAAGCTCCATTAAAATTATCAGGAAGGTTTGTCATAAAAAGCCTTTCTGATTTATCGAACTGCTCCATATTACTTATTATATTCTCTGCTATCCGGGAGGCCTCTTCCCAGTTTTTATTTGTACTGTAGAGAAAAGCTGCCAATATTATCAGGAAAGATATGCATAAGGTTGTAACGATTTTTTTGTTACATCTTATACAGGAAAGTAAAAAACCAGTATAGAGAGCAGTAAAAGAAGAAGGCAAATATAAAAATCTCTGTCCCTGAGTATCTGTATGATATATGCCCGGTAACGGTAACAGATTGGCTGCAGGCAATATGGAAATAGCGGCAGAAATTATAAGAAAGATCGCTGTTCCCCTCAGTTCTTTATGTTTTAACAAAAAGATACAGGAATATATAATGATTATCATAAAAAATAAACAGGAAAAGGTAATGGCATGTATGGAATCATAAAGGGGAGGGAGGATACTTATGACAGGGTATAAGATTATATTTTGAATAATTTTAAAGGGAATAAAATTGAGATGTACTTCTGTACCATAACCTCCTATAAAATTTCCTAATTGTATATATCGAATGAGCATATATAAAGCAAACAAAAAACCATAAAGGCATGGTACGGGTAAAACCTTACGGATATGTTTACATGGATAATTCAGATATAATTCATATAAAAAAATCAGGCACGGATAGAATATGACACATTCTTTTGAACAGAGGGCCGCGAAAAATAGAACTGATGATATAATTAACAGGTAAGTTTTATTATAGTTTTTATATGCCACGTACATGGCAAAAGAAAAAAGACAGAAACATGTAGCAACCACATCCGTCCTTCCTGATATCCAGGAAACAGATTCCGTATGGGAAGGAGCGACCATGAATATAAGGCCTGAAGACAGAGAAAACATATATTTTTGAAAATCTGTAAGATTTAATTTTTTACCGATTAACAAAGCTATGATAGATATCAAAAATGCATTGAAAGAATGAAATAAAATATTGGTCATGTGGTACCCCGAAGGATTCAAATTCCAGAGCTTATAATCAAGATATAACGTTAATGAAATGACAGGTCTGAAGAAACCGCATGAACCTTTATACCATAACCCGAGAGGACCGCCGGCGGATACTCCGTAGACAAGGTCGAAATCATCTGAAAGAAAGTAGTTATATAAGACATTGTAATAACATAATAAACCACAGATTATAAATATAAAAAATAAAACAATATAATAAAGATGCTTTTTGATTTACTCCGCCACCTTTTAGTGATAGTCTCTCATAACAGTAATTTCTTATTTTTCTCTCTTATTCTGATATAAAACTTCTCCATTACTTCAATAAATGAACTGTCTTTACACCAGAAAGGCGGGTAGTCTCCCTGTTTTTTTATTAAAGCTCCAGGAATAATTGTTTCTGAAACAGGTTCTATATGCCGGGGGATTTTTTTACTTCCTGTCCAGAATTCCTTTAATGTCATATGTCCCTTTAGCTCTTCTTTCTCAATGTCTGTGTAATAGGACTCAGAGCTTTTCGGCGTTACTTTTTTTTCTGTAAGTCCTGATAATAAAATCTGGCCGAGAGGTGATTTTATAAGCTCTTTTTGCAATTCTTCCTGTTCAAGTCCTCTTAACCTGAACATCAGAAAAGGATTCCTGTCGAATTCTGATGCAACCAGATAATATACACCTGCAATATGTTTACAGGGATTTCCCCAGTCAGGGCAGGAGCATTTTGTGGTAAAATCTTTCTCATCCCATGGAAGCAGGTGCAGAGCAAATTCGTCAAAAATTTCTTCTATATTATCAGGCATTTCATTCATTAGAAGACGGGAGATAAAACCTGCCTTTGAAGAAATAGCTTTTATGACTCTGGTCCAGGAAGGCCGTGGGATCTGTTTTATCGAAATTGAAACATTATACTTCGGTTCTTTATATACTCCGAAATAAGGATTTATTGAGCCTCTGACCTTTGCAGTTATTTTTCCCTTTGATAATGTAAAATTAAGGATTTTCCCATTTCTTGCATAAGAACGGCCACGACTTAATCTTCCTTCCTCGGTAAATTGTTCCAGTGCTTCTATAAACCTTTCTCCCCACCAGGTTTTACTGAAGGTTGCCATAATTCTCACTCCCACACATAATTTTTATTTAAAGAAATAAGTTCTTTAAAGGCATCGTTATCAAGTTCCGTAAGCCATGATTCGTCTGAACCTATGATTGAACCGGCAAGTTTTTTCTTCTGTTCAATCATTTCATCAATCCTTTCTTCGAGTGTTCCCATGGTAACAAATTTATGGACAAAAACATTTTTTTCCTGTCCTATACGAAAAGCTCTGTCAGTTGCCTGATTCTCTACGGAAGGGTTCCACCATCTGTCAAAATGAAATACATGATTTGCTCTGGTAAGTGTAATCCCAACGCCTCCGGCTTTAAGTGAAAGGATAAAGACAGATGGTTCTGTTTCCGGATTCTGAAATTCTTCTATTATTTGCTGTCTTTTTATTCTTCCCGTTCCTCCGTGGAGCAGATAAGTGTTATAATAAAAATCCTTTTTAAATAGTTTTTCCAGTTCAATACATACTTCTCTGAACTGGCTGAATATTAAAATACTTTCGCCGCTTTCTATAGCTTCTTCAGTCATTTCAGCAAGGCGGCTCAATTTATTGGACCGTTCCTTTGTAAAATAGCTTCCATCCTGTAAAAACTGTGCGGGATGGTTGCATATCTGTTTTAATCTCATTAAAGATGAAAGAATAAGACCTTTTCTCTTTATTCCTTCCGAATCCTGAAGCTCTTCCAGAATATCTTTCACTACCGCCTCGTAGAGAGAAGCCTGTTCTTTAGAGAGATTACAATAGATTTTTTGTTCTACTTTATCAGGCAGATCTTTTATAATATCTTTATCAGTTTTTACCCTTCTTAAAATAAAAGGTTCTACAAGGCTTTTTAATATTTTAGTTTTTACGAGATCATTATCCTTCTGTACAGGTATTTCAAAAGCAGTTCTGAATTTTGCCTGTGTTTCCAGGTAGCCATGATTAAGGAAATTAAAAATTGACCATAGGTCAAGCAATCTATTCTCAACAGGTGTTCCTGTAAGGGCAAGCCTGTGTTTTGCTTTGATTTTCAATATGGCTTTAGTCTGAGCTGCCACAGGATTTTTTATATTCTGTGCTTCATCCAGAACAACCCTTTCCCACTCAAGAGAACGGAATAATTTTTCATCTTTTCTTGCAAGGGCATAGGAGCTTATGATAACGTCATATTTCATAGATTCTTCTTTAAATTCTTTTTCTTTTTTATATCTTAAATTTCCATGATGAATAAAAGTTTTAATATGAGGAGCAAAACGCTCAAATTCTTTCTTCCAGTTTCCGGTAACAGATGTGGGAGCAATTAACAGAGTGGGCAGTACGTCTTTTTTCTCCTCCCTTTCATTTATAATTCTTGCTATAACCTGAATTGTTTTACCGAGTCCCATATCATCGGCAAGGCAGGCATTCAGGCCTAAATTTTCCAGATATGTTATCCATGAAAGGCCTCTTTTCTGGTATTCTCTCAGGGTTCCCTGGAATTTTTCAGAAATACGTGCAGCCTGAAATCTGCTTTTATCGTGAAGTTTATCCATAATGTCAGAAAGAATATCATCATGAGAAAATAGAAACTTTTCTTCCTCAGCGGTCATTTTTATAATATCTAACATACTGGACTGTCCTTTTTTATCAGCATTATTCTGCCAGAATTTAATTATTTCTTCCATTTTATCTCTGTCCAGTTCCATCCATTCGCCGCGGAATCTGACAAGATCTGTTTTGGCATTGACCAGTTCATTCCATTCTTTCCGGCTCACAATTTCATTTCCTATGGCAAGTTCATAATCATATTGAATAATTGTATCAATATTAAAGAAACCTTTAGATATAGACTCAGGAGTTTTTACAGAGGTTTTGACTTTAATTTTTGCTTTTCTTCTTCCCTGAGGTGTATACCAGGAAGGAATAATAATCTTATAACCTGCATCTTCAAGGATCCATGCTTTTTCTTTTAAAAAATCAAAAGCTTTTTCTATATCTAACTTAAATCCTTCAGGTTTATCAGTCTCAAGTCCTGTCCATATGTCCGGATAAATTTTTGCTGCATATCCTAAATTGAGCAATATTTCTTTATCCATATCATAACCGGATTTATTCCATATTTGCTTTTTTTTACTTTCCTTCATATGCCAGTAATCATGGAGTTCAATTTTAAGAGAAGGATCTTCTTTAGATTCCAGTAAGAAATGGATGTTCCATTTATCATTTAAAGACAGTGCTTCTTCTAATTTAAAACAGAGTGTAAAATTAGATAATCTCTTACCTCCAAGCTGTTCTTTCCAGGAATACCATTTTTTATATTCTTCCAGGGAACTGGAATTGTGCCATTGTTTAATATTATTTTTAATATCAAAGGGATAGATACAGTCATATAAAAAAGTTTCTCTAATCTCTTTAATAAATTGTCCTGTAAAATCAGTATTCCAGATTATATCATTCAGAAGATTTTCTGAAAAATGCCTGAGAATAGTTTTTTTTGAGAAAAATTTACAGTCCTTTTCTTCTTTATCAGAGCCTGCCACACAGATTTGAGGCATAAAAGAAATCTGTTTTTCTATGTAAAATTCGTACTTTTCGGAAATAATTTCCCAGGAAGGATATATTTCACAGACTGCCGTATTTTTTTTCTTCTCTAATTCTCTGTATTTCAAAGAGGGGATATAATTATCTTTAAGAATAATTTCTCTCAATAACTGTGTGAAGTGGTACCAGAATAATATATCAGATCCGGGTCTTATGTTTCCGGGGTTGTAGAAAAAGAGGAAATTTATATCCTTTAAAAGTTTTATAATTTCTGATGTGTTAACTTTATAACAGAAGATCTTCCATTGTTTTAATTGAAAATCTTCCGGAACTTCTTCTTCTGAATGTTTTATTAATTCATAAGATGGTAATGGTGTAGATTTTATTGTTGGAAGAAGAAAGTATTTTTCCTTTATATTATCAGCTTCTTTTATTCCCAGATCTCCTTTAAGGAATTCGTGGAGTTTATCTTTTCTAAGACAGGCAGGATGTAATTTTCCTTCTTTTTTTCCTTCTAAAAGCTCAGTTTCTATCCATAAATAAAAAGAGCCTTTTCTTACATAATTATCTGTACTATCAGGTATCCATGTACCATGTAGAATGTTCATTAATATTTCTCCTGATGAATGTTTTGATATAATTTAAACGTATAGGAATTTTCATTTTTTATGGCGTAAACTAAGATTTAGATAAAATTTTATCTATAGACACTTATCTAAATAATTTATATTCACATCTTTCCCGTAAAACAATGACAGGGAATATGGGTGACAGCAATTGTAATAGTTATGGTAATAATAGTCAAGATCTTTTTATCATAAAACACATCTTTATGTTATAATTATAATATAAAAAAGGAGGTGTTTGCTTATGCCGGTTATAGAAGACAGAGTTGATAAATTAGAAGACCTGGTTGCACAGACACAATTAATGCTTCAGAGTTTATCTTAAATTTTTAGACCTTCCAGGTCTTCCAGTCTGATGTCATGTTCTTTAATTGCAGAAGATACCCTGTCCAGTTTAGCTGTCTGCCTGTCTGATTTTTTATCTATAACCGGAAATTGCTGTATGAGTAATGTTATATCTTTTTTTACAATATTAAATTCGTGGCCTGTTTCCTGGCTGAATTCTTTGATGTCTGATTGTAATGTTATAGTCCTATTGTCAAGATCTGTTAATTTGACATCTATATCATTCAGTTTCTCATTGATTTCCTGTCTAAATTCCTTCTGGTCTTTTTCTAAGTGGTTAACTTTAGTTTCAAGTCTTACCTGACCGTCATTTAATCCTTTAAGTTCTGATAATATCTGTTTTAATATTTCTTCCATAATGCTTTCCTTATATATGTCTGGTATCGTTCAGATGCCAGATATTCTATCCATCAACACAGCCAGTATTCATAGACAGTTTATTTTTTATATCGAATTTATTTTACCATTCTGGCAGCAGGGAGTCAATAATATAAATAGAGCTTAATATACTGGTGAGAATATCTATTTTTTGCTATAATAAATTTATAGATAGAAAAACCTCTGAGGAATGACAATTAAATAACTGTTTCGAATATATTAAATCGTGACGCGTCACGCGTGACGCGAGGAAAGAGACAATTAATAAAATTTTATTTCTGGCAGGAAATGAGTAAATTCAGACGAGGAAATTAAGTAAACATTTAAAAGAACCGGCTAGCTTAAATATTACTAAAAAAGATGAAGATTAATAAATTATAGAGAGGATTGATATAAATGTTAAAGGAAAAAGTAATAAATATTAAAATACCTGGAGATTTACATAAAACAGTAAAGATAACTTGTATTGAAACTAATCAAAGCATAAGAGAACTAATTATAAAGGCTTTAAGCCAATACGTTAAAAGTATAAAACAGGATGCCAGTGATCAGGGGGAAGATGAAAAAATAGAGATTGAAAATGTTTCCTATGAGGAATTATCCGATGAAGAAAAAAAGATTATTGATATAGCTGAAGAAGAAATATCAAAAGGAGAATATACAGATATAGATACATTCCTGGAGGAAACAAAAGAAGATGAAAATTAAGATAAGTAAACATATGAAGAAACAGTATTTTATTCAAGATAGTTTAACAAAGAAGCAAATAAGAAAAGCTATTATAAGATTTCGTAAGGGAGAAATAGAATTAGAAAAATTATCTACAGGAAAGAATATATATAAAATAAGAATTGGTGATTATAGAATATTGGTAAAAAAATCAGATGATACATATTTTTTAATAGGAATTAAACATAGAAAAGAAGTTTACAGGGATATATAAAGGGATAAAAAAAGAGGAGAGAAGAATTCTTCTGAATAGATTTTTATGAAAAAAAAGGCTGACCTTCCTGATATGAAGCAGTATTATCTTATAACACCTGTAATGATTTCTCTCCAAACAATTCAGGATTTAATATGTCCATAGTATCTTCTTTCATACCAATTACATAGATCCTGTTTTTTGTAAGATATGTTTTTATATGGTCAGGTATATAAAGAGATGCAAATACCGGTATAACTTCTTTATCTTTATATTCCGGAAAATATTCAAAGATTTCATCTTTTATAAGATTAATAAATTTATTAACTTCACTTATATCACATGGATTGGATTTAGTTTCATTTACTATTATTTTATCCTTATATACGGCAATAACATCAAATTCCCGTCCCTGTGATGGACAGTCAGGTTTTGCCTTCCATCTTCTTATACCGAAATCGAGCGGTTCTTTGCAGTTAAAATATTTTTCTCCAATATATGTAATAGATGGAGCTACAATATCTTCTACAAGAGTTCCCAGTTTTTTTACCATCTTTTCCCACTGTCTGTTCATTTCTCTTTTCATTTCTTCTGTGTCTTTTTTTAGTTTTTCTTCGAGCCTGTCTACAGTATCCTGAGTATGGTTTTTAAATTCTTTAATTTCCTGGCTTAGACTTCCTATATTCGTCTTCATTTCCCTGCTTAAGCTGTCTATATTCGTCTTCATTTCCCTGCTTAAGCTGTCTATATTCGTCTTCATTTCCCT
>CAYSLJ010000013.1:0-21630 GCA_964431735.1 uncultured Synergistia bacterium | reverse complement strand
GCTTAATTTGTCTATATTCATCTGAGTATTCATCTGCATATAGGCAAGTTTCTGTAACATTTCTTCCAGTTCTGATACTTTTTCTTCTAAAATCATAGCTCATCATTTCCTTCCTGAAAAATATTTCTTTTACTTTTATTTTATCATACCGTATAGAATAATCAAGTTAGATAGTGTTTTTTTGTGACAGTTAAATTCATTCTAACTGCCATAACCGGTTAGGTCACAACGAAGTATGAGAATTTGTTCCTCCCGTAACGCGTTACGCGTTACGCGTTACGATTCTCATATAAATTATCTTCACATTCTGCTTCTTCAATCAGTCCCATCCTGCCGGTTCTATTACTTTTAGATAAAAGGAATCCTCCCAGTTTCGGGTTGCGTTCATTCAGAGCAAGGTCATAAGGAGTTAACCTGGAATTATCCTGCAGGTCTACATCACAGCCCTGTGAAACCAGATATTCTGCTATTTCAATATTATTTGCAAGGTGTAGAGGAGTTTCTCCCATATTTGCATGTATATTAAGATGGGCACCTTTTGATATAAGAAGTTTTACCATTTTTATATCGGAGTTTGCGACTGCGTAATATAGAGGAGTCCATTTATGGCTGTCTTTGAGATTTACTGTAGCAGGCTCTTTACTGAGTAAGGCTTTGACTTCATTTAGATTACCATTCTGAACAAGATTAAAAATATTACTATCTGTCTGATGCATAACATAAACCTCCCTATTTTAAATTATATTCTATTTTTTCTATTTTATCTTTATCTATAGTTTTGCACTTTTTAAAAAATTATAATTTCTTACATAGTTGAATAAAATTATGTAAGGCTCAAAGAGCTATTAGCTTTTAGCTTATGTTCTTTAGTCTAATTGCTAATAGCTAATTAGCCTTAATTTTAAGAATTACAACTGTTTTTAAGAAATCTGCAAAAGTATAGTAATGTGTAATTGAGTAATAATCTTTAATTGTCTATCTTTTGTAATGAGAGAAGCTTTATTATGAATGGCACTTCCGGCTATAATAGCATCGGGAAGTTTAATTTTGTATTTTTTACGAAGATCAATAATCAAATCAATAAGTTCAGTTTCGTTAGAACTTAAATTAACCAGCTCTACACGTTTTTAAAATTGATCAAAATATTCTCTATCCTTATCAGATAAGTTCGGGAATGCAAGAAATTCAATAAGGCTGATGACTGAAATAGCAATCCAGTCAGCATTTTTAACAGATTTAATAAATTATTATTCCCCTGTAATAAAGCAATAATTGCATTAGTATCAAGTAAGTAATTTCTACCATTTCATCGCGAAGGCTCCTCTGAACTGATACCGCATCTCCATTCCATGCTAATTTTCCGGCTAAATCTGAAAAATCATATTTCTTTGGTTGAGTCTTAATATCAGGGATAGTATTTATTACAAGAATTATCTCTATATTCCCTGGAGATAGATTGACTGGTAAGTCCAAGCGTAAATGACCATCCGGATCAATTTTGCTATTTAAATTTAATACTTTCATGGTCAAACCTGCCTTTATCGTTCAAATTTAGTTTTTTTAGATATTTTTCAGTTTCTTCCAGACCTTCAGAGGATCCTATTTCATAAAAACGTTCTTTTACTTCATGCCCCGGCATTTCTTCTCTATTAATCAATTGTTTATATAAATCTGCAAGATCTAAAACTTCATTTTCAGTAATATTTTTAAAAGCCTCTTTCCTTAAAATACCAGGACCATAGTCAATATATTTCATTTCAGGACTGATGTCTCTTTTATCATATTTAAGAATTTTTCCATCAGAATAAATGATATTACTTCTATCCCAGAGGTTTTCATTTTTATAAACTGTCATCAATCCTATTTTATCATGAGACAGAAAATAATCAAGAATTACTTTAAGAAATCCTTTATCTGTTCTCCCAGATAGCCGGCACATATTACTATTCTGGTAATACCTTACAGATGTTTTATAGATATTGTTCTGCTTCATCTGTTATCTTTATTATAGCATGTATAAAATTAAAATCTCTGTTATCTTTTTATAGACTTGCTGTCCCGGTCAGGTTATGTGAATTGTTCTTCTCCTGTCAGATTATATTTCATTGTAAGCATCTTCACGTTCCGGTTCTTCAATCAGTCCCATTCTGCCGGTTCTATTACTTTTAGATAAAAGGAATCCTGCCAGTTTCGGGTTACGTTCATTCAGAGCAAGGTCATAAGGAGTTAACCTGGAATTATCCTGCAGGTCTACATCACAGCCCTGTGAAACCAGATATTCTGCTATTTCAATATTATTTGCAAGGTGTAGAGGAGTTTCTCCCATATTTGCATGTATATTAAGATGGGCACCTTTTGATATAAGAAGTTTTACCATTTTTATATCGGAGTTTGCGACTGCGTAATATAGAGGAGTCCATTTATGGCTGTCTTTGAGATTTACTGTAGCAGGCTCTTTACTGAGTAAGGCTTTGACTTCATTTAGATTACCATTCTGAACAAGATTAAAAATATTACTGTCTGTCTGATACATAACATAAACCTCCCTATTTTAAATTATATTCTATTTTTTCTATTTTTATCTTTATGATTCCTTGTATCGTACCTTAATAGTTTTCTATTTTCTTCTAAAAAATCCTCTTGAATGTGGAAATTGTCAATACTTTTTATCATTATACAATAAATTATAGGTAAAAACCTGTCTCAGTTATATTACTGACCTGAGCATAAATCTTTAATAAAATCCTGGTTGTTTAATGCAAGCTAAAATAATGTCTTTTTTATGCCTTAACCTTTCTTTAGCTTTAAGTAATTCGTAATTGAGTCCTTTTAAATTAGAACAGCATATATTTCTTAATTCAACATTTTTTAAATAATTCCATATCCCCTCATCAGGATTTAATTCAGATGCATAAGCTGGTAATTGTTCAATATGAAGGCGTTTTGTCGCTCCATTGGATAAGAAAGATTTTACTTCTTTAGCCCTGTGTATAGGTGATCTATCCCAGATTAACAGTATCTTTCCAGTGATATTTGCTAATAAATGTTTTAAAAATCTCACTACATCCTTACCTTTATAAGAATCTTTCTGAACTCTCATAAATAATTTTCCCGTTGGTGTAATTCCACTCATAGCTGAAAGATGGTCTCTACTTAATGTCTCTTCCAGGATAGGTGTTTTACCTTTAGGAGCATATGTTCTTACCAACGCAGGTAATAAATAAAAACCTGATTGGTCTGAAAATACTATTGTTCTTTTTTCTTTTTTTGATTTTTTTTTAGTTCCGGCCATTTATGGTCTTTCCAATCCTGTATTTCTTCTTCGTTACGTTGTCTGGCTCTAAGGGCAGGTTTCTGACAACTCCACCCAATTTCTCTTACAATCCTACCAGCTGTTGTATAATGGTAAGAAACTCCAAATTCTTTTTCTATTACTGCTGCCACACGCTTCTGAGTCCAGAAATTTCCACGGAAACCATATGCTTCTGCTCCTTTTTCTAAAAATTTTGGTAGCTCTTTTTTCTGCTCTTCTGTCAGACGTGGAGTAGGGCCTTTCTGTGGAATTATTTTTAATGCTTCTTTCCCTCCTTCTTTTAGTTTTTTAGCCCAATTACTTATGGTACTTTGGTTTACTCCTAAAGCTTCCCCTATATATTTCTGAGGCCAATGTCTTTCTAATAATTCACACGCTCGATAACGACGTATTTCTTCCCAGCTTACATTTTGTATATCTTTATTATCTATACACATAATTATGTATTATTACTTTTTTTAGATACTATGTCAAACTCATGCTCAGGTCAGTAACAAAGAGGAAACTGGTAGTTGTAATATCAACAAGTATAACCTGTAAATCTGCCTTTAATAGCAAGTAAATACCATCTTATATATTTAGGTAGCCATGTCCATAACTTAAAATTTGACTTGCCGGCTGCTCTGTCTTTCCATATAGAAGGAACCTCTGTAATTTTATAACCTTTCAGATAGGCTTTAACTAAAATTTCAAGTCCTATTTCGAATCCTCCAGTACTTTCTATATGAGTATTCTTTATTATATCTTTCCGATACATTTTAAAGCTATTTGATATATCATGAGTAGGTATTCCTGTCAGAATATGAAGTGACAGACCTGCCATTCTTGAGAGACTTTTTTTAAATAAAGGCCCTCCTATCTGTTTTCCACCTTTCATATATCTTGAACCGCAGACTATGTCATAACCTTCTTGCATTTTTTTATACATATCATCAACAACACATAGATCGTCTGATAAATCTCCCATTACTACCAGTATCATTTCATGTTCTGCTCTATCAAATCCTTTTTTTATAGCATTTAATACTCCCTTACCATAATCGTTTTTCAGAAGAAGAATATTTTCTTTTTTCTTTTCATTTATATAGTTTTTAACTGCAGGCAAAGTATTATCTTCATTAAAATCATAAACTATAAAAAGACGGTTTTCTGTTTTTATCTTCCTATTTATTTCATCCAGAGTAGCTGAAATATTCTCTCCTTCATTATATACAGGTATAATAATATCCAGCATTTAAATCCCACCTGTTTCAACCTGATGTTTTATCCAGGGAATTATTTCATCCAGAGAAGTATCAAGTGTCGTTTTAGCTTCAAAACCGAGAATGTTTTTTGCCTTGCTTACATCAGGTAACCTTTTCTGTACATCATATTTAAAAGGAGCATCACATGTATATTTGAACGGTTCATCTTTCTTTATCTTTTTCCATATAGTTTCTGCAAGTTCTATAACACTGGTTGAGACAGTGGTAGAAAGATTAAAATCTTCATTTAACGCTTTATCGCTTTCTATAGATAAACGTATACCTGTAGCGAGATCTCCTCCATAAGTATAGTGTCGTATCTGATTGCCATTGCCGAGTATATGAAGAGGATTCTGTCCCTTTAGAATTTTCTGAACCAGATCCGGTACAACATGGCTCAATGCAAGGGTGACATTCCCTGATTTTACTTCTTTATCACATATAGCTCTTTTTTCTCCAGTACCTATACAATTAAAAGGTCTCACAATAGTATAGGGGAGTTTATACTGTTCCCATGCGCCTTTTGTAAAATATTCAGTAGCTAATTTCTGAAACCCATAGGTGGATAAAGGAGGAGGGCATTCAAATTGATGTCCTTCTCTTGTGGGGAACTCTGTACCACTTTCAAAAACCATTGATGAAGAAACTACCATTATCTTTTTTAGTTTTGCCTTTTTAAAAGCGTATATAGCAGCATCAAATGAAGATGCTGTGATACGTTCATTTTCTGCAAGTAAGTCATAGGCAAATTCGTGGAAATAGGTAATACCCCCTATCATAGCAGCTCCTGCCAGGAAATACTCACAGTCTTTGAGAAGATCTTTTAATAAATCTGTATCTTTTGCATCACCTTTTACGAACCTGTATTGACTGTGGGTATCATAACTTTTTTCTACATCTCCATATTTTGAAAGATTATCCAGACCCACGACTTCCCAGCCGTGATTTAACAGTTCTTCAATAAGATACCCTGCTATAAAACCTTTTGCTCCTGTTACAAGTATTTTCACAGGTCTTACCTCCTAAAATCTATTTTTAATATTCTCTATATGTCCCCATATATCTACTACTACTTTATCCTTTACGTCTATATCTTTATATCTTTTATGGGGAACACCGACTATAATAATATCACTTTTTGAAATTAATTCTTCTTCTGGAATCAGCTCTTCATCCTTTACATAGGGGTCAGACGTAAAAACATCCTTTGCCTCTATCTCCAGTATTTTTTTTAATTTATATGACAGGGACTCTCTGTTGTCATCTATATCTGATTTAAATGCCATACCAAGTATACCTGCGTTTTTCTCCTGAAGATTAAATTTTTTCTTTAACTGTTCTACAAGAAAGTTAGGTAATCCTTCATTTATAAGCATTGCACTGTGTCCGAGAAAAAATTTATTGTTTGTAAATGCAGAAATCTGCATGGTATCTTTAAATAAACAGGGGCCTGCTGCCAGACCCGGTCTGGGAAAACCTTTTAAACGGGGATACTTGTAGGTCATTCCATGATAAACCCTGTCAAAATCAACACCATATTCCTTGCAGATCATATAAAATTGATTGGAAATAGCAAAATGAATATAACGATAGGAATTTGTTAAAAGTTTTGTAATTTCTGCCTCTATAGGATTTAAAACTATAACATCATCAGTGAGCAGGTTAAAAAGATTACTCACTTTATTTACTGCTTCTTTAGTAAACCCTGATACAATCTGCGGTAAGCTTTGCAGTTCTTCCCTTGATTTTCCTTCGGCAATTCTTTCAGGACAGAAACAGACTTCTATATTTGAAATATGTTTTTTCAGGAAATTTCTTATTTTTTCTGTAGTGCCGGGATAGATTGTGCTTCTCAGTATGATAATTTGCTCCTCTCTCAGATATGGGAGAATATCTTCAAAGAATTTTTTCATTAAACGAAATTTAGGGTTCAGATGTTCATCTACAGGTGTTCCTATAACTACTACTACAATTTCACTTTCACTTATACATTCCGGTCTGTCTGTTGTGAAGAGATTATTATTAATTATGTTTTTTAAAATTTCTTCACAACCTTCTTCCATAAAAGGCAGAATGCCTTTTTTTATAATCTCCATGGTTTCATGATTTGTATCATAAATTATGACTTTTTTCCCTTTTTCTGCAAAAGCAATGGAAAGAGGTAGCCCTACATGACCTCCTCCTCCAATGACGCATATGTCAAATTTTTTCATACCATTGCCTGCCTTTCTATTTTTTTATAATATCTTCTTTTTCTGGTATAAATGTTGTATATTCTGGATATTCACTCTCCAGAATAGCTCTATTAAATATTGACATATTATTCTTTTTTAAAATCTCTGCTTTTTGTTTTAATATTTCTGATGAGGGGTATAATTTTTCTATGTCTTCTTTTTTTGCTGTTGCATAATTTAAAAGAGATGGAATAGTTGCTTCCAGATAATTTTTTTTATTTTTACCTGTATCAAATCCCATTGTATAAGAATAAGGTATGCTTATTAAAATCATACATATTAATAAAACAAGTAATGATTTTATCAATATTTGTTTTTTCTGTATGTTTAAATCAATGAGTATTACATATAAAGATATAAAGAGAATAATAGAAAAAGTTATATATCTGGAGGACATAGACTGCTCTATTCCAAATCCACATCGTCCAATAGAAATAGAAAGAACTGTAAGTAATGAAAATACCAGTCCTCCTATCCAGAATGAATTATCTTTTAATCTTTTATTCTTATAAAGATAGTATAAAGTTGTTAATAATATGGAAAAAAATAGTGTTCCCCCGATAAAAGCATTGTCTTTATACCAGAATAAGGCCGTACCTATACAGGTAAAGAGATATTTTGAAAAAAGTATCGGATTATATATAAAAATAAACATATCAGGATGGTGGCCCGGTTTATGGTAATTTATAAAATATATAATCCAGGTTATTATTCCTGTTATACTCCAGATAAGAGTATAGACGATTTTTTCTTTTTTCTTAAATGGAGAAATCACAATTTGTACCATTCCTGACGGCCATATAAATAAACCCATAATAGATGAAAAAGAAGTAATTATACCACTTATAAGTGAAGAGATAAGGTAAATATATTTGGATTTTTTACATTCTATTTTTGTTAAAAGAAAAATAAAATAAAATGTAATTAAACTCATTGTTTGTACCATTACAAAACCTATCTGAAAGCCCCATAGCATATTCTCATACTGTTTTAATGTGAATATAAGAAATGGAACCGGTATAAACCAGTAAGGAATTGATTTTATATTTATGTTAAATGATTTTTTTATTACCAGAAAACATATAATCAGACTTATCAATAAGAGAAATTCTATAAAATACATCTCGCTTTTATTATTATATCCGGTTAAAAAGGCAATAATAAGCATGATTATGCGTGGGAAAAATATTCTGTGTTCATTATGCTGACTGAATAAATCCTGAAAGGTCATATTTCCTGTATTTATTTTTTCAAATAAACTAACTAATTCCCATTGATCCCAGAAAGGAATATTAACACCAAAAAGATAAACATAAAAAAAACCTGTAAATACAGGTAAAATACATAAAATTGATATTACTATGTAATTTTTAATTAATGAAGGTGGTGATATATAGTTTATTATTATACGTCTGTATTTTTTTATAAAACCATTGATTTTATTAGCTTCAGATTTTACGCTGGAAACTATCAATGCCGAGGCTTTTATAAAATTTGCTAGTAGAATAAATAAAATTAAGGAGGATATATAAAGAAAAATCTTAATAATAATAATTTTTTTTATAACTACGTTATAGAGATTATCTTTTAATACAAAATAAGGATCATTATCGGATGCAATAATATATACGTTACCGTCTTTTTCATTAAAGTTACCGATATGATTTAGAGGTTTAAAATGTTTTGAAAAATCTTCCGATGTCCATTTTAATAAAGTTAAATTAAATCTTAATTTATAAAAATTATGATTAACTTTTATAGATTTTATAATTATATTTCCTTTATGGCTTCCCGGATCAAGCCTTATTGATTTTATCTTTTTGTCTGGTAGAGGAAAACTTATAACTTCTGAGCTGTTATTGTTCTTTCTGACTTCAGTTCTTATTGAGTCTGCTTCGTTAAATCCATTTCCTGTATCATAATATAACTGATAAGTATCATCATTTTCTGGAGATACTATTTCCATAACTATAGAATTAGGTTGAAGATTTATTCTATTTATTAAAATAAAAGTGATTACGATAAAGATTATAATTAATGGCCATTTAGATTTTGAGTTTTTTTTCATAATATGTTAATTAGATTTTAAAGTAAAATCTTCTTTGTCCAGCCTGAGATTAGGATTATAGTAAGGGTCGCCTTCTTCAAGTATATCCTTCCATTTTCTTCGGAATAGCTCTATTTCTCTTTTTTCTCTTTCTTTTTTTTCACGCGTATCTTCTGTCCCTCTTGTCTTTAGTTCATGATGATATAATTCCGCATAGGGTGTCCATACAATAAGATATCCTTTTTTTCTTATTTTCATACAGAAGTCTATATCATTGAAGGATACTGCATAATCTTCGTCAAACCCCTTCACTTCATTGAAGACTTCTTTTCTTATCATAAGACATGCCGCTGTAACGGCACTTACATTTTGAATTATTTTTAATCTCCCGAAATATCCCGGACTGTCATGAGGAAAATTCCTGTGAGCATGGCCTGCCACTCCGTTAATACCAATAATAACGCCTCCATGCTGTACAGTATTATCAGGGAAATATAATTTTGCTCCTACTGCTCCCACTTCTTTTCTCATAGCATATTCAACCATAGATGTAAGCCATCCGGCATTGATCACTTCTGTATCATTGTTCAAAAATAGAATTACATCTCCTCTGGCATAGGGAACAGCAAAATTATTTATAGCCGAATAATTAAATATTCCTTTATTCCATTCAATAATTTTTATATATTCTGTCTTTTTTAATTCCTCGTAATAATTGAAAATATTCTCTTCCGAACTGCCGTTTTCAACTATAATTATTTCGAAATTTTTGTAATCAGATTTTTTTATTGAATTTACACATGTGCTGAGATCTTCCACATGATTTTTATTCGGTATTATAATAGATATAAGGTGATGTTTTTTAAGATTGAATTTTACTCTATAGGTTTCTGGCAATAACCCTTTCTGGACTTCTGCATTGAGTCCTGTTCTTTTTATATGATCGTCTATTATTTTTTTATTATGGTAATTGTCTGATGTTCTCTCATTATCTAAATATTTTATTTTAACAATATCCTCTTTTTTTTCCCATACATTATTCAGTAATTTTTCCAGTTTTAATATATTATTCTTCCAGGTAAATTTCTTTTTTACATAATCAGAACAGGTTCTCCCACACCATTTGAGCAGTTCTCTGTCTTCATAAAGAGAAATAATATATTCAGTCATTTCATTTATATTACTGAAGTGAAAAGGACATACCTCCGGGTGTGCTGCAACGGAAAATGCCAGTGAAGGCACTCCCAGATACTGTGCTTCCACAACAGGAAGATTGAAACCTTCCCAGAGGCTTGGAGAAATAAATATATTACTTTGAGAAAGAATATCATATTTTACGTCTTCACTTACATTTTCGAGGACATGAAAATTTGACGAAAGTAATTTTTCTTTTACATGTTCACCGTCAGGAGTAACATGACCTATAACAAGGAAATATATATCTTTTTCTGTAATTAGTTCAAGGGTTCTCCTTTTTATCTCTATAAGAAAATCGAAGCCTTTATAATAATTTTCGCCTGAACCTATACGTGATAGAGTTGTAATAAGAAAACTTTTCTCATCTATTCCCAGATTTTTTCTTGTATCCATTTGTGCAGTGTTTTCTTCTCTGTGAATATGGTCTGCTCCATTGTAAATTACTATTGAGGATTTAATGTTAGAAGATTTTTTTATGAATTCCGAAATACTTATATGAATGTGAAATTCCATAAATGCAAGATATTTTTGCATGTTAATTTTTTCTCTTTCTTTAATATCATCTCTGAAGAAACCCGGGAATGGTTCTCCATGATCAAAGGCTATTTTAATGACAGGGTAATCATTGAATTGAGCCACATGTTCATAGTATGGAGGGGTATGAACTATTACAGCATCAGGTTTTACTCTGTTAATTGTTTCTCTTACCATTGAATAATCCAGATTTATCTTACTTGCATTTTCTGATGTAATTTCATCATCTGTAGCTATATAAACCTCATTATTAATGCTCAGACCCTCTATCTGTTTTTTTATAACCAGTCCTACTCCATAGCCTTTTTTGAAAAAACGGGTTAATATAAGTAGTTTCATCGTTAAATTCCTAACTGTTTAATAAAATGTGATTGATCTTTTTTCCCATTATTGTTCCTTCCAGAAAAGACATCCACTTCCAGAGAAAATACTCCCTGTCATCCCAGTTTTCGCTTCCTTTAGCTCTTGTACCGTTTTCAAGATGAATTATACCGTCTGTATTCAAAAAGAAGATTTCTTTGCCTTTACGCCTTAATTTCATACATAAATCTACATCCTGTGCTTCTTCTTTATAGTGTTCATCAAAGTTTCCGACATTTATAAAATCATCTCTTCTACAGAACATGAAAGCCCCTGTCACTGCAGGAATTTTTTCATATTCAACAGAAGGAAGCTTTAAAGGGTCTCCTCCATGAAGTCTGTGATAGGGAAGACCTTTGTATTTACCTTCTTCCATGAAATAAATTCCTCCATGCTGAAGCCTGCCGTCACTATATAAAAGTTTTGTTCCCACTGCTCCTGCAGTTTTTTCAGAAAGGAGTTTTTCTATTTTATATAAAAACTCTGTATCAGGCAAAATAATATCATTGTTGATTATTCCGGCAATCTCACCTTCAGAGTAATTATTTATCAGATAATTATAATTACTGCTGAAATTATAAGTCAGGTTTTTTACTATTTTTATTTTTGATGTTATGGTCTCATAATAGTCAAGAATTTTTTTATCTGTACTTCCTGTATCGCCGACTATTATTTCATAATATGTGCCGCAGTTTTTATTTATCAGGCTTTTGAGTAAGGTGATTAAATATTCAGGCCTGTTTTTATTCAGAATAATAAGGGAAAATTTGTAAAGAGATTTTTTGCTAGGAACTGTATACTCTTTTAATAAGATATTTTTTTTCATTTCTTTTATATTAACGGACCATCTGTACCTATATGGTTTCTTATGAAAGAGTACCTTCGGAATATGGACAATGTTTTGTGCCTTTTCCGTAGATTTAAATACTAAATCGTAAAAATCGCCGCCATGAAATGTTTCGAGAAGACAATCTATTTGATTTAGCAGTTCTTTTTTTACAGTAACACATGGGCCTATATAGTTGGTACTTCTCAGGGTATCCGGGGAGAAATCAGGTTTGAAATAGGGAGCATATCTTTTCCCTTCCTCTGTTATACTATCTTCATCTGAATAGATAAAGTCTATATTACGATTTTCTTGTAGTATTTTTACCGTTTCGTAAAGAGCAAATGTACAGGGAATATATGCAGGAGATATGAAAGTTATAAATTCTCCTTCTGCCTGATAGAGAAATTCTTTAAATATATCGGAGTCCGTATTTTTTACCCTTAAGATTTTTACTCTGTTATCCTTTAAAAATTCTCTGTTTTCTATGTCATCTACCATATATAATTCTATATTAAAATAACTTTGATTTAAAATTGAATTTATTATGTCTTTATTTAATATTAAAATACTTATTTTAGGTTCATAAGTAAATTTTATATGTTTCTGTTTCTCAAGCTCACTTTCATCTGGCTCATTTTTTACTATCCATTCTTCATAGTGATTTTTATTAGCAGCAGGTGGGATAAATTCATTTTTTTCTGACACTTTTTCGCAGGGATTTTCATTGACGGGTATGGGAATAAATTCTCTGGTAATGGCAGAAACAGTGGTTTCCTTTTTTCTTCCTTTTTTGTCTGTTGCAATGATTTTTATTGTATGAGCAGTTCCGGCAGGATATGTCTTATCAGTTTTTTCTTTTAATTGAAATCCTGAATATGTACTGTTTTTAATATCGGGAAATACCTTCCCAACATCTGTTCTCTCTTTGCCATATACGACATTACCCAGTAATCTCCCGTCAAGAAAGATTTCTACTTTTTCCATACCTTCAGGTGATAGAGCCCAGCCGGAGATATCTGTAAATTCAGGGTATATATCTGCTATATCGCAGGACATATTTACAGGATTTAATTTCTTTTTAAGATACCCGGGAATTTTTAATATAGAACATATTAATTTCCTTCTGAGAGAATTTTCCGGAAGAATAAAATCTCTTAATTTATAATAGATAAGTAAAAATTTCCATCCATGAGAGTTATAAATATTATTTAGAATATGTTCTTTTTCTAATAATTTTTCTATCTTTATCTTCTGGGTCTGTATCTCCCGGTCTCTGGTCTGTATCTCCCGGTCTCTGGTCTGTATCTCCCGGTCTCTGGTCTGTATTATAGCTGATTTGTTTTCTGATATATCTTTATGAGTTTTATCTCCCATAAGAATGTATTCTATGTATATAATAATCTTTTGAGGATTGACTATATCTTTTATATCTATATATATACCTGGAGCATCTGTTTCAAATGTAAGAGTATTGTCCTGAGTAAATAGACCATTATGCCTGTAGATAACGTGATTATATAAATTGTTACTATCAATAATGTTTATCTGTTCTAATTTTATTTTAACCGAATTATTTAAAGGAGCGAACCGGAGAGCTTCTATATTATTATAATTGAGCAGGTCAAAGACTAATTTTTTTTCATCTCCTGAGATTTTTTTAATTATGGAAAGGTCTTCTGTAAAACCAGAACCATTATTAATAAATAATTGTGAAAAATATTTATGGATAAGGTTATCTATTTGAGTGTCTTTATTTTTTATAATTTCCTGTAATACATTAATTTCTTTTTTTCTATATTCTGATATACATTTAGATACATCATTGCCCTGGCATATATATTCCAGTTTTATAAATAGTTTTATCGGCTCAGGTATACTGGATGTGTCTATATATATCTGAGGATCTAATGTGTCAAACATAAGTATACTATCTTTTTTATATATAGAATTAGATTCATAATATATGTCAGTATGTAATTTATTATTTACATCCAGAATTTTTATTTCTTCCAGTTTTATTTTTATGAGATTGTTCAGAGGGTCAAAGCGAAGAGATGTTATATTATTATAATTACTGAGATTAAATTCTAATAACTCGTTTTTCTCTGATATTTCTTTACTTATCGACTGGTCTTCACTGAATCCTGAACCGGTATCTATATATAATTGAGCTTTACAGTAATGATTTTTTATTTCATCTACTGTTAAATATATATCTGAATTGTTATTACATGAACTGTGAGTATTTATGTTTAATATTCTTTTAACAGAATTATTGAATTCCTGCATTAATCTATCTATTACTCTGTAATTATTATTTCTGAGATTTTCTATTTTATCTTCACAAGGAATATTTCCATTTACAAAATCATTTAAGGTTATATAAGAATAACCTGATGCATTGAAATCACCAATCTCCGGCTGTATTACTATTGGAATAATTCCATAAGCCAGGTATTCTGTAAGTTTTGTCGGACAGGCAACTCTATTTATTACTATGTCATCTCTCAGGATAAATCCAAAATCTGCTCTGTAATAATATTCATCTATTTCGTTTCTTGTCATTGATTTTATTTCTACAATGTCATTTAATTTATATCTATTTATTTTTTCTCTAACTTGATTAAAATCTTTTGTTAATATAATAAATTTAAATTTATCTTTAGCTTTTGCTATAGCTTCTATCATCAGATCGGTATTCTGCCATTTTTGCGTGCCACCTGAATATATGGCCGTTATTCTTTTTTTCTTACTTATTTTTTTTCTTTTATCAATGTTTATCTGATAATTATCTATTATTGGAAGAACTGTCATTTCAGTTTTTATATCAGGATATTTATTTTTTAAATGTTCTGACATAGTTTTAGAAACATTGATAATAAGATGACTGTTATGGACAATAAATTTCTCTATTTTTTCTAAATATTCAGCGAACTTTGTACGACCGGCATAGGCTTCTTCTTCGGGTACAACTCCATGCATGTCAGTTATTATTTTTTTGTATTTATAAAATGGTAATATGTATTGACCGTTATAAATACTATGAACATAAATAAGATTTGCCTTTAATATTAAATCTCGCAATTTTTTTATATCTATATTGTTATTAAAATTCAGGTTATATATTGAAAGTTCTTTTGAGATAAAATCTTCTTCGGAATTATATAGCGAAATATGCGCATAAGTGCGTTTTTCGTTTTCAAATATTCTATCAACAGTACGGATGCGTTGCATCATACCTTCCTGTTCATTTTCTATTGTAGGATAAGGAGCAATAAATAAGATCATAAGGTGTCTTTATTTATGCAATATAGCTTATGTTTTACTATAAGGTATATATAGATAAATATAAAATAAAGTAAAGAAAAGATTATAGCTATTGCCGACCTGAAGTTAACTAAATTTTGTAATATATTATTGGGCAAAATAAAGCTTAGTAAAGAAAAAATAGCTTTTGCGTAATATATATTATAAATAGGTAAAAATAATATGAATGCTGTAAAGATTGGAAATATAAACAATGTTATATTTTTTTTTAAAGTATCTAATTCTGATAAAAACACTGGTGATAAGAATAAAAAGATTAGAATGATTAATTTGTAATTAGCTGCCCAGGGAGGTGTTACTTCCATAATCATTGTTAAAATAGTAATTTCTAAAAGAACATACTTGTCCCTTTGTTTATTAACGTAAACAATAATTATATATATTAATAGAAGAGTAATAGACGTTATTTTTGAAGCTAAAAAACTGGAGGTATGATCCTGCAAAAATAAAAAATATAAATTATTTAACGAGTGGTCAATTTCTCCTCCAAGATATACATTTGAATAAAATGGCAAAATTTTAGTAATCCATATTAACCATTGAATTGGATTTGTTAATAACATGAATATAATTGCGTAAATACTAGATAGTATGATTATTTTAAATTCTTTTCTTATTAAAAAAAATAAAATAAAAATAGCTGGTATAACTTTTAGTAATGATACAATTGTAAAGAAAAAAGAACATAGATAAACGTTTTTTTCTCTTAGATAATAATATATAAATAATACCATGAAAAATAACATTAATACATCTGTCTGGCCTCGTTCTATGTGAAATTGTAAAAAAGTTGATTGAAAATATATAGTAAATAAAACTATTATAGATATAATTTCATGTTTTGTGAACGTAGATATTAAAAATATACTCAGTATTATTAGTATAATAGATATTATTATCCATATCTGATAACTTTTATTATAGGATAAAAAAGATAGCGGTGTAAGAAATAATGGATGTAATGGAGGGTAACTATAAAGAATACGACCATAGGGGTCACTGATATTTTCAGAATATATTGATTTTCCTTTAACCATTAAATCATTGATGACACAATAAGTCGCTACATAGTCACCACCTTTACCACTCATAGGATAAAAATCGTAATAACTTTCTTTCCCTATTGTATACATGATAATTGTTGGTATAATAGCAGAGAAAACTATGCTAAATATTAGTAGAAAAAATAAAACTGTTAATATTGGCTTTTCAACTACAATTCTATCTACATTAAAAATTCTATGAATTTTTATAACTTTGACCATTAAATATATAATACTTATAGGTATAATTAATAAAAAAAGAATATAAATTGCTATTTTCCAAATTTTAATAAATACATTGACATTTTCTATAAATGGAATGTTTATTTTTATTTTATTTGAAGTTATAGTATCAATTAAATATATATTTCTAATGGCATAGGGCCCTGTTAGTCCCCATGCTGCACCTTTTTGTGTGTTATTTATTACATATAATTTTATTTTTATCTTATTATCTTTATCGGTAGGTTTAAAATTTATTTTTACTGGAAGCCAACCAGAAAATGCTCTTTTACCTACATCATACTTCCATAAAATATTTTCCCCGACTATTAACCTTAATTCTTCTTGTCCTGGCCATTCATTTGGATAACCATCGTATATTTCTATATGTAATTCATATGTTTTTGTTGGATCTAAATTGTATATAGGTATTTCTACGCATACGTAATTATCTTTTTTGACATCTGGAATAATAAAATTAAATGCTATTGATTTTGCATCTGTACCTACAGAGAAGCTACCAACATCTGTAGGATTACTGTATAGATGGTTGGTAAATAGGCTGGTTCCAGGTATAAAATTGATACTACAACAAGTAATAATTGCAAAAATATAGATAAAATATAGAAAAAAGTGAAGAGCTTTATTTGTTTTAAAGATTAGATTTTTCATAGTTTTTACTGAGACCAATTTGTCAATAAATATTTTCGCCTCTCCAATGTATGGTAATTTTATGCGACTATTTTGATCTGAATTTTTTGTCAACTTTCTAATCGGATTTTACAAAATTTTTCATCAGTATATTTTTCTAATTACTTTTTAATAAAAATTGCAAACATCTCACTGGGAAGTTTTAATGTTAATTTCAAATTGTTTATAATTTTATTACATAAAAATGGTTTTGTCATAAGATGTAATAATGGATAACGAGCAAGTGATTTGTGAATATAACTCATTGTCATGACATACGGATATAAATCTATGTATAATTCTTTAAATTCGTTATCAATAAATAATTTAGTCAGAGATTTACGAGTAAAATATTGAATATGCTGTCCCTGAATATACCACCAATTTTTACCTAAAAGACGTGCGGGGAAAGCACTTATATCACCGGTCCATAAACAGACTATGCCATTTTTATTTAATAAGTTATAAATATTACGAATTTCTTCTCCGAGATATTCAAAATGTTCAATAACACCCCATAATGTAATAATATCAAAAAGTTTATCAGTCTGTATTTTACTTAATTCACATTTATGTATAGTGAGTTCTCTGGTTTCCGCAATTTCTGTAGCCCAGGATGATAATTCACATCCTTCTACGTGATAAAAATTCTTTGCAACTGATAAAAAAAGGCCAGTGGAACATCCTATATCAAGTAACGTCCCTGAAACTCTAAACCGTTGTAATGTCTTAATTACTTTGTGGTAAGTAGATAGATATTGATCTTCACCAGCTAAATATACATCGTCTCTGACATCTTTATAATGTTGAACTAGGTTTCGAGGTCTCGGAGATGCATAGGCATGGGTACATGTTTTACATTGTACAATTTGATATGTAAGAGTATGTTCTTTACTAAAATTGTAATCCATTTGAGGATTTTTACTGCCCAATGTATCGGGAAAAAGAACCTTAATATTTTTTGAATTGCAAACAGGACATAAAAAATTAACGTTATTTTTATCGGTAACATTTGCTTTATTACACATTTCTTATCACCTGATTAATTATTTTTCAACTACGATTATTGAATAAGTAAACATATCCTTTATGCCAAAATAGTAATCTATGACTTTAAAATGTGCCATTTCAAACATATCTATAACATGTTTTTTGGATTTTATCCGTGTAAGTTCATCTGGATGAAACTTGACATTTTTTTTTGATAAAATATTTACAAAAATAAATGTCAATATTTTAAAAAAGATAACAGTCATTCCGAATTCCGGAGGCCAGAAAATTATCATTTTGCCTTTAGATTTTAAAACTCTATAAAATTCCTTCAGTATTTTATGGATGTCCATTTCATCAAAATGCTCCATAACACCTAGATTATAGATCCCATCAACGCTTTCATCCGGTAAAGGAATAGAAAAAATACTGCCATGCAATAAGTTACAATAATTTTTATTAACTTTTTTATAGAAATTTAATGCATTTATTGATATGTCAAGGGCAATAATTGATAGCTTATGTCTGATTTCTGTATCTACCTGTCCTCCTCCGCATCCTGCATGGATTACTTTTGAACCATTATGGAAATATTTTGTTACAAAATGGTTTAACGTTCTTTTAATTATATATTTTCTGTAAAAAGCTGCTATTGCATCATATATAAGTCCAGAGGTATTTTTTTGATTTTCCCAATAGTTATCCCACTCTGATGATATATCATTGGATAATTTGGCTTCTTGTGTAAATGGAACTGAATGCTCAAATTTTTCTTTATTGAATAAAGTATTTAAATATATACCTGTTAATAGTTTCAGACTATTCAATATATCGTTAAATGCCATTTTTGAATGTCCATAGGTACGTGCAGGTAATTTAATAGGTATTTCTGCAATTGAAAATTTATTTATATGTAAAATATATAAACTTTCAAAAAAGAATGAGTAACTTAAAGAACTAACTAACTTAAATACATTATGAGGAATCTTTGTGAGATTGTAAAGCCTGAAAGCGCCGCTGGCGTCATAAGGCATTTTTAGCAATAAGGTAGTTAGAAAATGTCCTGTTAAAGTTAATATTTTTCTTATTAAATTCCATTCTTCCAGGCTATCCTTTAATATATAACGTGATGTAACTACTACATCATAATCTTTTGATTTATCTATCATAGCTGTAATATAAGAAGGATTGTGCGTGAAATCACAATCCATTGTGATTAACGTATTGTAATGGTTCTCATAAGCCCATTTTATTCCGCATTGATGTGCGCTGCCTATACCTGCTTTGCCATTTCTGTGAATTACGTTTATATCTTTATATTTTTTACATAATTCATCAATAACTTTACCTGTACCGTCAGGTGAGTTGTCATCTATAAATAAAATATCTGCTGGTAGTTTTAAATTGATCAATTCATTACACATTTTTTCAACATTATCTCGTTCATTATATGTTGGTATAAAAATTAATATTTTATTATTTTTCATCAAAATGCCATCCTTCATTTATTAATAAAATTTTTATCATTTCTTTAAAATTCACTTTGGGTTTCCAGCCGGTTGCATTCGTCAATTTTTCATGATTCCCACATAAAATATTATTTTTTCTATTTATAATATGTTTATTTTCTTCTATATGGTTTTCCCATTTTAAACCGAGATATGTAAACGTTGTGTCTACAAACTCAAGAACTGTATGTAATTGCCCTGTAGCAATAATAAAATCATCTGCGCTGTTGATATTTAATATTTTGTACATAGCTTCTATGTAATCAGAAGCATATCCCCAGTCTGATTTTGCACTGAGATCTCCTAATACTATCCTGTCACATTTTTTATTTTTAATATCAATTGCTCCTTTAATAATTTTTTTTGATAAAAATGTTTCTTTACGAAGATGTGATTCATGATTATAAAGAATTCCACTTGATGTAAATATACCATATTTATTCCTATAATAACGGCATAATAATAAGCCGTCTAATTTTGTAATACCGTAAATAGAATTTGGAGAAAAAGGAGTATTTTCATCCTGAATATTAGAACTATTGCAACAAAAAATATGAGAAGAAGATGCATAGAAAATTTTTGTTTTTCCACATAAGGTTTTTATAGCTTCAAGAAAATTCATCAATGAAAAGACATTGATTTTATAGCTTTGATGAAATAAATACATTTCATCTATCGGTTTATCTTCTGACGATTGATGAAATGCCGCCAGATAATAAATTTCGTCAGGCTTAATAGTCTTTAATAGTTGAAAAACTTCTTTGCTATTATTAATATCAACATGCTCGGTCCAGGGTATTCCATGAGATTTAATTGTTTCCTTATCTATTCCTAACAGAGTATATTGTTTTTTTAATAAAAAACCATATAATAACCTACCATCCTGTCCATCGGATCCTATTATGATAGCTTTTTTCTGAATAGGCATTTGTAGTTATAAAACCTCGATATCTGGCAGGGGGAATAATAGTTTTTTTCCTGAAGCTAAATACTTTGCCTCTCGTTCTATAATATTGGTTCTAAAATGCCAGGGTAATACCATAAAACAATCAGGCATCATATCTTTCGCTTTACTTTCCGAAATAATAGGAATAAGAGTTCCGGGAGTATAACTGCCAAATTTATCTTCATTTACTTCAGCAATATACGGTATATCTTTTTCTGTAATATTGCAGAACTGCAGGATTACATTCCCTTTTGTAGATGCTCCGTATCCAAGTATTTTATTACCGCCTTTTTTTATCTGTTCAATACTATGTAATAATTCATTTCTATGTTTCAACACTCTTTTTACAAACTCATTATAAGGGATTAAAACACCTAAACCTTTATTTTTTTCTTCAAATAAAATTTTATCTGCTAAATCCGTCTTATTATATCGTAAAGAGTTATTTTTTCCTACAATTACAGAAAAGCTGCCACCGTTAACATTGTTAAATTGGACATCAAGTATTTTAAAACCAACTCTGTCTGTCATCCATTTGATCTGTTTCAAGCGATAATATTCCAGATGTTCATGGCAAATCGTATCATATGCGTTCATTTCCAACATTGTAGGCATATAACTTTGTTCCAGTAACCATATACCATTTTCATCCAATACATCATAAATTTCCTGCATAAATGCTATAGGATCTTGCAAATCATAAAACATTGCAATGGATGTAATTATTTTTGCTTTTTTATTTCCAACTTCTTTTTCTAAATTTTTTTTAGAAAAAAAATCAGAGATTAGTTGTATATTGCTAGGATAATATTTTTTGAACTTAGTTCCTGTCGGATCAATACCTAATAATATTACTTCATTATGATGCTTGGAATATCCCTGCAATAGTGTGCTATCATTACTTCCGATATCAATTATTAAATCACCTTTTTGTATAGTAACCATATTCGTTACTTTTTCAACTATTTCATGTAAATGTCTTAGAGCGTGTCGGAAAAATCCTAGCCTACCGATAAAATTTCGTAAAATTCCTTTCTCACTTATTGGTTATTTTCTACTATTTAGACCTTTAATAAATATTACATTATTCATTTTTTGATAATTTTACAAATTATACTATTAATTTTGTCAGTATCCACCCTCTAC
>CAYSLJ010000012.1:0-66973 GCA_964431735.1 uncultured Synergistia bacterium | reverse complement strand
CCCTCTAAGCCTTCAGCTATAGAGGGAGTATTCTGCGGTCTTTAGGATAAAAAATGCAAATTTCACCGATAACTTATATAATCTGTTAAGTAATAATCTTCTGGAAATAAGTTCTGACACAATTTATAGCGGCTCTTATAAAATTCCATGGCTTTTATTCAGGGATATAGATATAACCTGTTAAGAAATTATGAATGAATGGTTTACCATTGAACAAATAGATGACACAACATATGCAATAAGTGAATACGGACACTGGGAACATGTTCACTCTTATCTGCTTATCGGAGAAGAATGTGCTTTCCTTATAGATACGGGGCTGGGTATCGGCAATATAAAAAAAGTAATAGATTCACTGACAGATCTGCCGGTAAAAGTCATTACGACACATGTTCACTGGGATCACACAGGGGGCCACAGGCTTTTCGATGAAATTTATGTCCATAAAGAGGAAGCAAAATGGCTCAGAGAAGGTATTCCTTTACCGCTTGAGAAAATCAGAGAATATGTATCAGGGCCTATTACAAAAAAATTGCCGGAAGATTTTCGCATAGAAGATTATTTTCCTTATAAAGGGGAACCTGCAGGGTTATTAGAGGATAATGATATTTTGACTGATGGCTCACGCACTATAAAAATAATCCATACTCCGGGCCATTCTCCCGGCCATATCTGTATTTACGAAGAAGAAAAAGGATTTTTATTTACAGGAGATCTTATATATAAAGGAACACTGTTTGCTTTTTATCCTTCCACAGACCCTGAAGCATTCTATAGAGCTGTAGAAAAAATCTGTGCCATTCAAAAGATTGATAAAATCCTTCCGGGTCATAATGATTTAAAAATAGACACTTATTACCTTGAAGGACTCCATAAAGCTTTTATGGAATTAAAAGGAAGAGGTTTACTGAAACATGGCACAGGGCTTCATGATTTCGGAGATATAAAAATCAGATTTTAAAACAGGATGGGCTGTCGGCAACAGCGGAACCATTATACATACAGCAGACGGAGGCATTACATGGGAAAAACAGAAAAACACTACACTCGGAGGAAACACCTGGGAACTGCACACATATTAAAGGAAGTGTAATATATGAAAATTAACGAATTTAAACTGGAAAGATTTTTTGCAAAATATGAATTTGCTGCTCCCTATCTTTTATGTTCTTATAGTTCAGTGGCCATGTTACCAGTCTCTTTTTGAAATAGCCCACTCTATCGGCTGTGATGTGACGGAATGGAAGATGGACGGAAAGAATAACTGGAAAATTGATATTTCTTTTTTAAAGAAACATATCAAAAAAAATACAAAAGCCATTGTAATAAATTCTCCTCATAATCCTGCAGGCTATATCATTCCCGAGGAAAAACTCAGGGAAATTATAGAAATTGCCTCGGAACATGACATATATATTTTCTCCGATGAAGTTTACAGATTTCTGGAATATGATGAAAAAGACAGATTTCTGTCTCTATGTGATTCATATGATAAAGGGAGCATGGATCTCCTGAATTTTCTTCATACTTTAATAATTACAAGGGGGAAACAGATATCTATAAAGAACCGCCGGATTTTCTTTTTGCAGGTTATTCCGGCTACCGTACCATCACTTCAGAAAAAATAGAATCCATTAAAGAAATTAATGAACATCCACTGAGTTCCACACTGAGATTTGATATGCCGACTAATTCCCGGTTAATACTGCAATGGATTGCAAATACAAAAGCAAAGATAGCCTTTTCCTATCAGGAAGGTAAAATCGAAGATGCAAAAAAATATGAAGAATCGGGGTGGTTCGCAGGATATGTTGAAAGAGGCAATAAAACATATATTTTTGCAACAAATATCGAAAGTAAAGATAATGCATCGGGGATAAAAGCAAAGAAGATAACCCTGGAGATTCTGAAGAAATTAAAAATTATTTAATATGTTCATTCCAGCTAAAAACAAGATCTTCTTCAGGATAAAAATCATTTATTTCAATAAAATAGATTTTTCTGTCCTTTTCTGTATAACTCTTGGTTATCTTATAGGTACAATCTTTCAGAGGCCACTTACAGGGTAGATTGATATAAAACCGTGCTTTCTTTACCGGTCTTTTCCATGTTCTTGTTGTCTCTGTAATATATACTCCTCTGTTATTACATACTTCCTGACAGTATGAAACCAGAACTTTTCTTTTTTCACCGGGAGAATAAGGAGAAAGATTGTATCTGAGTTCCTGCCCTGTAAAGACAGGGGCAACCTTAATCCATGGTATTTTTTCTCCGCCTTCTTCCATGACTTTCCAGGAAGTAACGGTTCCTTCCGGGAAAGGATAAAACAGCTCCGGTATCCAGATGGATTTTCCTCCGTTTTCATACGTATAAATACCTTCTACCGACATATTCTTTCCGGAAATAGTAATATATATCTTTTCATCCGTAAAACGGCCGGGAAATTCATGTAATGAATAAAGGTACGAAGAATAAATAAAGCCGGAAGCAAGTATAAAAGTAATTATAAATATTAAAAATTGAGAGATTTTCATAACAGTATTATTCTTCCATCCTGACTATAGTAAAACCCTGACTGCGTTAATAGCGCCCCTCTGACATATTAAGACCTTTTGAGGGACTGTACTGAGGATATCCGGGTTTGGTCCACCATTTCGGATGTCCTCTGGTACACCACACAGTGTAATTATCTGTACTGTGGCTGTATTTATAAGTGGAAACAGAATATTTAATATCGTAAAATTTCTCCCAGAAATATTTTGAACTGAACGGTTCTTCCCCGGGAAGATTGGTACAGACAGGCACTTTTTCTAAATATTTACCTTCCAGTTCCTGAAGAGAATCAGGATATTTTCCCTTATCTGTATAATATTGTTCAATTGCTGTTGCTATATTCATTAAATTATCATATCCACATCTTGTATAACCACTGTCATACCATAAAAAAAGGGAACCACCCTGAAGGAGTATAAGTAAAACAATAGAGGAAAAAAACCATAAAACCGAAAGAAGTGCCATGTTTACAGTATTTATTACAGGAAAATTCTTCAATCTTCCTTTTTCTCTAAACTGTCTTATCGTTATTATGACAGTGACGACAAAAATAAATAAACTGGCAAAAATAAAACTTTGATAAAAGAAAAAATATAAAGATAAAGTCCATAAAAATATATAAATAATTGATGTTAAATAATTATAGGCTAAAGAATATTTTGTCTCTATCCATTTCTTACATAAACGTATTACGGCCATTAATAAAAGAAGTATTATTATAAAAATCCATGTAATGTAAAAAAAGTGACCTATTCGAGCCATTCCAATACCTGCACTACCGTAATCAACAATAATGCTTTCTGTAAGGAAATGAAAGAAGAAAACATCAGAAAGCATAAATATCAATGGCAATGTATAAAGTATAATTAAAAATTTCTTCCATTTACCGGAAATCTGTTTTTCTGACAGAACCACCCAGAGACGAAAAAATAAGACAAGATATATTATAACAAGAATAGGTAACAGTATATAATGAGGAAAAACAGCTATAAAGGTACCTGCATTGGCAATAATAAACATATTCCTTCCTCCCTTAAAAAATCAAGGTAAAAACACAAAAAAATCTATTATATTATAAAATAAACACCGGCATAAAACAAGCAATTACACTGAAATAAACTTAAGTTATCCCGGTATTCGGATCTTAATATTCAAGCTGATTTCACTCAGAAAGAATACGATAATTTATTGAAAAAGGTCTTGAAAAATGATATAATAAAAGGAGAAAGCAGTCTAAATTATATAGAGAAAAATACAATGTTAATGAAAATGGTAAAGCTCTTGTAACGAGAGATGAAAAATTAGAGATGGAGGTTTCGAAATGTTACCTGCAGCAACAGAAGAAACAAATTTAATAGCACCTGCAAAACCTGAAGAATATAAAGAGTGTTTAGAAATGCTTATTGACTCATATTTGTATTTTTCTCCTAATTCGGGAATTATCAAAGTTATAAATGAACTTTACAATAAAGTTTATGCTCATGATGAAAGTATTGGAAAATATAAAAAAGATATAGATATTATTAATCAGGGTAAGGCTATACTTGATGATGATAAAAGAGAACTTACAGATAAAGAGATTGATGACGTTGTTACGTATATTAAACGCGATCCTAAGTGCGACTCTGTTAAAGAAAGGGAAACCTTAGAAAGAATAGCTAAAAGAATAATTAAAATGAGGCCGGAATATGAAAGACAATTGCGATTTTTTTTCATACCCAAATATATTTACTGAAGAAAGCAGGTTACTTATGGAAGAAGTATTAAAACAGATATTAAATAAGCTTGATACAATGGGAAAAGATATTCACGAATTAAAAGAAGGTCAGGCAAGGCTTGAAGGTAAAGTTAACCATCTGGAAGAAGGACAAAAGAAGCTGGAAACAGGTCAAGAAGAAATTAATCAACAAATTGACGGCATATATCAACACCTTGACAGAATAGAAAAAAAGATAGATGATAATTTCGATTTGTTATTAAGTGAAGATAACAGTGTTTTTAGCAGCTTAGATAAAAGAATAACAGCTATAGAATTAAAATCATAAAATTTTCAATAGAAGGTGATAAAATGGCTCTCTACGATGACCCGGATTTTTTAATAGTTAATGAGAGTTATACTTCTAAAGCAAGTTTTCTTGACTCTGATGATATTCCTGAGTATAAACCTGAGAATAGAGATAAATATATTTTTTCCGGCAGAAGGATTTGTCGTGGTTTATACAGGACAAAAGACGGTGTTTTAATCAATGCAGATTGTAATGGTTCATACAATTGTATGAGAAAAGTAATTCCCGAATTTTCATTAGAAGAGGGAATAGAGGGTGTGGGGTTACATCCAGTTAGATTGGTTCCATCATATCGGCAATCTAATAAAGGTACATTAATCAAGAAAAAACAATGGAAAAATTCTTGACTTAAAGAATAAACTTTATTATAAAAATTGCAGTAAAAACTATTGACTTTTAAAAAAATAAAATATATAATGAGAGTATAATTTTTCGACAAATAACAATTTTAAGGAGGTAATTTCATTCGCAAACAAATATAAATTTTTGATAATTTTAGTAGCATTATCGCTCATATCAATCACGACTGCAGGATATATCTACGGAGCATCTGAAAAGAAAGATATAGTAGATACTGCAAAAGATGCAGGTTCCTTTAAAACTCTTGTAAAAGCCCTGAAAGCGGCAGGTCTTGTGGACACACTGAAAGGTAAAGGGCCTTTTACTGTATTTGCTCCTACCGATGAAGCTTTTGCAAAATTACCGAAAGGTACTTTAGAGGACCTTCTTAAACCAGAAAACAAAGATAAATTAAAGACTATCCTCACATATCATGTAGTTTCAGGAGAGGTTCTGGCAAAAGATGTGGTAAAACTTGACAGAGCTAAATCGGTTCAGGGCGAAGAGATAACAGTAAAAGTAAAAGATAAAGTTGTAATGGTAGACAACGCAAAGGTTGTAAAGACAGACATTAAAGCAAATAACGGTGTAATACATGTTATCGACAGTGTAATCCTTCCGCCGTCATGCAGTCAGAAACCGGCAGAGAAACCACCATGCAATTCCGGCGGCTGAAACTGATTTCCATCAGGAGTTTCCTGATACAAAATAACGCTCTAAATAAATTCAGGCAGTAGAATTTTTTCTACTGTCTGAAATTTTTTATCAGCCTTACAATAAAAAATATACAGATTATATCTTGACAATATATGGCTAAATAAGTATTATAGTATTGATAGTATTATATTTAACAAATTAAAGGAGGAGATTTCCATGCCTTTCTTTGAATACAGATGCAATGACTGTAAAGGAAAATTTGAAATATTTACTATGACCAACAAACCGGATAACACATCATGCACTTTATGCAAAAGCAATAGAACACACAAGATCATTTCACCTGCAGGAATAATTTTCAGGGGAAGCGGTTTTTACATCAACGATTCTAAAAAATCTTCTCAAAGTGATGCCGGTAAAGAATGTAAAAATGATAAAGTAGAAATTTAATTAACGAAGTTAACCGTAAATAATACATATATGCTCTCGTGTATACTCCCTTGACGCGTAACGCGTGACGGGAGAAAAAAAGAACTGTCAAGGCAAGACAAAAACTCCCAGTGACAGTTCTTTTTATTGAAAAATATGCCATGAATAAACTGTTACACTATCATTAGAAAAAATTAATGCCCATATACTTGACAATATTAGACTAAACTTTTATAATATAAATATAGAAATAAAATTTATAATATAAACGAGGTGGTTTAAATGTTAGCAATATGCAACCATAAAATAAATAATATGTGCAAACCCGGAAACAGAATGTTTCCAGATTTCATGACAGACTTATGGAACGGAGAAACATGTCTCTCCGTGCCGGCAGCAGACATCATTGAAAATGAAAAGGAATTCCTGATAAAAGCAGAAATTCCCGGTATGGATCAGGAGGATATAGCCATATCTATTGACGGTAACTGCCTTACCATAAAAGGAGAAAAAAAGGCAGAAACAGAAGAAAAAGGTGAGAAATACCTGAGAAGAGAAATGTCTTACGGTTCTTTTTCCAGATCATTTACCATCAATAATGAGATAAAGGCCGATGAAATAAAAGCCGGTTATAAAAACGGCATACTGGAAATAACCATTCCAAAGGAAGAAAAGGTAAAACCAAAGAAAATAGAAATCCGGTAAGAGTTTATAGCAATAAATTAATCAGGAAAGGCCGGTAATATGCCGGCCTTTAATCTGAGGGGGTGAGCACCATGTTTATATTCGGAGACTGGACATTTATAATACTGATACCGGCTTTACTTTTTTCAATATATGCTTCTATAAAGGTAAAGTCTGCATTCAATGAATTTTCAAAGACAGGGACATTTTCAGGAATTACGGGGGCACAGATAGCAAGAGAACTGCTATGGAGAAACGGTCTTTCCTGTATTCCTGTTGAAATGACAGATAGCTATATGGGAGATCATTATGATCCTGCAGGAAAAGTATTAAGACTTTCCCCTGATGTTTACAGAGGTAATTCCATTACTTCCCTGGGAGTAGCGGCACATGAAGTGGGGCATGCCGTTCAACACAAAGAAGGATATGTACCTCTTGCGCTGCGCTCATCTCTTGTGCCTGTTGCAAACCTGGGGACTTACGCGGCATTTCCCCTGTTCTTTGCCGGTTTTCTGTTCAGTTCTGCCTTCATGGTAAACATAGGGATATACCTTTTCCTGGGAGCTGTTCTATTTTATCTCATAACACTCCCGGTGGAATTCAATGCAAGCAGGAGAGCTCTTGCAATGCTGCAAAACGGGCAGTTTATGACAGTAACGGAAATGAACGGAGCCAGAAAAGTTCTAGATGCTGCTGCCATGACGTATATTGCGGCATTACTTATGGCACTTGCAGAACTTCTCAGGATGATCATCTTAAAAGAATCTCTTGATAATCGCTGATGTTCTTTATCTCACAGGGCCGAGCTCATGGCAGTTCAGCCCTTTTATATTTTATCAAAAAGATACAGACAGAAGTTGACTATTGTTTATTCTATTTTTTTTTGTTATACTGATTTATGTTTTTTTATGTCGGCCAAAGTCGAGTAATAATATAGTTAGTTTCATAACTTATTAGAAATTAAGTGCTTCGTGACGCGTAACGCGTGACGCGTGACGCGAGGATTATCTGTAATTTGTTGTGAACTACACTATAATTAGAGGTAAATAATTAATGAAGATATTTAATTTGCTATTTCTTTTATTTTTTATGTTTATGCTGGCCGGTTGTGTGCATTCCGATAAAACGACTATTATATCTCCTGATAAAAAATACAATCTCATAACATCAATAAATCAAGATAAAAGAGATCGAGCAAAATATCTCTGTGTAAAATTTGAAATAGTAGAAATATCCTCAGGGAAATGTGTATTTCATGAACAGACAGACTCTTCTGAATAATATGAGGTGGAAAATGGCATGGGATGGAAATAGCAGAGTGTGGCTTAAGAGTTCAGATACAGGCACATATTACTGGGAAAAACAGAATAATAATGAGTGGATGAAATTTTTATATAATAAAAATACTTCACCTGTTCCTCCCGAGTATTTAAATGAATTTTAGCCATTGTGCATTGCATATTGACCTTTCCGCTCTTCTTTGGTTATAATCCTGTTATAGTCCCCTGTAATAGTTGTACCGTTTTTTCATCTTCGATATATTGATAAATAGTAGTGCCGGATGAAACCATAAAAAAACGTCTTGAAGCCAGCAGCCGCACTGTAGAAGAAAAAAGCGACATCCATGTAGATATGGGAAAGGTAAATCTCGGAGGCAATCCGGGCTTTGAATCTTTCCGAATGCTGACAGAACTCAATCGCACCAGAAGAGATGCAATAAAAGAGGAACTTTCTATAGGGAAAGACGATCTAGTGTTTTCCTTTTCCAGCCAGCCAATAAAAACCAATGCAAAGGTTCTTGAAATCACAGGTAAAGCTCTGAATAAGCTGGCAAAAGCCCATAAAGATAAAAAAATCCATTTTCTCTTTGTCCCACACCCGAGAGATCTTCAAAAAGTGGGCTTAAAAAATCTCTTCGGCACAGAAACAGATATATCTATAAAAGAAAAATGCGATATTGTAAAAAAACAGTTGGAAGAATCCTCTAACGTTGTCATTCATGAAATGCCTAAATATACGATGGAAAAAGCATGTGCCATATCAAATATTGTTCTCACGGAAAGTTCCACAACCGCCTATGAATGTGCCCACGCCGATATTCCGTCCATATTCGTAAGAACTCCCGAACAGGGAAAAGGGACGACATTCCCTCAATACAAACGAATTCCAGTGACGGATTCCGATGATGTGCTGACGAATAATATAGAAACCATCCTGTCCCGTCCGCCGGAAAACCTCTCAAAAGATCTGGCAAAAGTCGTCAATTCAGACCTGACACCATATATGGTAAAGGATATTTATAAAAATCATAAATAAATCGTAAAATTTTAATAAAACCTGTTTGAAATAGTTAAAAAATATGATAAAATAAAGGTGTGATTAATAATTTGAATTTTAAACACGATGACCTGATGGAAACGGTTGAAATACCGCGACACTTCCGCTCACTGTCATAATCGATGATTACTGGCATAGTCAGGGGTTGAAAGAGTTTTTAAAACTCAATTTCCTCTGTATCTCTGGTGGAGACAGGAAATAGATTACTATCAGCGAGTGAATTAAACATTGAAATTTAATTGTTAATCAATAAAGCAGGTGTATAAAAGTAATTCCCAAATTTTCATTAGAAGAGGGAGTAGAGGGTGTAGGGTTACATCCAGTTAGATTGTTCCATCATTTCGGCAATCTAATAGAGGTAAATTAATAAAATTTATTCAAATTAATAATAATTTGCAATATTTTCATTAATTTATTTAACCTGAACCTCTTATTTGAGAATACAGAAGGATAATTTTATAGGTACATTATAATGGCATTTCTCTGTTTCACCTGTTATTAAATTTTATTCTTCTGCCGGTACTTCCTATTTAGATAACACTTCTGATATAATAGGTACAGGAGTTGATAATTATGGCAGATGCATTAAAAGAAAAAAAGAGAATATATACTTTTGCCGATTATATGACCTTACCAGATGATGAGCTATGGGAGATCTTAGATGGAGTTCCTTATAATATGGCTCCGCCAGGCTTAAACCATGAGAGAGTATCAGGAGAATTATATTATTTTTTCAAGCACTATCTCAGAGGGAAAACATGTGAAGTATTCAGTGCACCATTTGGAGTCAGGTTCCCTGAAGAAGATGAACCTGATGAATATGTAAAAGACGCTCTGATGCCTGATATTACAGTTGTCTGTGACAAAAAAAAACTTGATGACAGAGGGTGTAGAGGAGCTCCTGATCTTATTGTAGAGATTTTATCACCATCAACAGCAAAAAGAGATATAAAGTCAAAAAGGCAGCTTTATCAGAATAGTGGAGTAAAGGAATACTGGATTGTAGATCCTTTACACAAGACCCTGCAGGTTTATAAACTGGATGACCAGGGTAAATATGGGTTCCCGGAAACCTATGGAGAAGATGATAAAATAAAAGTAGGTATATTTAATAATGAACTGGAGATAGATCTTACTACCGTATTTGCATATTAACTTAATCCATAAAAACATTCAAGTAAAATCATTATCTAAAACAGAGCTTCACCTGTATCAATCTTGAAAAGATGCATTTTATTCACATCGAAAACCAGTTCTATTATTTCGTCCAGTTTTATATCTGTTTCAGTTCCGAGACGTACCTTGAATTCATTTTTTTCTGTCATAACAGTGACCAGATTCTCAGATCCGAGAGGTTCTATGACATCGATTCTGCCTTTGATTTCTGCCGGTATTTTAGCTTTTTGAGAATAATTTTTTGCATATATATCTTCCGGCCTTATGCCGAAATCCAATTTTTCATCATCATGGAACCTGTTTTTTATCTTATCAGCCATGTCAGAAGGAAGAGGAATAGAAAAACTATCTGTAACAATAAAAAATTTCTCTCCTTCGCTTTTAACGGTACATTTCATAAAATTCATGGGAGAACTTCCTATGAAACCTGCCACAAATTTATTTGCAGGCCTGTTATACACCTCATGAGGGGTGCCGTACTGCATCAGATCACCTTTATTCATTATGGCAATCTTATCACTTAAAGTCATGGCTTCCACCTGATCATGAGTCACATATATTACGGTAGCATTCAAATTCTTGTGAATTCTCTTGAGTTCCGTTCTCATTTTAAGTCTCAGTTTGGCGTCCAGATTACTCAAGGGCTCATCCATAAGGAGAACCTGAGGTTCAAGGACAAGGGCTCTTCCTACGGCAACACGCTGTCTCTGTCCTCCGCTGAGTTCTTTCGGCATTCTCTCTCCGAGGCCCTTCAAATCCATAAGCTCAAGAGCCCACTCTATTTTCTTTTTCCTCTCTTCTTCGGGAACTTTCTTTATTTTAAGCCCAAAAGCTATATTTGCCGCTACATTCATATGGGGGAAAAGGGCATAGCTCTGAAAAACCATTGCTATATTACGCTCTTTCGGAGGAACATTATTTACAAGCTTCTCACCTATATAAAGTTTACCTTCCGTTATTTCTTCAAGGCCGGCTATCATCCTGAGAGTAGTCGATTTACCGCAACCCGAAGGGCCTACGAGACTTAAAAATTCATGGTGCGGTATATCGAGGCTGAGATCCTTTACGATAAGGGTTTTATCGTACGATTTTCTTATATGTTCAAGTTTTACCTGTGCCATAGTCGTAATGCGTGATGCGTGATGCGTGATGCGTGATCGTAATGCGTGATGCGTAATGCGTAATGCGTATTTTTACCGGTACCGGGCGAACACGGTTCGCCCCTGCTTTTCATTTTACTCACTAACAACCATGACCGGTTCGGTCACAACGAGGTATGAAAATTGGTTCCTCCCGTCACGCGTTACGCGTTACGCGTTACGATTCTCATATAAATCACTTTTCACTACTCACCTCTCACTTTTACCCCCTCACTTTTTATGCTTTTGTCAGATATTTATTTATTTTCTTTAATAAGAGACTCAGAAAAATCGTTGACAATATGATACACAGAATAAGCACTATGCCTGCAACTGCCGCAAGACCGTCGTTTTTCGCGTCATGATAGGCTCTGTCTATCATGACTCCCAGTATGGGCGCATTGGGGGCGATAATGTATGGAAAAATAAACTCTTTCCATGCTTCAATGGATCTCAACAGCAGAACCGTTGAAATTGCCGGCAGTAACGACGGTACGGTTATATAAAAGAATGTCTGCAGAGAAGATGCCCCCATGGTTTCTGCCGCTTCATATTGATCTTTACTTATTGATTGAAGACCTGCCAGAAGTATTAACATGGATATGGGAAAATCTCTCCAGATCTTACCCAGAATTGACATGCCCAGACTTATCCAGGCTGTATCCAGATTTACCGGTTCATGCACTATGGCAACGGTCAGAGGATATTTGCCCATCAGTATTCCGTTTATAATCCCCGTCGTATCTTTGAGACTGAATAAAAGAATGGCGGTTACAAGCGTTGGAATTGCTATGGGGAGCATGGAAAGACTCCTCAAAAATCCTCTCAATAAACCTATGGGTCTGCTTTTAGACTCGAGGATGCTGTTATTCAGGATAATGGCCACAAAAAGACCCAGGAACAATTGAAGAGGAGTTGCCACTGCAACAAATCCCAGTGTATAGAAAAGTGCTTTTGTAAATTCTTTATCGGTAAAAAATAATTTATAATTTATCAGAGTGGGAAATGCCTGAAGTATATGGGACGAATATCTGCCCAGAGACAGAGAGAGAAGGTAAAAGGTCAGAACCAGGAAAAATCCGAAGAGATATAAAAAACATGGTGTTATCATACATATGGAGAACCATTCTTTAATGACTGTTTCTTTAAAATCTATCTTTATATTCGGCACAGCACCTCTTTTAAGCCTGATTGCATATATGAAAAAAGCAATAACAAAAGTCAGCACCAGACATGCCGCAGCCACGATAAAGCCCAGTGCAAACCCTTCGGAAGGGTTGATCTCTATCTCTTTTTCCTGCTCATTACCTGCAGCTTTTACCCTGTCTTCATAAGGTTTTAATCCTGCAATGATGGCGGCAGAGCCGGAAAGTGAAGAATTTACTACTATACCGTACCATGCATCCAGATAAACCTGTCCCATAGAAGGCCATTCAAGAACTGCAGGAAGTTCTTCAACTCCTGCGGCAAGCTGTTTTATACCTGCCTCAAATATATCTCGCTTCCATTCCTCCTTAAAAGCTTCTTTAAGTTTTTCCACCACATCTTTTCTTACAGGCATCATTCCGAAGGTAGAACTTTCGGCGATCTGGTTTTCATAATCAGAGAGCCACATGGCAAGTTCATAGGAAAGATCCGGGTCAGGAGTCGTAACAGGTATACCCCAGCACCACCCGGAAAGATTCGATTTATGCCCTCCACTCCTGAGAGGTTTTCCCGAACCGTCCAGTTCCAGACTCACACCTTCAGGCATGACAGATATCCCCATATCATCGGCATTTTTAAGTTTACCGGTCATGCCTTCAAGCGGGAAACCTTTCTCGTCTGTAACACCGTGGAGGAAAAAGGAGTCAATCTGATGCATAAAAGCAAGAAATACCTCGCCCTTTGCATAGCCGTCCCAGATATTTCCGCCTGACCATCCCTGTTCCCACATATTCTCATTGTAAAGGCCATATTTACGATAAAAGGCTTCCCATATAAAGAAATCCCTTACAGGCTCCGTATCCATTTCGAGAAGATCTTTCTGAGAACCGCCGAGTTGAAAAATTTTTGTGGCAAATTCCGTAACAGTCCCTTCATATCTTTTTGCCCTGTGTGCCATACGGCCGGAGCCATATTTCATCTTCCAGTAATAGGATACAACTGCCAGGTCATAATAATCCCAGAGATGGGGATCTCCTTCAAGGACATAATCTGCAGGCAAACCATATCCGTTTTCATTTTTCAACATGTTATTTATATCATTTCTGTACGTCTCCCAGTTTTCCGAAGCATCTTTAACATGAGATTTAAGATATACCATGGTATTGGTTTCCAGCTTACGGGGTATATAATAAATATCACCATTTACGGTGGCCAGTTGAATTGCCTGGGGAAGAAAAGTATCCATAAATGTTTTTTCATTATAGCCTTTTATTTGAGACATGGGTATATAAAACCCCCTTTCCACCATTGGAACAAGCATTTCTTTCTGGGTTTTAATAAGACCTATTGTCTTTCTGCCCTGTCGTTTTTCAAGGTCCACCATAAAGGAAATGTCTTCCATGCTGGTATATCTTGAAACATCAATGACAAGTTTTTCGCCGTGTTTTTTCTCATAATCTTCTTCAAATTGTTTAATGTTTTTCCTGAACCAGTATTCCTGCTGTTTCATCATTCTTATAAGAAGGGTCATCCTTTTCTGAGGCTTTTTTTCACAGCCGGAAAGAAAACCCATGACAGACAGGAAAAGAAGAGAAATAAGAAATATTTTTAACGGTAAAATCATTTTATTGTTTATCATCTTCTATTTCACCGCCCCTGACGTCATACCTGACTGAATATATTTCTGAACTAAAAAAGTGAAAGCTATGACAGGAATGGATAAATATACACTTATGACTGCCATAATATTGGAAGCAGCTCCGCCGAAGAGTTCATTATTGAGCATAACAGGCAGCGTCCTGGCACTGCTTGCAGTAAGGGTCATAAGAAAATAAGAAAAAACGAATTCATTCCATGAAAGGAGAAATGTATAAATGGCTGCTGCGGCAAGGCCTGTCATGGCAAGGGGCATAACGATACGGGTAAAGGTATAAAATCTGCTGCAGCCGAGCGTATAAGCCTGTTCTTCCAGATCTTTAGGAATTACTTCAAAGACTCCTATAGACATAAACAGCACATAAGGAAGAGCAAGAAGTGTATGGGCCAGAGCAACCTGAATTATATTCGGAAGGTAGATTAAAGGAGGAGTAAGAAATACATTTACAACAGGTATGACAGAGGATATATCAGGAAAAAGCCTTATGGAAAGCATAAAAAAGAGTAAAGCGCTTTTACCGGGAAATTTCCTCCGTGCCAGTACATAGGCAGCAGGTGTACCTATGGCGATAGAAAATATAACTGTAAGGAAGGCAACGGTAAGACTTACGCGGAAAGCATCTAAAAACTGTCTCTGTTCTGCTATATATTTATAATAATAAAATGTCGGTTCTTTCGGAAAAAATGGCTCGAACTCTCCGGGGCCTCTCTTGATGCTCCCTTCGTCACTGACGGAGTTTTTAAACATGATATAGAGAGGAGAGAGAACCATAAAAATCGTAAATATTACACATATCGTCCAGATTATTATGCCGGTTTTATTTTTCAATTTATTTACCCCTTAATGCCGACACAGATGAGTCAGCGTTATTTAACCGTCACGTCCAATTACCGGTTCTTCCGGGGAAAGCATGATTTTCGTAATGTTTTATCATTTTACGTCCTCTGAAAAAGTCTTTCGCCATATCAGAAACTACCCTGTCGACTCTGTTTCTGTAAAAATCTCTTGCTCTGTCAGGCTCTACACCTGAATTCGATTGGGCAGTGCGGATATCCTGCAGAGTAACGTAACCGAGTTCATTAAATTTCTCTCTGCAGAATTCCAGAAAAGCTCCCGTATAAAGATAATTCAGGGCTTTTGTCGTAGTTTCTATGTCTTCTGTCAGAAAAAGATAGGCTACTGAACGATAAAGTATATCTTTCCATCTTTCTCTGTCTATATTAAGAAAAGATAATTCATTCTTCGGGTCTTCTGTGAATGTTTTCAATTTTTCCACATGACCTTCAAGTTCTTTATAATATTCTTCGCCGGTTACTTTTTTAATATAATCTTTAAATTCAGGAAATCTTCGGATTAAAGTCTCAATTTTAGTATCAACATTAAATATATCCGTAAAGCCGGGGTCAATAAAATCAATACCTGTCTCTTCGGGGCCCCATATTACGGGCAAATTGAGTTCCCTGTCATTTTCTATTATAGCTGTTACTGTGCCGTAATTTTTTTCATAATAGAGAATTCTTTCAAGAGCGGCACCTATGACTTCTCCCGGCATAATATTCAATTTAGCCTCGTCCGTAATATCATGAAGCTTTGCCCCAAGATAGACTTCATATATTACGGTATTTTTATCGGCTATATTATCAAAGGTAGTACATATATCAGTTCCGTATTTCCTCCGTCTTTCAGTCCAGAGGGCTTTTCTTTCATGTTCTGCCGCTCCCCCGCTTAAACCTATATCTCCGCATATGCCTCCCGGAACATATCTTCCCATAAGGGTCGTAAGAGGGCCGACTATGAAACGTGTTAAAGAGGCATCAACAAAATGTCTGGCATAATTTGCCGTTACAAAAAACTCTTTTCCCGGATAATTTTTTCTGTGAAAATCATCAAGTTTTTTATAAACCTTCTGCCACTGTTTCATGTCATTCCTGAGGTCTCCGTCCTGAAGGATAAGAAAAGATGCATCACAGAAAGCCATCTCTTCAAATATGACCTTCAGCGCACTGCCTTTGCCGGGGGTTCTGTCTCCCCGGTAGCCGTCATAAGGTGTTACGATTACAAGATTTTTTTGTCTCTCTTCCGGGGAAAGCTCTTCATAAACCTCTACGGCACTCTTAACGGCGGCATCCAGAGTCGTTCTGTCAGGGTTACTATGATTATAAGTGCCATCTACAACAATAATAGCCGTCTTTTTATCGGGAAAATTTTCCAGGGCGCCGAAAATACTGTCTCTTACAAGACGGGGGATTGTGCCATGAGTCCTGAAAGCAGGGAAACCTGTTATTATATCCGGGCCGAAGTCTTTCCATTTCTTACCTATAAGTCCGTAATCCATATCGAGAGTACCTTCATAGATATTCTCTCTTATAATGTTAAGTTTTCCCATGAAATTCTCCTTATAGTTAGTTTAATTAAGTGCTTCGTGACGCGTCACGCGTTACGCGTGACGCGAGGATTACCTGCGATTTTTTATGGACTATATTATAATATCATTGAACAAATTTCATCTCTTTATAAAATATAATTTTTCTTGCCCTCTGTCAAGGTTTTTACTATAATTAAAGTTAGTTTCATAACTATCCATAAATAATGACCTCGTAATGCGTAAAGCGTAATGCGTGATGTGAAGGGATTAAACCCGTCACGCGTCACGCGTTACGCGTCACGACTATTTAATTTTTAATAAGTTATGAAATACACTATAAAGTGAATAGTGAGTAGTGAGTAGTGAAAAGTGAATAGTATCCTGTTTTTTTCACTTTTCACTTTTCACTCCAATCACACACATCTGGAAGTGGTGATATGTGTCTATTAAATAGTGATAAAACACTTATCGGTATAGAGACCGTCAATGCAGTATATGAAGATATAAAAAAAATCATGAAAAAAAACAGAATAATAAAAAATTTTAAGGGGACAGAAAACGTTCCCGGTGGCATCCATACCTTTACCACACCTTCCGTTCATGAAGAACATGACAGCCATATAAATTACTGCGGCAAACAATGGTTCTGGGACTCATGTTTTCATGCCATGATCCTTTCCGGTTTCGACTGTGCCGGAGCCATGGAAGAGTTACTTTCCCTCTGTGTATTTCAGAGAGAAGACGGTTTCATTCCTCATATGATCTACAGGGATGGTGACGGCACAATTCCGCCTCTCTGGGCAAAAGAAGCGGGAGTAAAACATTTCTGGAGAAATCCCTTTTATTCGGATATTATACAGCCCCCCGTTATAGCCATGGCAGCGGAAAAAATTTATAATGCTACAGGTGACACAGATTTTCTGAGAACTATTATAAAAAAACTCGTTAAATATTATGATTATCTTCATGTAAAAAGAGACCCCGACAGAGACAATCTCATATCCATTATTCACCCATGGGAAAGCGGATGGGACAATTCTCAGAGATGGGATGAACTTCTGGGGTTAAAACGGATAAAACATAAACGTTTCGACATAGATAAAAAAAAGATGGAATTATTTTTGAGTCATGCCGGGAAAGGATGGAATGAAGAAGCAATATTTTCAGAAGAAATTTTTGATGTAGAGCCGGTAGATTTCAATGTTCTCTACTGTGTGAACATGAAATCCATGGAGCGAATGCTTAAGGTTCTTGGCGATTACGACAGAGCCGAACTTTTCAACATAAGGTCTGAAGATACGAGAAAAGCCATATTGGAACACATGTGGGACGGTGATAAATATACAGATCTTTTCGATAAAGAGCACAGAAAATCTTCCGTAAAGGCTGCAGGTATGTTCTATCCTATGATGCTTGAAGGAGAGACCCGCTACGAATATCTTATCGAAAAACATCTTCTGAATGATAAGGAATTTGCCTCTCCTTACGGTATACCGGTAACTTCAATGGATGATCCGGCATATGACCCGGAACAGTACTGGCGGGGAAATGGCTGGATAAATGTCAATTATTTTGTAGTTCTGGGATTGAGAAAGATATACGGAGACCACAAGATAAAATCTGCCGGAATGGCATGGGATTATATAAAGAATTCATCCTATCTTTTATTAAAAAATTTTTACGAATATTATAACCCTCATACAGGTGAAGGATACGGAGCAAAATCTCTGGCCTGGAACGGCCTGGTTCATGACATGAATAATTTTTCTAATGAAAAATAAAAATATTTTTACCCTTAAAACTCTTTTTCAATCATTTATAAACATCACCTGTTATAGTGTATTTCATAACTTATTAGAATTTAATTAGAGTGAAAAGTGAAAAGAATAGGACATCACTCACTATTCACTACTCACTTTTCACTCCTTATTAATTATGAATTGTTATGAAACTAACTATAATCAAAAAGACATAACAGTATTATTTATTCAGTACTAAATCTTTTAACAGGATTTGTTCTTTTACTGACGAATATGTCCTTCTTTAAAAAGAGAAGAAAATCTTTATAATTTTCTGCTATAATCCTTACAAATATTTTATTGAGAATGTTATTTATACTTTTGCAGATTGCTTGAAAACAGTTGTTACTTGTTAGCAGTTAGCTGCTAAAAGCTAATAGCCTGCCATAAAAAAGACTTAGGGGTTGTCAAGAAATAACCCAATCATATTTACGTCTATATCGTGACGCGTAACGCGTAACGCGTGACGCGAGGATGATAACCGTTCTAACAATTTGCCAGGGTTATTTTCTTCAGTCCCTTAGAAAATATTAAAGAAAGGAATTATTTATTATGACAGAAACTTACAGAAACATGTGGAGTGAACTCGGATTAAATCTGGAAGCCCATGACGGACTTCTGGGAGTTCTTTCAGATGCATACAAAAATATCTATCTATCACAGAAAAACCGTCCTGAAGGCATGAAATATTTTGATTTTGTAATTTCAGAGGTTCACGGTCTTCGTATAAAAGAAATATATCAGGCAAAAAAAGAAGGAAAAAAAGTAATAGGAACCTTCTGTGTTTATGTTCCTGAAGAGCTTATCATTGCATCAAACGGGGTATCGGTAGGACTCTGTGCAGGAGCAGAAGTGGGAAGTACTGAAGCGGAGAAATATATTCCCAGAAATACCTGTGCTTTAATTAAAGCATTTATGGGCTTTAAACTTGCAGGGCTCTGTCCCTATGTAGAACTTACAGACCTTATTGTAGGAGAAACTACATGTGATGGTAAAAAGAAAGCCTATGAAATATTCAATGATATAACAAAAAAAGTCTATGTTATGGAAATTCCAAATATGAAAGAAGAAGAAGGAAAAAGACTCTGGAACAGTGAAGTAAAGAAATTTGCCGGGAAACTGGAAGAATTAACAGGAGAAAAACTGACTGTAGAAAAACTTAAAGAAGCAGTAAAGATTGTAAATGAAAAGAGAAAAGCTCTTCAGAGACTTTCTGATTTACGCTCTTATTCCCCATCTCCTGTTTCAGGACTTGATGCACTTCTCATAAATCAGGTTTCTTTCTACGATGATCCCCTTCGTTTCACACAAAAAGTGCATGAACTCTGCAATGAACTGGAAGAGAGAGTGAAATCAGGTATGGGAGTAACAGAAAAAGTGAGTAAAAGAATTCTCCTCTCAGGTTCTCCTATGGCTATACCTAACTGGAAAATACATTCCATAATAGAAGGTCTTGGAGCTATTGTAGCAGGTGAGGAAGCATGTGTGGGAGAAAGGAATTTTCGAACACTTCTGAATGAAGATTTTACTTCTGTAGAAGAATGCCTGAACAGTATATCGGAACGATATCTCACAATGGACTGTGCCTGTTTCACGCCCAACAAAGAAAGACTGGAAAACATTAAAGATATGGTAAAAAAACTGAATATTCAGGGGGTTATTCATTATTCATTACAGTTCTGCACTCCCTATATGATTGAAGCCTATAAAGTTAAAGAAACACTGGACAGTATCGGTGTGCCATGTATGAAAATAGAAACTGATTACAGCATGGAAGATGCAGGACAGTTGAAAACAAGAATTGAAGCTTTTATTGAAATGATTAAATAGTGAGCGGTGAAGGGGTTAATTCATGAAATATGCAGGCATAGACATAGGTTCGAGATTTATAAAATATGTACTCACAGAAAACAGTAATATAATAGAATTTTATAAAGAATCTACCGGTCATAATCCCCTGAGTATCTGCAATGAAATGATAAAAAAAACAGAACCTGACCTGCTCACTGCTACAGGTTACGGCCGTTATTTACTGGAACTTAAAGATATAAAAAGTATTACAGAGATAAAAGCTGTTTCCATAGGCGCAAAAAAGTTATTTCCTTACTGCAGGACAGTAATAGATATTGGAGGACAGGATACAAAGGTAATAGGACTCGATGAGTCAGGAAATGTATCAGATTTCGAAATGAATGACAGATGCGCGGCAGGAACGGGGAAATTCCTTGAAATCATGTCTCAAACACTGGGTTATAAACTTGAAGATTTCGGGAATGAATCCACCTGTACAATAAAGGAAAAGATAAAAATAAACAGCATGTGCACTGTTTTCGCAGAATCTGAAGTCATAAGTCTTATTGCAAAAGGAACGGGAAGGCATGATATTGCATGGGCACTGCATAATTCCATAATAGACAAAATTATCCCCCTTGTTAACAGGGTTGGATTAAAAGAAGATATTGTCTTTGCAGGAGGATGTGCAAGGAATGCCTGCCTGAAAAATATTATTGAAGAAAGATTAAAAAAAAATATATGGATCTATGAAAATCCAGAAATAATTGCAGCCTTCGGTGCTGCTCTTTACGGGCAGAACGATCATTAGAGAGTGAATAGTGAGCAGTGAATAGTGAGTGGAAAACTCTACTCACTACTCTCTACTCACTACTCACTTAAATTCTAATAATTTATGAAATACACTTGAATTATTTAACTCCCATTTTTTCAGTGTTAAATATAGAAGGATTCATTTTAAGAACCTGTTCCGGGATAACAGGTTTAAATTCCATATGGGCCAGAATATCTTTTTCTATGTCAATGCCGGGAGCGACCTCCACGAGGTGGAGTCCATCGTCTTCAAGCTTAAAAGTGCATCTTTCAGTTATATAGGTAACAGGTGTTCCTTTCTGGCAGGCATATTCTGCACTGAAGGTTATCTGCTGAACTCTGTTTACGAATTTCTTGACTTTACCTTCCTGTAATATATTGAGCTGTCCGTCTTTAGCTTCCACCTTCAATCCGTCTGCCGTAAAGGTAGTGCAGTATACAACCCTTTTGGCATTCTGAGTAATATTGATGAATCCTCCGCAGCCGGCGAGTTTGGGGCCGAATCTGCTTACATTTACATTGCCTTTAGGGTCAATCTCCGCTGCTCCCAGGAATGCAATATCGAGGCCTCCACCGTCATAAAAATCAAACTGATAGGGCTGATCGAGGACACATAAAGGGCTGTAGGAAGCTCCGAAACTGAGTCCCGACGCGGGAAGTCCTCCTATAGGACCCGATTCTACGGTAAGAACCATTCTGTCTCTTACCCCCTCTTCTTTTGCCACATTGGCAATACCTTCAGGCATACCGATACCCAGATTTACCACACACTGCCCCAGAGGCAAAAGTTCAAAAAGTCCTCTTCTTGCAATAAGTTTTCTTATATTCATATCCATAGGGCTGAAAAGGGAATCCTCGGGATATGCCACCTGTCCCGAATAATATGGGCAGTACTGTTCTCCGAAGGTCTGCATATGAAGTTCAGGAGTTTTTATCATGTCTACCACTACTATGTAATCTACGAATATACCGGGAATTTCCACGAAGAGATGATTTATACCGCTGTGTCTGGCAAGTCTCATGACCTGGCATATGACTATGCCGCCTTTCTTTTTTGTAGCCATTGCCTGGGCAAGTCCGTCAAGAGTGGCCACTTCCTGTTCCATACTGATATTTCCGAATTCATCTGCAGTAGTGCCTCTTATAAGTGCCACATCTATATCAAAGTGTTTGTATTTCAGATATTCCTGTCCGTCAAGATCTATAAGAGTTACAATATCTTCTTTTGTGGCAGAGTTGACTTTCCCCCCTTCGACACGGGGATCGACAAAGGTTTTCAGTCCTACATGGGTAATGGTGCATGGCTTGCCTGCAGCAATATCGCGAAACATATGAGATATTACGCCCTGTGGCAGATTATACGCTTCAAGTTCTCCGGCAGTGGCGAGTTTCCCCAGTTTAGGCGCAAGTCCCCAGTGACCTCCTATAGCGCGTTTTACCATACCGCTGTTTCCGAAATGATTTAACCCTTTTGTTTTACTGTCACCCTGGCCTGCAACAAACATAAGTTTTAAATCTTTCGGGTGACCTTCACCGAGGAAACGTTCCTCAAGAGCAGATGTAAGTGCTTCAGGATGACCGCTTCCCACAAAACCTCCCACAACAATAGAGTCTCCGTCTTTGATGAGTTTTACAGCATCCTGTGCTGTAATGAGTTTGGATTTCATTCTGTTTCTCCCTTCTTTTGTTCGTGACCCGTGACGCGTGACGCGTGACGCGGGGTAAGATACATCATTAAAATCAGGTTATGGGTGCTGGGTTATGGGTGTCGGGGCAGGAAGCTTAAAACCCAACCACCAACACTCATAACCCTTAAAACCAGATTTTACACCATTAAAAATAAAAATTCCTATACCCGTGAATTATATTTGACTATATAATAATATCGTAAAGCGTAATGCGTAATGCGTGATGCGTACAGGTATAAACCCGTCACGCGTTACGCGTTACGCGTCACGACTCCCATAAATCCCCGTCTTTATTTACCCCATTTAAACAACGATGAAAGTATACCTTTCCCGCCGCTTTTTTTATCTTCTTTATTCTGAGGTGAATTTTTTCCGAGCTTTTTCCCGGCAATTTTAAGTTCCTGACGCTTTTTCGTTATATTCACTATATTTTCCAGTGTAAGATTGAACTGACATGAAAATATTTCTATTATACTGTCCAGAGTCTGCACGGGAACAGTATCTCTCGTATGACCGAGCTTTTTCAGAGAATCTTCAAGAACTGTTTTTGCTATCGGGCCTACCAGGGAAACAGGATACTTTTCCAGTTCATCTGAAGAAATCAAAAAGACCCATTAACCTTCCTCCTAATTTTTTCTACAATTATAATGGTATTATGACTATTTGAGAAGACTCATATTTTATTTATTTCTAAAAAAATAATGGCAATCCTTTAACATGATTGTCATTATTTTTCTCACATAAACAGCTACAGACTATAAAGAAATCATTCTTCACCGGTCACTATTTTTTAGCAGTATCAATAAGAAACTGCGCAAAAATAGGACCTACAGTCTGATATCCAAGAGTATTCGGATGAGAATCAGCATCTTCATGTGTTCTCTCATAGGCATAGTTCAGCATATTATCATAGCCTGCAAGATAATTGAACAGATCAAAACATACTAAGTTGGTACGGCCTCCGATATAATCGGAACTCTTAAGCCAGTTTGCAAAATTTCTTGCATTTGCCGCAGCAATACTATTTGTGTTAAGACGATGAAGAGGAGGAGGGCTCATTACAACAAATATCTTTTCCGGATGCTGATCAAAGAAATTTCTCATTTCAAGATACCAGTTTTTATACTGATTTAATGTGTTATCATCCGGGATATTAGATACAGTATAACAGGATTTGAAAGATATTACATCATATTCAAGCATCTGATTTCTGGCACTTACGGCATCGGCACTGGATGATGTAAACAGATAATGGAGTCCGCCGGGATCAGTATTGTCATCCGGTACGGGAAAACTTGTTCCGGTAAACTGTCCTGCAGGATTCCTGAGGCCGTCACTGTTATATCCATGATCCCAGAAAGCATAGTTCGTACCATTGATATTATTATAACTGGTCACAACAGGTCTCATATTTCCTACGGTAATAAGTCCGTCACCTACGGAATGATGGAGGAAGAAGAGTTTATTTTTAGTGCCGGATGTACCGGTAGGAGTAGCAGTAGGCCCTCCCGGAGTAGGTGTAATGGTAGGAGTGGCAGTAGGCCCTCCCGGAGTAGGTGTATATGTAGGATAAGGAGTAACAGTCGGCGTAGTTACAGGTGTAGATACATTAGCACCACCGCAGCCTGTTATTAAAGTCAGTACGATAACTAATAAAATAAGATAATAAAACAAATTCCTGTCTGGCATAACATACCCCTTTCAATAATAACGTAAGAATATTAGAAAATTAAAGTCGTAAGAGACATATATAGCAAACAACAGTGTATTACTACATTACATACCTTACGACTTAAAACTTTACCTTGTCCCTTCCACTACAACAATGGGACAGAGGCCTCCTCCTGCGGAGATATTTATAACTGCTGCTTCAGAGGTACGGCACATGCCGCCGGCATGGGCGCCTCCAAAGGCATAGAAATTCTGGTTTAATTTCTTTGGTTTCCATACAAGTTCAGGATCTACCTCCGGTAGTTCCATTTCAGGTATCTGTACATAATGCTGGACAACATATTTTTGTTCTGTCGTGGCAGCAATCTCAATAGTTTTTTCCCATTCTGCCTGAGTGCTTACAGGACCGACACAGACCCCCTGACCTCCGTAAAGATCCATCGGTTTTAATACCAGTTTTTCCCTGTTATTTCTTACATAGTCAAAGAGTTCTACAGAAGTTTTTCCGTCAAAACCAAGGGTTTTTCGATCCTTCATAAGACGGGTCCAGGGAATATGTTTGAAGACTATTTCCCGTTCTTCAGGAGTATAAATTTTAGCAATCTCCTCATCCTGAAGATGTTCCAGGAGACTCTTTATGGCTGCGAGGAGCGATCTTATGGAGTTTACGCAGCAGAAAGCATTTTCTTTATAGGCTCTTCTGAGAGGTTTTATGTCATCCCACACATCTGTCCAGTTTCTTATCCAGCCGCGACGGTAGAATATATCTATTTCCATGCCTCCGGGAGTAAAGGCTTTGCCGTTATGATATTCAATCTCGGGAGGTGTCGCAAATTCACATTTATACCCCTGACGCCTGAAATCATCGACTATGAGAAGGAATTCGGGGTAAGTTGCACCTTTATCCGACACTATGGCAATATTGGGCAGCTGCTTTTTCCCGCCCCATTCTCTGTAGGCACGGAGCAGATTGTACAGAATCTGAGGGACAAAACGATCGGAACTCATATAGTATTTCTTCCTCAGTTCATCCATAACCACACTCTGTTCTATAATCTCTGTCTGGACATCTGAATACATGGGGCCGCCCGGTGAATCTGTATTAAATTCTATGAACTTTAATATATCTCCCTCCTGGAATGCATCATTTCTGGTAATCCATACAAGGCGCTGTGTTCCTGTTTCACATTCAACCAGTTCTGTTTCCTTATCCGTAAGATTGAACATTGGTTTGAACTTATTATCCAGAAAATAAAGATTCGATACCTTTTCCAGTACATTCATAATAATATTGGAGACACGGCCTATTTCATTCATTTCATTACGTGTTACAAAATAGGGCATTACAAATACAGGGAAAGGTTTTTTTACAATATCGTCACCTTTTCCCACATTGATTACACAGCCTCTTTCGTGGAAATCTCTGTTGGCCGCAGCAAGAATGTTTTTTGCAGGATTATCTGGAGTGTCCATCTTCTGCAGAATGTGCCGAAAATCACCGTTGATTTGTTTGATAAGTTGAGCATCTGTCATAAAGTCCTTATTCTCCTCTCTGATTAATGAATAGAATATTATAATTCTTAATATAAAATCTTTTCTCCTGCAATTTTTTCAAAAATGGGTAAAATCCATTAACACCTTTACAACTTTCCCTGCAATATTAGAATTTGCATCAAATTTAAAAATATTACCTTTACCGTCCAGAAAAATCCTGTTATCTTCATCACCTTTACATTTCTTCAGGAGGAAATAATTTTCCTCTCCCATGTTTACATGTATGACTGCAATATCTTCCGGTCTGACAAGATTCTGTTTTTTCACATAAACAATAGAACCATCGAAGATTTTATATATTTCCATAGAGTGACCTTCCGCAAAGAAAGCAAAATCTGCATCCCATGCCGGAGGTATATCTGTAAGGTCTGACGAACCTTTTAAGGGGTCACTTAATGGACCGCATTTACCTGAAGGCAACAGGGGAATTAGTTTTTCCGAAATTTTTATGGAACTATTTCCGTCAGAAGAAATAAACTTCTTCTCAAGACTATCTAATTTTTTACCAATACCATCTATTATTTTTAAAAACGTTATGATAAAAGTTATATTTATTTCAATCCTCATAGTTCTGATCATTACATTACAGACTGTCAGGGCCGAAGAAACCATTATATCAGGAGAAATAGAAATAATTTCAGATAAAATCAATATTTTTGACAGTCCCCTGGATAGTAAAAAAACAGAGAAAAAAACCGTTACATCAGTTCCGGGAGTGGAAGGAAGATCTACCAGTAAAGATCCTTTTCAGAGTCCGCTGGATAGAACTGATAAACAATTTACTGCCTTTAGTGCCAATAGCACCGAACCTCACGGGGAAAATCCTTTTATAAGACCGGTTACTGACGATAAACATTATATCGTAGATAATAAAATAGATAAACAACGAAATAAAGAGGAAAAAATATCTGCGGTAAGCGCTGATAATTCGTTGAAATACACCGGAGTATTATGGAATGGTTCTCAATACCTGGGGATTATAACCTCTGACAGTAAAAGTTATATTGTCAGAAGATGCGACAGGTTAGTTGAAGGGTACACTGTTTTATATTTAGATGAAAAAGAAATAATAGTTAAAAAAAAGGTCAGAAAAATTCAATAAAACTGCAATAAACAGAACAGATTCAATCTGTAATCGAAAAATTCAGAAAAAGTAATAAAATTCAGGAGAAAGAAGAAACAGAAGAAATTATTAAAGACCCCGGGGAAGAAAGTAAGGGGTTGTCAAGAAATAACCCAATCATATTTACGTCTATATCGTAACGCGTCACGCGTCACGCGTTACGCGTCACGATATAGACTGTAATATGATTGGGTTATTTCTTGACAATCCCTTATTCACTTTCTTCTTCACTTATGGCCTGATTATAGGCAGAAACAATATTTTTTCTCGTAATAAGGCCTATTAACTTATCCTTTTTGTCAGCTGCCACTACCGGCAGACGTCCCACATTTCTTCTGCCGAGCTTTTCCAGAGCGGTTCTGAGATTTTCATTGGGATAACATACAGTAATATCTTTACTCATAATTTCTCTGACACTATGTTCTGCTATATTATCTGCCAGAGCTTTATTTATATCTTTTCTTGTAACCATTCCCACAAGACTGCCTTTCTCATCAAGAACTGGAAAACCTCTGTGACCTGTCGATTTAATCATAAGCCCGGCATTTCTCACACTATCATTTTCCCGGACTGTTATTACATCTTTATCCATAGCCTTTTCAACCCTTGTTACTTCCATAAGATCTATATGGACTACATTCAGAATATCTATGCCTCTCCTTTTAAGTTTCATAGTATAAATGGAATCCCTGTTCACCATTCTTGTTATCATTATAGATATTACACAGGTAATCATTAAAGGCAATAAAATCTTATAATTTCCCGTAATTTCAAACAAAATGAGTATTGCCGAAATGGGAGCATGAGTCGCTCCTGAAAGAACTGCCCCCATGCCTACAAGAGCACAGGCTCCGGGAGGTATGGCAATAGTCGGAACCAGAAGATAGGTGATTTTTCCATAGGCACATCCAAGGGTGGCTCCTATAAAGAGACATGGTGCAAAAATACCGCCTGAACCGCCTGAACCAAGGGTTATAGATGTGGCAAGAATTTTGGCAAATATTAAAACTATAACCACATTTGCTGCAAGCTTCCCGTACAGAGTCAATTCTATAGTCTTATAGCCCACACCGAATATTTCAGGATAATAAAATCCTATTAAACCTACGAGTAAACCGCCTATAGCAGGTTTTATATATTCAGGTATTTTTATATATATGAAGAAATCATCACATTTATAAAGGACTTTTACAAAAAGTAAAGCCGCTCCTGCAGCAAGGAATCCAAAGATAACATAAAGAGGTATTTCCCATATACTCAAAAATTGATATGTTGGAACCTTGAATGCAGGATAATCACCGAAAAAATATCTGGATACTACAGTGGCAGTTACAGATGAAAGGACAACAGATGAAAAATATCTGAGCCCATACTGTCTTAATATTACTTCAAGAGCAAAAAATATGCCTGCAAGAGGAGCATTAAAGGTTGCAGCAATCCCCCCTGCGGCACCGCAGGCAAGGAGCATTCTTGTTTTTTCCTCAGAAAAATTAAAAAACTGCCCCAGAGTAGATCCTATAGCAGAACCGATCTGTACAATAGGCCCTTCTCTTCCCACTGACCCACCTGAACTGATACAGATAGAAGTAACAATTGTCTTTATAAGTGCTACTCTGGGTCTTATTTTTCCGCCTTCCATGGATACGGCGAGCATAACTTCAGGAACACCTGCACCTCTTACTTCACTGGCAAAAAAGTAAATAAGAGGGCCTATCATTAAACCACCTATAGCTGGTATGATAATTACATAATAAGGGCCCATAAAATGGAGAAGATATAATTTCTCTTCAAAAAAAATAAATTTGAAAAGATCTATAAGCCATCGAAAAAAAAGGGCGCCGAAACCTACCCCACACCCTACCAGAGGTGAAATAACCAGGAGAAAAATGCTTTCAGAAACCTGACAGTAGTGGATTAGTTCTTTCAGTTTCTTTTTCAATTGAATTTTAATATTATTCATTATTTTATTATATAACAGTTTGCCCCAAAAACATAATCTTTCTCCCCTTCAAAGCTTGCTGTAGTTCTATTATCAACAGGAATATAAATCGTTCCTTTCGTGATTTTATCTTTAAATTCCTGAGCAAAGTAACATATATCATAAAATTCCGGATCATTTATATCCTCATACAGTGGACAGCCTATACCAAAAATATCACCTTCACAGTCAATTACAATTAACCCATTTTCTTTTGCCTTTTCTAATGTTTTTTTCCATAAATCCAGATTTTTAAAATTCAGTTGAAAGCCTATAGAAACACTGACAACCCTTATTTTGTCAGAAACAGCTTTCTTGCAGGGACGATTTGCCTCGCCCCATATGCATCAACCTGAGCTTAAAAGGTTATAGAGAAAGGCGGCATGTTAGCTAAAAATGTCTTAAACCTGACATAAGTTTTGACATCTTGAAAGATTTCTTAACAGGGTAGACTGCATCATTAAAATCTCTTTTATAAAACATTAAAGTCTTTGGCTCTCCCCATGCTTTGAGAAAATAACTTCTCCCTTTTCTTGGTCCGTCCAGTTCTAAAAGGCCAACCCTCTGCCATTTTCCCAGGGTTAATCTGCCGTCACATATATCCAGAAACAACTGATTTTCCAGCAGTAGACTCTGAATATGGGCTTTACCGTTAAGAGGTTCATGATATTTATCTATTACTTCAGGTCTTTTATCTATATCATTATGTTCATAATCTTCAATATGTTGAGATACTATTTTATTGAGATGGGTAATTATATCCCTGCATAGTCTTGGTTCTGTGAGTTCCTGAACAATTAAGCCCATTGTTGTATGAAGGGTCTGTACTGTAAGTGTTCCGTTTTTTATGCCTTTTTCTTTTATAAAACTATTTATTTCATCTGTTATATCAATTATTTCTTCCTGTTTTTCAGTATTAACTTCTTTAACTTTTCTGAAAATTTTCATGACCTCTTCCTCCTGAAATATTGAGAATTTTAGATGTTTTACGTAATCTTTATATACCTTTTCTGACTGAATGATGTACAAATTTTCCGCTCAACCAGGCACCTGTCATACCTCCCGTAATAGCCCCCAGAGAAGAAATTGCTATAAACAAAACATATACGGCAAACTCAAAGTTAATACACTGAATATAAATGGCAGGGCCAATCATCAGTATATATAATATGGATAAGAATATACCGTGTAATATATGATTATGATGAACTTTTCTGCCGGTAAGATAACTGCCAATTAACATAGGAGTAAAACTGTAGATAAATTCCTGAATACATGAAATACCGGTACCGGAAAGAGGAGACAGAAGTATCAATACACCGCCTATAAAAAGTGACATAAATGCCATATATACTGAAACCTTAAGGTTTAATCCAAGAAGTTCCCTCATATGGATTTTATCTCCGTAAGAACCGTTTTTTATGGCAAGATCAAAAACCATACTGTAAATTCCACCCCAGAATATGCCACACAATATGAGAGAAACAGGATTTAACTGAGTAATCTGGACATTGGCAGACATCAATAGAACCATACATGTTGTCACAAGAATACCGCATATGGCGGGAGAAAGAGTTTTAAGCATAGACAAACATGCATATTTTATTTCCTCCACGTGGTTTATCTTCTCAGGAACACAATCCTTTATACTATTATTTAAAACAGCCTGAAATTCCTCAGAAGGAGAAATATTTTTCCAGTTATCAAGCATTAATTTTGTGCCTGAGAGACTGTCAAATTCACTTTTACAGTCATCACAGACAGACAGATGCTCTTTAATGGTGTTATTCATTTCCGGAGTTACCTCTCCGTAGATAAAATGAACAAGCTCTGATTTTATATTTTTACAGGACATATAAGTCAACTCCTTTCCTGGCAGAGTCAATTAACATATGGCTAATCACCCTTATCCAGAGCCTTTTTCAACTCAATCAATGCATAATGCATTCTTGACTTCACTGTTCCTAAAGGACAGTTAAAAATTTCACTTATTTCATTGTAAGATAACCCCTGATAATGCTTCAGTATCAAAACTGTTCTGTGATCCTGAGGAAGTGACATTACAGCTTTTTTTACTCTTCTTCCCATATCGTCTTTTTCCACCTTCTCCTCTACATTTTCCGGGGAAACTACATCAATATCTTCTATGTCTACTTTTTTAACATGTTTATCTTTTCTGTACGTGTCTATACAGAGATTATTTGCAATCCTGTAGAGCCAGGGAGAAAATTTCTGTTCAGAATTAAATTTCATGGCACTTTTATACACTCTTATAAATACTTCCTGACACAGTTCTTCTGCCTGGTGAAAGTTGCCAATCCAGCGATAAAGATAATTCAGAAGTGATTTTTCATACCTGTATATAATCAGATCAAAGGCCTGTACGTTACCTGCTTTTAATTCTTCCATTAAAACTTCATCTGCTTTCATCAGAAATTCCTTCCAGTTGTTCTTATTACTTAATACGTCTGTTTTAAAAAAAAGTTCAAAAATTTTTAGATATTTTTTATGTTATACCTGTTACCGGTCTGTTTGATATAAGGTTCAATTCTATTTTTTCAGAAACCTTTGTATGCCTGGCCAGCACACCTTCAAAAACCGGCAGCACATATCTTAAAAGATTTTTTCTTATAATAAAATTCCATATTCCGTCGAGCTTCTTCCATGCAATATTATATAAAACCCTTTTAAAAGGATTGGTAAGTCCTGTAGCTCTGGAAAAAATCGATGTATAAGAATAAAACTTCTCATATGACCACCAGTAACCCTCTTCAAGTTGTTCCGGTGACATACGGGCCGGATGAAATACTGCATGTCTTGTATCATATTCTTCCCATTTATAATGAAGAATTCTACCTTCATATTGAAGTTTTTCAAATAATTTTGTTCCCGGGAAAGGAGTGAAAATATGGAAAGTAGCAGTTTCTATTTTATTTTTTATGGCAAAATCAAGAGTTTTTTCAAAGACATCAGTGCCGTCGCAGTCAAGACCATAGACAAAACTTCCGTTTAACATTATGCCTGCGTCATGAAATCTCTTTATGGCATCAACATAGTCATATTTCTGATTTTGAATTTTATTAGAATCTTTCATATTATCTTTAGAAATAGATTCAAACCCTACGAAAAGACTTCTGCATCCGCAGTCATAAGCTTCCTGAAGGAATCCCGGGCTATAGGCCGCATCGACTGATGCCGCAGCCTGCCATATAAAATCATATTCTTTTAAAATCCGGAAAATTTTCCGTGCTTCAATCCTGTTTCCCATAAGATTATCATCCAGAAAAAAAACAAATCCCTGTTTAAATGTATCAAGTTCTTTTTTTATATCTTCCAGAGGCCGGAATTTATAATATTTTTCCCCCCAGAAGCTTTTCTTGTAGCAGAAATCACAGTTATAAAGGCAGCCTCTGGAAGCCACTATAGTATTGGGCACAAGATATTTATCCTGATTCATTAAATCCCTTCTTGCCAGAGGTACTTCGGAAAGATCGGTATCTTTATTTCCGTAATAAATTTTCTGTAATTTATTTCCTTCAAAATCGGAGAGCATCTGAAGAAATACAGACTCACCGGGGCCAATACATATACTGTCTGAATGTACCATTGCTTCTTCTGCCATGGTAGACGGATGTATTCCTCCCATAAATACTTTGGCTCCTCTTTCTCTGTAAAAAGAGCTTATCTCATAAGCTCTTTTTGCAGATGAGATGTAAACAGTCATTACAACAAGCTCTACCGGTTCATCTATAAAAATATCTTCTACATGTTCATCTCTTACTATGAGATTATATTTATCGGGAGGAACAAGACCTGCAAGGGTAAGAAGACTTAACGGAGGGAACAGGGAATATTTTATCTGGCGAAATTTTGCAGAAAGCACTTCCTGAAGTGCAGGGAGAATAAACAGAATGGTTTTCATACATATATCTCCTTTATTCATATTATTGAGGTGAGCATAAATAATAAATATCTGCTCTCGTGACGGGAGCACCTATAGACAGTGTCAATTCCTTGATTATAAATATTATACGAATAATTATGAATAAAGGTTCAAAATTTCATATGAGAATCGTAAAGCGTGATGCGTAAAGCGTAATACGTAGTTTCATGGCTCACCATTCACTGCTCATTTATTCAGATAAAATCTCTATCATCTTTCTTGCCATGCTGTTATTTTGTTCCATGTCCAGAACCTTCTTAAAGCTCTGAAGAGCTCTATCCTTATCGCCTCTGGCATTGTAAACAAAAGCCAGACCCATATGGGGAGTAACTGTATGTGCTTCAAATTCCATAGCTCTGGTAAATGAAGAAAAAGCTTTCTCTATTAATTCTTTTTTATCTGCTTCCGAAAGATCTGAGTGAGTATCCAGAATATCCATATAAACAAATCCGACATGGCCGTGAATATCGGGAAATTCTTTTTCTCCGCCGCAGGAAAGGCTTTCTTCAAATTCTTTTGCCGCCATAATCAGGTTATATCTGCATCTGTAGGCAGTAGCTGCATAAAAATGTACTCTGCAATCATGAGGAAAGTTTTTTATTCCTTCTTCAAACAGAGACAACAGGTGTTCTTCTTTATCCTGTCTTATATATTCTTTACCAAGATTTATAAGAGCTTCAAGTTTTTCTTTATCATCTGATGCTTTAAGAAGATCATATTTAAATTTTAATTCTGTGAATTCAGGAAAATATTTTATGATTCTATACATATCATGAGGCGGTGCCTTAACGGTTTTACCATAAAAAACACATGCTCTGGGGACAGGATTGGTTCCCCTGAATCGGAATAATCCGAAAAGCCTGCAGTACATAGGTCTGGCAGTATAAATAGTACAGCCTGTAAGGTGATTGAAATAAGGACACCTGTCTTTATCCCTGTGAATCATAAAATTTTTAAATGTTTTTATATCAGGATAATCGTCATGTGTTCTTAAAAAATCTTCAATAAAATCACATTCAAGCCGTGACAGCGGAGGGAATTTCATAACAGAGGTACAGCAAAGTTTACAATCTCCGCAACTGTTCTCCGAAGGAATAAAATATTCTTTATCAAAACCATCATATATGTCTTTCAGAGTATCAAAAATTTCTTTCATCAATTTAATATAACCTTTCTTTAAGATCGTAACACGTGACGTGTAACGCGTGACGCGAGGATCATTATATGTTCATTAAAGCGTCTGTCATCTGTTCCCTGTTTATATCATTTCTATAACCTGTCCATATTACCTTTCCTCCGTAGAATAAAAATCCCTGTGGAGATGCATGTTCAACACCTGTGTCTTCAGCTATTTTCGCTGAAAGAGTTTTGTTTTCAATAACATGGACTTTCCAGAAATCAGCTTCTTTATTGTCTTCAGAAAATTCTGAAAATCTTTCCAGTGCCCATGCAGAATGAGGACAGGCAGTGGAATGTTTCAGCAGGAATACAGGCTTTCTATTACTGTCTTCATTACCGGTACAATCTTTAATCATAAAAAAGACACCTGAAATTATCACATTTTAAAACAAAGGATTTCAATCTTTCTGTAAGAATATTCTTATAAATACGTTTAACTCCTTCTCTGCTGTAATTGCAAAAAACATGTAAACAGCGGCAGGGATTCCTCGCGTCACGCGTCATGCGTCACGATTTTAATTCAAGGAGAGACACATTATTTTATGAGCGAGAAAGACTCTTCAAAAAAGAAAAAAACAAATATAACAGTACGTGAAATGGATATTGATGATGTAGCACATGTTTTTCATCTCGGTGAAGATTTATTTACAGCCCAGAAGGTTCCAAATCTTTACCGAACATGGGATGAATATGAAGTACTGGCAATTTTTCAGGGAGACAGCGAATTCTGTCTTGTAGCAGAAACAGATGAAGGAGAAATAGTCGGCTTCACTCTTGGTACAACTATAAGTAAAAGTCATTCTGCGTGGAAATACGGACATCTGCTCTGGCTTGGAGTATCCAGAGAATACCAGAAGCAGGGAGTGGCAGAAAAACTCTTCAATCATTTTCTGGAACTTATGATAGAAAGCGGTGTAAGAATTCTTCTTGTAGATACAGAGGCAGATAACCGTAAAGCCATTAAGTTCTTCGAAAAAATGGGATTTAAAAACCCGCAGGAACATGTTTACCTGACTCTCAATCTGGATCATCAGAGAAAAATTTTAAAGGGAAAGGAACATATTGAAAATCAACAGGATAATGTTAAAGGAAAAGGAACATATTAAAGAAAAAGAAGATAGGAAAAATAAAAAAAGGAGATTGTAAGATGTTTTGTGTAAATTTACTATACAATAAAGAGTTTATATGAGAATCGTGACGCGTAACGCGCAATGGCATTAAGTTAACGTTATAACCGTCTAAATTGGCTGCCTGGCGCTCCTCCGAAAAAATCTAAACTGTAACATTTATATCTGTTAGAGCTTACATCATGCTACTTTACACTGTATATCAATTAAATACACTTGTGCCGCCGTGATATTTTTTCTCCAGAGCACCAGGCAGCCAATTTGCTATATGTTTCTTAACTTAACGCCATTGCGCGTAACGCGTGACGGGTGACGGGAGGAACAGCTCCTCATACTTCGTTGTGACCGAAAGGGTCATGGTTCTTAACAGAAGTTTACACAAAATTTATGACATAGTCGAAAAAAATGACATTAAAAAATATTACACCGAAAAGATTAAAGAGATTATTGAGAAAAATGATAGATATATACAGTCCTTCCGGAAAAGAAGAAGAACTGGCAGATTTTCTGTACGGGTATCTGAAACGGCAGGAATTGAATGTTATTTATCAGGATGTAGATGAAGACAGATATAATCTGCTTGTATTACCTGATGATATGGATATAGAAATGGCTCTTATAGGCCATATTGATACTGTATGGGCCTATGACCTGGAACACTACTGTTATGAAGAAGAAGATGACATAATTACAGGTCTCGGTACTGCCGACATGAAAGGGAACTGTGCCGCCATGATAGAAGCCTACCTTTCATTACAGGAGAAACATCAAAATCATGTACCTGTATTACTTGCCCTTTTAGTAGGAGAAGAAGAAGACGGCGACGGTGCAAGACAGCTGGTAAAAGATTTTCATTTCCCCTGGGCAATAATCGGCGAGCCTACCGATCTGGCACCATGTATGAAACATTTCGGCTATCTGGAAGTACAGGTCTGCACGGAAGGGAAACAGGTTCATGCATCTCTGGCAGACAGGGGGCAGAACGCAATTAAAAATATGCTCGGACTCCTTCTCAATATATCGAGCTACATGGAGAACAAACGTTCTGACATAGTTTATAATATAAGGGAACTGGAAAGTTCCAGGTCAGGTTTCGTAGTTCCAGACAGATGTGAGGCATGGCTAGATCTTCATCTCCCTCCCGTATCTCCTGTTGAGGAAATTACTGTAGAACTGGAAGATATACTCATAAAAGCAAAAGAAGAAAATCCGGAACTGGATGGTACAATAAGATTTACTACCATTCACAGAGGTTATGAAATACCTGAAAAAGGACATATAGTAAAAACTCTAAAAGATATTTATAAAGATATGAAGCTGGACTGGAATCCTCAGGTATTCAGAAGTCATTCCGATGCCAATATACTATGGACTGCCGGTATAAAACCTGTAATACTGGGAGCAGGCAAACTGGAAGAAGCCCACAGACCTGATGAATCCATTTCTTTTAAACAGGTCTGTACGGCTTCTGAGATATATTTTAATATATTGAATTCATACTTAAAACGTGATGCGTAACGCGTAATGCGTAATGGGTTATATGCGCATCACGCATCACGCTTTACACATCACGAATTAATTATTTATCGGATATATGATATGCCTTGCCTTCAAATATAACAATCACATTATTGCCTATGGAAAGATATTTACCCAGCTTCGGACAGGTTTTGAGAAGTTCAAAATATTTATCACTTAAGAATTTCACTTCTATCTTATCCTTACCATCTTTATAAAGACTGTCTGTCCATATGCCAGATTTAAGATAAAAAGTCTTATCTTCCACTGTTTTTATTGATTCGGCAACATCTTTCGTAAGCCCGCCTTCCCGATAGGCTTCTGAAGCCGGTGCTGGTTGAACTGTTTCCGCTTTCTCATATTCGTTCAAAACCTTGCTTGCCTGAACATTTACCTCTCCAGAGGCACTATCACCGGTTGAATATCCGCCGCTGTAATTATCTCCGTATCTTCCCTGTACATGAGGCATATTTGAATATAACCTTTTATCATAATCTTCTTCAACTCTCTGAGATACAGGGCGTCTACCTGTGACCTCTTCCTGTATCAAAAATGACGTATAAGGCGTAACAATACCGTATTTAATGGAAAGCGTTTTTATTTCTTCAACTGTTTCCCTGTTTTCTCCGTGGAGTCTTATTTCATTTAAAAGATATCCTATTTTCCTGGTAGCCCAGAGACATGGAATGAAAGAATTATCACTGTTGTTTTCAGGGAAGGTTTTTTCATAAACATATTTTTTCGTTTCTCCGTTTACCTTTCCAGACATGGTTATCGCAGTATGTCCCGCATCCGTGTATCTTCCAGTAAGGATAAGCTGGCTCCCTCTGAAGAGATCCGGGAGATCTTTAGGATACATATCTCTGACTTTGATTTTACCGAAATCGAGAGATAAATCTGAGAGCACAGGATGACTTATTTTGGTAAAAAAGGAAGAAATCTCAACTTCCATTTCCTCACCTGCTTTCAGATAGGACGTATACCCCTGATTCTGTTCCGCCATAAGGTCCAGAAGTAATGTATTCACATCTGTTCCGACACCAAAAGAGAAGATTCTCGCTTTTGTTTTATTCTCTGCAGAGATATGTTTAAGAATTACATTTGTATCGGTTTCTCCCTGTGTGGGAAGACCGTCTGTAAGAAATACAATATACTGAGGTCTTTTTTCATCTGCAAATTGTTTTAAACTTACGAGAAAAGCTTCGTCAATATTGGTTCCTCCGAGAGGTTTCAATGTATCTACAAATGTTTTTGCTTTTTTAATATTTTCCTCTGTTCCGTCCACCAGTTTATTACTGTAAAAATCTGTAACAGAATTAAAGGTGACAACATTAAATCTGTCTTTGCCGTTAAGATTTGAGAGACAGAATTTAAGTGCTTTCTGTGCATATGTAATCTTATCTTCATCATACATGCTACCTGAAGTATCCATGACGAAGATAATATCTTTAGGTAAAACCTTTGTTTTATCAAGTTCCTGACCGGGAGAAGCAATGAGAAGGAAAAATCCCTGATCATCTCCCCTGTCTTTATAAGTCAGCAGATTAAGGCCGAAATCCTCTTCAGAGACACCGTAATAAAGGACAAAATCTTTATCGCCTTTATAACCCGTATCTTCAAAACCTGCTTTTACAGATTTATCGCCGTCTTTTTTAATTGACATATTATGAGTGGGTGAATAAAAAGATTTAACAGGTACCGCTGATGAGAGTTCCACACCTATGGTAAGTTCTTTTACAGGCCAGTCAGAAGTTTTTTTCGCCAGAGGGAGTTTGAATTTACACAGCCCCAGGTCAGAAGATAATACCTGAGAATAAGTGATTGAAATTTTTGTCTCTCCCCTGGCAGGAATGGGATATATTCTTGCCCGGAACATACCTGAGCCGATATTTTCCAGAAGACCCGGATCTTTAAGCTGTCTTACTATACTTTCGTATATAGAGGCTGCTTCATCTTTATCCATTATTTTTCCTTCCACCTTTTTGCCATTTATAAGCATGGTAAAATTGGATATAGATGCATCTGCCGGCATGGGGAAAATAAGGGTTGCTTCCATATCTGAAGAAGAATTATTTTTAAGTTTCTCTTCTATTGTCACCCTGGCAGTCTGATCCTTGATTTTAATATCTACTCTTTCATATTCTATAACAAAGGATCTGTCACCCTGAGGAACCCTCTCCACTATATATTCCTGAGACATTACACAGGTAATTGATAAAATTAAAAATAATGAGATGAGTGAAAACTTTGAGAACATCTGAAACACGCTCCTTTATTAATAGTGAGAAGTGAGTAGTGAGTAGTGAGTGAGATTCTACTCACTATTCACTACTCACTTCTCACTAAATAAGTTCCCCCACCGTGCCGTGTGCAGATCACTTTGAATCCTGACGTACATCAGGTGGGAACCGCTATAAGCAGCTTAAGGATCCCTCGCTTCAAAAGGAGGTATTCACAACGCCACTGAAATTAAGTTCCCTTCAAACAATTGTCGGATCAAATATATAACCCACAAACACAAACAAAGCAGGGGAATATTTATTTCGTCTATTAAATTTTAGTCGTCTAGTTTATAAAAATTTTCTCCAGAGAATAATAGCATATTTTTCATCTAATTGCAATGAGAAAAATTATCAAACAACTTTTATATTTAACTCTTTAAGCTGTCTTTCCGATACCGCAACAGGTGCTCCTGTAAGAGGGCATGCTGCGGTCTGAGTCTTTGGAAAAGCTATTACATCTCTTATACTTTTTTCTCCTGCCATAAGCATTACAAGTCTGTCAAGTCCCGGAGCTATACCTCCATGAGGAGGAGCACCGTATTCAAGAGCTTTCAGGAGAAAGCCGAATTTATATTCTGCTTCTTCTGCAGTAAGTCCCATAATCTTAAAGATCTTTTCCTGTATATCTTTCCTGTGGATACGTATGCTTCCGCTGCCCAGTTCTGTACCGTTAAGGACAAGGTCATAAGAACTTGCTCTCACTTTAAGAGGTTCAGAATCCAGATATTCTATATCTTCTGTAAGAGGACATGTGAAAGCATGATGTTCTGCATCTATTTTCTTTTCTTCTTCATTATAAGAGAAAAGCGGGAAATCTACGACCCAGAGAAAACTGAACTCTCCTTCTTTAATAAGGCCCAGTTCCTGGGCAAGAGAAATCCTTATTTCTCCGAGTACACGGCATGCCACTTCTCTTTTATCTGAAACAATGAGTATTACATCATTATCGGAAACAGCAAATCTTGACTTTAAATTTTCTATATCCTCCGGTGTCAAAAATTTCTTTATAGAAGATTTAATATCGCCGCCTGTAAAGGAAATCCACGACAATGCCTTTGCTCCCAGTTCTTTAGCCTTTTCATTCAATTCATCAAACTTCTTCCTGGAAGCAGATGAGAAATTCTCCACTTTTATGCCTCTTACAACACCGCCACCCTGAATATTCTCTTTGAAAGCATTGAACTGCGAATCTTTAAATATGTCAGAAAGATCTTCTATTTTCATGCCATAGCGAAGATCAGGTTTATCAATACCATACCAGTCAATGGCATCTCTGTGTTTCAGTCTGAGAAAAGGTGCGGGAAGATCAATATGAAGTACATCTTTAAAAATACGCCTCATAAGCCCTTCTGTTATATTAAGAACATCTTCCCTTTCCACAAAGGACATTTCCATATCTATCTGAGTGAATTCAGGCTGACGGTCTGCCCTCTGATCTTCATCTCTGAAACACCTGGCTATCTGATAATATTTTTCAAATCCCGATACCATAAGCAATTGTTTAAATAATTGCGGAGACTGAGGGAGTGCATAGAATTTACCCTGGTGGATCCTGCTCGGTACCAGATAATCTCTGGCGCCCTCAGGAGTACTGTTAATAAACACAGGTGTTTCTATTTCAAGAAAACCGTTTTCTTCAAGATAATTACGGGCACTCCTTGTAACAGATGCTCTGAGCTTAATATTTGATTGCATCCTTTGAGTTCTGAGATCGAGATAACGATATTTAAGACGGGTCATTTCATCTACACGACTATCTCCTGAAATATTAATGGGAGGTGTGGGACATGTATTTAATATGATAAGTTCTACGGCCAGAATATCTACTTCACCTGTCGGAAGTTTTGTATTTATCGTTCCTTCAGGCCTTGCACATACCTCGCCTGTAACGGATATAACATATTCCGATTTGAGTTCTCCCGCTTTTTCATGGAGTTCTTTATATTTTTCAGGATTGAACACTACCTGTGTTATTCCTTCTCTGTCACGGAGATCTATAAAAATAAGGCCTCCTAAATCTCTTCTTCTGTGTACCCATCCCATAAGAGTAACTGATTTACCTGTATCTACAAGTCTCAGTTCACCACAATTATGAGTTCTTTTTTTCAAACATACCACCCCTTTTTAATGATCGTGACGCGTGACGCGTGACGCGTGACGCGAAGATTACATGCACAATATAGAAGTGAAGAAAATCATCTTCTTAGCTTAATAATGACAGAAATAATTCGTATAATAAGAAATAATTCCTTTATTTTTTAGTAATTTTATTTTAAAGATATTAAGAAGTGAAAAGTGAGTAGTGAATAGTGAGTAAAGCTCCTATTCTTTTCATTTTTCGCCTTTCACTCCAGTTAAATTCTAATAATTTATGAAATACACCTATAAACATGTCATCATTTAAATATTAATAACCAGTATACCTGCCGAGGTAAGTGATTGTATGGCAATAACAAGGCCGAGAATAAATATAAAGAGATAGGAAAAAGCCGCTACCCTGTTTAAAAGATTCCTTTTCGGATAATATTTTTCAAGCATCTTTCCGGCAGTAACCATTACTATGCCAATGGCAATAAGAACTGCAGCCAGACCGAAACTGAAAGCCACTATTACAAGTAATCCGAGAAGTATTCTATTACTGACCTGAGTATGGGTTTGACATAGTATTGAAAAAAAGTAATAATATATAATTATGTATATAGATAATAATGATTTACAAAATGTAAGCTGGGAAGAAATACGTCGTTATCGAGCGTGTGAATTATTAGAAAGACATTGGCCTCAGAAATATATAGGGGAAGCTTTAGGAGTAAACCAAAGTACCATAAGTAATTGGGCTAAAAAACTAAAAGAAGGAGGGAAAGAAGCATTAAAAATAATTCCACAGAAAGGCCCTACTCCACGTCTGACAGAAGACCAGAAAAAAGAGCTACCAAAATTTTTAGAAAAAGGAGCAGAAGCATATGGTTTTCGTGGAAATTTCTGGACTCAGAAGCGTGTGGTGCCAGACGTTTACCTGTTCTGAGATCGGAAAAATACATATGAGCCCATGAATTATTAACTACCCATTCGCTTCCGTTCCATACCATAGCTCCATTGAGGTTTGTCAGATGACCTGCATCTTTTATTACTTTTCCTGCATCTTCAGTATCTTTTTCAACTGTAATAACAGTGGTTCCGGCAAAAGATACTGACATAACCATGCACATTAAAAGTGCCACTATACTGAGAGTCAATAAAGTCTTTTTCATATTTTTTCTCCAGTTTTTTTTTCTATGTTGTTACAAAAGTGTTAAAAAAATATGAAAATTTTGTAATATTATTTAATATCGTAGTACTTTTTTAAAAATTTGTAATACTTATAAAAAGTACTATCACATCCCTGGAAAGACCTAAAGCCATCCGTTATTTAACTGACGTAAAGCCTCGTAGATTGCAACAGCAACAGAACTGGAGAGATTAAAACTTCTGGCCTCACCCCACATGGGTATGGAGAGGCACGAAGATTCATGTTCTTTCAGCATAGATGCCGGAAGTCCCGGTGTTTCAGGGCCAAATACAAGGAAATCTCCTTTTTTATAAGAAACTGCAGTATAGGGTTTTGCCACATTACTGGAAAAATAGAAAAACCGTCCTTCCGGAAAATCAGCATAAAGTTCTTCCATAGAAGGATAGTAGAACATATTAACAAGATGCCAGTAATCAAGGCCTGCCCGTTTCAGGGATCTGTCGCGAAAAGAAAACCCGAGATTACCTACAAGATAGAGCTTTGAACCGGTTCCCGCGCAGAGACGGGCTATATTACCGGTATTGGGAGGTATTTTCGGTTCATATAATACTATATTGATATACTGTTCCGGATAATAACTTTCAGGCATTTTATTACAGAGTTCCATAACACTTCTCCATTCCGATTGCTTTTTTTCTTCTCCTTTACAGGCAGGTATCATTTCCTCATAAGAATATTCTTTATCTTCGGCCATATCACCTGACTCTTCTGCAGAAACATCTATTTTTTCGCAGGAACATTTTTCACATGTTTCCACATATTGTTTCTGCTGTTTTTTTGCAAGTTTTTCCAGGGTTTTTTCTACTGTCCTCCTGATGCCGGGGTTTATGTCGTGAAGTAAAACAGACAGTTTGTCTATTATCAGGGCATCGGGTGCAAAATCTCTGAGGACTCCTGCTGCAGTTCTTCTTACAGAACTATTTTCATCTTTAAGATAATTTACTATAATTTCCGCTCCTGTGCGAAGTTTTCCCAGCAATTTTAAAGCACATGATCTTACCTGTGGATCTTGACTCTTCAGGGCGGATAAAATCACAGGTTTCGTCCTGTCGCCAAGAGACATTATAAATATTTCAACAGAATCTTTTATGATGGAATAGCTGTCACCGAGGCCTTTAACAAGCACTTCTATACCGGTATTACCGAGGGATAAAAGACTCTTATAATCTCTTCCGGCAAAATAATAATCTGCTTTTAAACATATATCGTCAGTCTCCCATCCCATATTATGAAGTGCCATAGCGGCGGAAAAACGGACATAATTGTGTTTATCCTTCAGGGCAGGTAAAATAATGGAAGAAGCTTCCATTCCCATATTCCCTGCAGCTTTTACAGCAAGTTTTCTGATATAGCTCCTTTTATGGCTTATAAAATCTTTCAATCCTTCCAGTGCTCCTGTGTCTGCAAGTTTTCCCAGTGCTTTTATTACTTCAGAGCATACGGCCCAGTCTTCGTCATAAAGGGTTTTTAACAGGGCAGGTACAGCTTCTCTTGAGCCAATATTTCCGAGAGATCTTGCAGAGAGAAACCTTACCTGCGGTCTGTCACTTTCAAGGGAAGAAATAAAAACAGAAAAACTCTTTTTATCGGCCATAGAGGACAGAGCGTCAACTACGGAATCTTCAAATTCTTCTTTTCTTCTCCCGTATAATTCTACAAGAAAAGGCACGGAAACTGGATTCTTTATAGAACCCAGTGCTTTTACAGCAAGTCTCTTAATCTCCAGATTTTTATCATTTTTTATAATATCCATAAGAGCTTCTATGGAAGTACTGCTGGAAAGACATGCAAGGGATTTTACGGCAGCCAGACGCAATTCCGGCTCATTTTCTTTCAGTTTATGACATAACACATCTACAGCTCTTTCATCTCCAATTTTTCCCAGTGCTTCAACTACTTTTATTTGCAGTTCCAGATCGTCTTCTTTGAGAAGCTCCATAAGAGGAAGAAAAGCTTTTCCGTCGCCTATTTTACCCAGGGCTTCGGCAGCTCTTATATTAACCCTCAGATTATTGAATTTCAGGATTTCTATAAGTGGAACAACTGCCCTCTTATCTCCTATAATTCCCAGAGCATGGGCTGATTTACAGGCAAGATCCCAGTTTTTAGGAATATAATTGAGATGTTCTATAAAAAGATGAAATGCTTCTTCACCAAGTTTAATCAATTCACCAAAGTTACCACGTGCAAAATAATATCTCAGCTTTTCCTCAAAACTCAAAGGTTTCCAGTCAAAAGCTGTGAGCACTTCTGCAGCCATAGTGTAAACCTTCCTCTCAGGATCACTTAAAGCTTTTATAACTTCTCCTGTAGCAGATTTTTCCTGAAGCTGTCCTGCAGACCATATGGCATCACATCTGACATACCAGTCAGAATCACTCATGGCTTCAATAAAAACAGATATTGAAGAATCTTTAAAATATTTTATCAATAAATCTGCTGCCCTGTGCCTTACAGCAAGGTTTCTGTGCCTCAAAGCAGATTTTAATAATTCCATGTTTTCTCCTGTAAAATCCAGAGACATAAATTCATGAGGAACAATATTCTGTATATTCATAAATAATTCAGTCCTTGTTTCGTAATGCGTGATGCGTAATGCGTGATGCGTAATGCGTGATGCGTAATGCGTGATGCGTAATGCGTAATTTTCACCCTTTACTCTTCAAAGGGCGACCACAGGGGATCGCCCCTACTATTCACTACTCACCATTCACTTTTCACTATTCACTCTTCACTCTTCACTTTTCACTCTTCACTCTTCACTTTTCACTTTTCACTTTTCACTATTGATACTTTCCAGAATTAATTTCACTGCCCTGTCAGAAGCTCCGGGAGAATACAATCTTTTCAATTCTTCCGACATAATCTCAAATTTTTCACTGTCTTTTAACAATTGAAGAATTTTTGCTGTTACTTTTTCGGGAGTGATGACTTCAGTCATTTCAGGAACAATCTCCCTTTCTGCAAGAATATTCGGTAAAGCAGTAAAACCGAACGTTTTTACAAGTTGTAATATTAATATACCCTTCAGATAAGAACCAAAGGGTATTAAATCCAGGAGTCCGATAAACCCGCAGTAAGGTATTAAATCAGGTCTGTTCATAGGTGTTATTACTATCATAGGCTTCCCGAGAACTGCAGCCTCCGACGATTTTGTTCCGGGAATGGTAATGACAAAGTCCGATCTGGCTATGGCTCCCGTACCTCCCTGATATAAGAAAACTCTCACACCGGAAGAGGTCTCAAGATAATTACCTTCTGTATGAAATTTCGCATCACTTCCTGTAAACCCCCGTGCAACGGGAGAAGATAAAATTTTTAGAAAAACATCCATTGAAATAAAGGGAGAAAGGGAAAGAATGAAAGAAGCAGAAGGAATTTCAATGGAAATAAGTTCTGCAGTCTTCATAAAAAATTTTACAAGACACTTCAACTCATGGGAGCGGCTCCCCGGCATGAAACAGATAACAGGATGTCCGGAAACCATGTCTTTATGTTCTCCACCATCTTTCAGTTCATCCAGAACCGCATCTGCTACAAATTCTCCTGTAACTTCAATTTTTTCTTCTTCAATGGCATGTTGCAACATAATCTCTTTAAATTTTTTCTGCGGCACCAGATATTTAATAAAATAAGAATCCCACATTTTACTGGCCCATTTATAAGCAATAGCTTTTATATTAAATCTCCGGGCTATAAGAGCAGAGTGAAACAGATCTCCTCCCAGATGAACTATAATATGAGGAGGAAATTTTTCAAAAACCTTTAACTTTTTATATAAAAACATAAAATATAAATATTCTTTGCCTGTAACAACACCGTCTATAAAAGGCATTTCAGAGGCAACTCTTTTTTCCTGGCCGCTTGAAAAAACACATGGAAGGAGTACAAGTATAATATTATTACCGGTTTCTTTAAGTCTTCTCGCAAGAGGTCTGGCCCATCCGTAAAGTTCACCGGGGCTGTTTGCAGTAATAATTATATTCATAAAATACGTGACCCGTGACGCGTTATGACTCATTCAAAAGTATAGTTAGTGGTGAGTTAGAATATGGCCCGGTCACTCACTACTCACTATCCACTACTAACTAACAGGTATGACCGTATCGGTCACAACCAAATATAAAAATGAATAGACAGTGGAGCATAAAACTTCATCATTTTCATATAAATTATTAAATTATAACTTCTCTAATCAGGACTCTATTCCTTCTATAAAAAAGAAAGAGAGGATTTTTTTGTATTATGAAGAAATTTTAATATAGTAAGAGCTTATCCGAAAAGTAATATTTTTTCAAATCCTTTCCGCTGCAAGGTTCTGGAGAAAAATATATATCGTATTAACAGCCAGTTGTAAATTACTGACCTGAGCATAAGCATTTAATAAAGGTCTTCCTCCCGTCACGCGTTACGCGTTACGCGTCACGAGAGCATATATTTATTATTTATGCTCATCCCAGTAAATGTAAGTGTTCAGCAGTCATCTATCAGCTAAAAATTACAAAATCTGATTATACAAATAGTCTTAACTAATAGTATTTAATGACATTTATTATGTAATTTTCATAAAATCTGCCTGCTGACTGCTGATAGCTGAACGCTTACATATATTTTTCGGAATAGCCTGGCAGTGGAAAGCTATGGGGCGACTTTTCAGATAGGCTCTAAGAAGCCATTAACTATTCATTCAAACAGAAAGGAATGTTTTATGAAAAGACTGACTTATTTTTTACTTACAGTAATCATATTCCTATCATTCACATCCAACGCCTTCTCTGCGAGAACAAATGCAGATAAATTTATTAAAGATCTGGGAAGCAGTGATACGGAAAAAATCAAAATAGCACAGGAACAATTAATTTTACTGGGTAAAGACGGAATACCTGAGCTTATAAAAGCTCTTGATAATGAAAATGCTCAGATAAGGGGTTATGTTGCCGTAACACTCGGTATGATGAAGGCAAAAGATGCTGTAGATAAACTTGTTCTAACACTCAAAGACTCTTCTTCAAGTGTAAGGATAAGTGCCATATGGGCTCTTGGAGAAATAAGGGATGACAGAGCAATAAAACCGGTGGAAGATATTTATAAAAATTCTTCAGGTCTTGAAAAATTATCATCTACAGTATCACTCATACATCTTGGACAGCCTGAAAAAATTACAGTATTAATAGAATTCCTTATGAATGAAAACGGCTATGTAAGAAGGACTGCGGCAAATGCTCTGGGAGAACTCAGAGGTGAACCGCGGGGAGATTATGAAGGTGTAAAGAAACTTGTAGATACAATGGTTAAAGCCGGTACAGTAGAAGAAGATATTAAAACGGCAGGAAAAATGCTCATAGACAAAAAACTCCGTGCCCTCTATCCTCTCATAGAAACCCTTAACGATAGTAATGAACAAAAAAGAGCAGTAGCCGCTTTATACCTGGCCCGGTTAGATAATGAAGTATCCATAATACCTCTCGGTATAACCTTAAAGAAAGATAGTTCTCCTTATGTACGTTCTACTATAGCGGAATCATTGAAGAAAATAAACGATGCAAGAGCTCTGCCCTATCTGAAAGATGCTCTGAAAAAAGAAAGTGACGGTAAAGTCAGAGCAGCTATTGAAGAGGCAATAAAGAAGATTAAGAAGTGAATAGTGAATAGTGAATAGTGAATAGATAAATAAGCTATTTGTTCACTGTTCACTGATTACTGTTCACTGACCAATGGTATAGCAAAAGCAGTATCAAGACGATCTGCATGCCTGTTCACTGATTAATGTTCACTGACCAAGTCCCATTCGAAAAGCGTGAAGGTTCTTCTCTATTACCTGTGGATTACCGGTTTTACTTATAGCTCTCTCTACAGAATCTACAGAAAACCTTTCTTCTGCAGCAATAAAGCGTCCGAGAAGAACGAGATTGGCAGAAGGTGGAGACAGAAGTTCTGTAGCTATAGAAGTGGCATTAATTATTACAGACATTACATTACGTTTTTCCAGTATCTTTTTAAATGGTTCAACAGGGAATTTCTCACCTGCCGTATCAATATAAATATGTCCTCCATGCCTGATAAAAGAAAGATTGCGATAGGCTTCACTTTCTTCCAGAGCAAAAATCACACTGGCTCTTCCCTCTCTTACCAGAGGGCCGGAAAAATTGCCTATCCTGAGATGTGATACAACACTTCCTCCTCTCTGGCTCATACCATGAACTTCAGAACCGATAAAAGGAAGATTGTTTTCTCTGGCAATAAAAGCGAGAACTTTTGTTAAAAAAAGCACACCCTGGCCTCCGAGACCTGCAATTATAAATTCATGTTCCATAAAAATCTCCTTAAGAGTGAGCAGTGAATAGTGAGTAGTATTCCAACAACTTTTCACGACTCACGACTCACGACTCACGACTCACGACTCACCGAAATAGCTCCGAAAGGACATACATTCATATCTGCACAGACACCGCAATCTATACAAATTTTTCTGTTTATATCAACCCTGCCTTCATTGAATACAAGGGCGGGACATTCGAAGGATCTGATGCAGTATTTGCATCCGGTGCAGGTATCATTTATATAAACCTTTTTCCCTGACGGTTTTCTCTTCTTTTTAGTATGGAGAATACAGGGGTGTTTTGCTATTATAACAGCAATTCCTCCGTTTTCTTTCATGGTATATTCTCCGGCCTCTTTCAGGGCGGGAATAAAACTCGAAAGTTCATAGGGATCCAGTTCCTTTATATATGTTACGCCACATCCCTTTACAAGGTCAATCAGAGGAACTTTATTTCCTTCTGTTCCGTCAGACAGTTCTCCTGTTCCTGCTGTAGGCTGCATACCTGTCATGGCAGTTATACTGTTATCCAGTATGACAAGAATAAATTTTGCTTTATTGTAAACACCGTTCAATAAACCGGCTGTTCCTGAATGGTAAAATGTAGAATCTCCTATGGTAGCAATAACAGGTTTTTTAATTTCATCCTGATGATAGGCCTGATAGAAGCCGGTTGCCATAGTAATTGATGCTCCCATATCCAGTACAGTATCTACTGCACCAAGGTTTATACCAAGGGTATAACAGCCAATATCACCTGTATATATGGCTTCAGGGAATGCTTTCTTTATGGCAAAAAAAGCTGCTCTGTGGCCGCAGCCCGGGCAGAGAGTCGGTATATGAACCGGTAATTTCATAGATTCCATAGAAGATTTAACAGAAGCAATGAACCCGGTATCATCTTCCAGGTCTTTATTCCAGACAGATTTTATAGAAGCATATATAATCTCCGGCGTGAGTTCACCTTCTCCCGGTATATGACCTGTAGAACGGCCGAGAATTTTTTCCCTTGTATTTATCTGCATCTCTATAACAGGTTCTGTATCTTCTATTATAAAAACCTTTTTACATCTGGCACAGAAATCCGAGACAATTCCTGCCGGGAAGGGATAGGGTACACAGAGTTTGAGTACCGGTATAACAGTGTCTAAAGACAGTTCCCGTAAAATATCTTTTAATATGGAGCAGGAAACTCCTGAAGATATTATACCGAGTTCAAAAGAATCTCCTTCCAGACTAACAGAAGTTAAATCTTTATCCTGTGAAATTTCTTCGGAGATATGTACGAGTTTTTCATTCAATTCCCTGTGGAGCTTATATCTGTACACAGGAGTGGCAGCCCATCGGGAAGGATCTTTTTTGAAAGAAGCTTTTCTTTCGACATGCTTTACAGAGCCGGTTTTAACACCGGCCAGACCATGACAGACCCTTGTAGTGGAACGGACTATAACAGGTATTTCATATTTTTCCGACACAGCGAAAGCTTTTTCTATCACACCGTGTGCTTCCTGCGGGTCTGAAGGGTCAAAAACAGGAACATGGGCAAACATGGCAAAAAATCGGCTATCCTGCTCTGTCTGAGACGAATGGGGGCCCGGATCGTCACAGGACACTATAATCATACCACCTTTAACACCTGTATAGGCAGAACTCATAAGAGAGTCGGAAGCCACATTTAGTCCTACCTGCTTCATAATCACACAGGAACGTTTCCCTGTAAGACTTGCCGCATAGGCATTATCAAAAGCAACCTTTTCATTTACAGACCATTCAATATAAGTCTTTAAACCGAACGTTTTCTTATATCTTACTACTTCAGGAAGTATTTCGGAACTCGGTGTGCCGGGATAAGAATAAACCATATGACAGCCATTTTCTATAAGGCCTCTTGCTATTGCTCCGTTTCCCAGTAAAATTTCCTGTTCTGACATATGCTAAAACACATCGGATCCGCCTGTATCAGGCATGAGGAATCCGTCTCTTTCTTCATATCTTTCATAAGAAATTACGTCGCCGGTTTTCTTATCGATTCTGGCCTCTTCAATATCCCTGTAACATGGAAATTCCTGGTACATATCATCTTTTCTGTAACTCAATATTCCTTCTTCTTTATTATCTTTATAACTGTAATTTACACCCACTCCGTCAGGTTTATCATAGTTAACGGTTATAAACATGTCGTCAGTATTTTTTGTTGCAGGATCAAACTGCACTTTTCCCGTATACTTTTTCATTTTTTCCGTTCCCCCCAGATCGGAAAAATTCAATTCCACAACACCTCTTGCACTGTTTAAATCCACTTTATCGTCAATATCAAAAGGCTGGATTTTTTCGCTTACTCCCTGAAATTCTGCAACAAGTTTTTTTGCTGCCTGAAAATTTATATTGACTCCTGTTTTACCTATATCCATTTTAACAACTCCTTATTTTGTACGTCTTCTGCTATTATCAGCAGACTTTACTTATTACCACTCCAGATAAATTTTTATCCATTTTATCAGCTTCTGCCTGACAGACTCCTACGAAGAAAAACTATTTGCCTTTTTTAGCTAAAATTAAATTTTCGAGAAATCTCTTCTGCCATAAAGGTAGTTGATTTGCCCGGTACAAGCTCCACTATAACCACTTTACCTCCGTAACTTTCCACAATAGTTCTTTCAGGCAGTTCTTTTTCTTTATAATCTCCGCCTTTAACATGAATATCCGGCATCAAATGTTCGATCAATCTGTCAGGTCTTGCTTCGGAAAATATAAGAATATAATCTACAAATACCAGAGCAGAAAGAACTTCTGCTCTTTCCATATCTGTAACAAAAGGTCTCCCCTCTCCCTTCAGATTACGGACAGACTCATCACTGTTCAAACCTATAACAAGGAAATCTCCCATACATCGAGCTTTTTCCAGATATCTCAAATGACCTACATGAATAAGATCAAAACAACCATTGGTAAATACAAGTTTTTCTCCTCTGCCTTTTCTGCTCTGAACAACAGGAAGTAAATCTGAGAGAGAAAAAAGCTTATTTTTTAAAATAGAAAGCATATGTTCTGATTAGGGATTGTAAAAAAATAACCATATAATATTTACAATCGTGACGGGAGGACAACAGCCATAATTTGCCAGAGTTATTTTCTTACAGTCACCGAGCAGTGTTTTAGAGCTAATTTCACTCACTATTCACTACTATTACTCCTCAATCCTTTCTTCTTCAGGCATTTCTTCATTGCCGTAATATTTATATTTATGAGCTTTCAGAAGACCGCTCTTTGTCCTTCTTACCGGGTATGACGCTTCATCAGGATCACGAATGACCTGCTTCTGTTCCATCCTCCAGTTTCTCCCGCCAAGTATCTGTATAGTATCATTATAAAAAGAATCATATTCAGGATCGTGTTCTCTGCCGGAAAAACCTTCTGTATGACTTATAAAATTACCGGATTCAGAAGACATCTTTGAATAGTTTTTTGCAATATATTCTTTTTCTATGTCATTTTTTGTTACTACCGGCCCCGGCTGCACAGGAGCGACCCTTCTGGAACCATCAGAACGGGGCGACACAGGAGTGACCCTTCTGGAACCATCAGAACGGGGCGACACAGGAGAGACCCTTCTGGAACCATCAGAACGGGGAGTTTTTACAAAAGAAGGTGGTCTTTTTCTCTTCTCTTCTTCTCTCCTGGAAGAAGAAAAAGAAGGACTTTCTTTTCTTAAAAGTGCCGGTATTTCCCGAATCGGTTCCGCTCTTTCATAAGGAGACGGAGCTTCATGTTCTTCGTCATCAAGCATAACATCTTCTTCGGAAGAATCAAATTCTATATATAAAGAATCATCTGCTTCATCAGAGGAAGATTTTTTTCTCCTGTCTTCAGACAAATAATCTCCTGATGAATAGTCGTCTGAATTATCTGATGTCTGAGAGGTAAAATCTCTCATACTTCCACGAAATGCTTCGGATAAATCCTGTCTTCTATCAGGGGATTTTCTGACAATTCCCCGTCCATAATTCCTTGAGACTGAAGTTCCCTGTTCTATACGGCGATTTTCCGGAAGACTACTGAGAGAATAAGGTTCAGCTTCATTAAATCTCATATCATAAGGTAATGAACCGGCTCTATATGGAATACCGGGAGGACTTATCGTATCCCGTGCCGATGATGGTACATGTTCACTTCCTCCTGGAGGAATTTCGCTTCTCGGAGAAACACGAAGCCCTCTTTTTTTAGGCACTGACTGAATATTAGACATTTTATTACCGGGTCTGGCTCTGATACCTTTTAAAAGAGAAGAACTTCCACGTTCTTCAGATACTGCCGGAGACATTTCTTCTGAAGGCCCATAATTTCTGTTATCTGAAAAGTTTCTTACATCACCTGCAGTTCCTTCCGTGTAAAATGCTTCGGACGGGGGAATTTCAGGCCTTTCGTATCTTCGAACAGCATTAAATAATATATCATCTTCTTCTGTTTGAGGCATAAAATCACCGTATTGATTTTCTTCTTCCTCTATATCAACTTCCGTAGGAGGCAGCTGTTCTCTGGCACTTCTTATTGAAGCAAGTCTTCTATGATATTTTTCTCGCAATTTATCTGTAGGTGAAATACTTTCTGCAAGCTGTCTCGGTTTATAAGCATAATATCCGGAACTCTTTTCTATAGACTTATCTTTCCAGTAAAAAAAAGCTATATTTTTATAGGTTTCTCTCAGAGGATCTATTTCCATCACAGGATCGAGTATAAGAGCTACATTGGCACTTTCACGATAAAATGTTTCATGTATTAATTCATCATTTTCAGAAAAGAATATGCCCTTATCGGGATGGGTATGGTACCAGCCGATTACAATTTGATTGGGATATGTTTTAATAGATACCTGTTCCATATCTGCAATTACTCTATTTACAACGCGAAGGCTCATTTCTTCGTTAAAAGAAGAGGCAGAGGGAAAAGCATTGTGTATTTCCACATATTCTTCGTTTTTCTCAGGATCTCTGTAAAGTCCTCCCAGGAGAATGCCTCCCACACCCTGTGGCATACCTTCTTTGGCATGTTTCCATATTGTTTTCAGGGCATGTTCAATAATAAATATTTTATATTCATATTCATCCGGTTGCTCTCCCCTGAGTTCACAGAAAAAATCAGGAGAGTCAAGAAGCATTTCCTTTGATTTCACTATGAGGTCTTTCGACCTGTCTCTTGAATAATCAGTGGAGGTACTGTATTTTTTTTCAGATCTGGATACTGTTTCAACATTACTGGATATATCTTTTTTAGCTTTTCTAAAACCTAACATATATTACCCCTGTATGTTCGTGACACGTGACGCGTGACGCGTAACGCGAGGATTCAGTTAACTATAAAATTATAAATGAAATATCGGATTTTGGCAAGTGAATTAAAAGTGAAAAGTGAAAAGTGAAAAGTGAAGAGATACCTTACCCGTCACGCGTTACGCGTTACGATTATAGTGAGTCGTGAGAAGGTACGAGCCTCTGTGGCCGGTACCGGTGAAATCACACATGACGAACCACCCGTCACGCGTCACGCGTTACGCGTCACGTTACCAATCACCGCTCATCGTCTTCTGACAAAAACATCTCAGAAAGTTTCAAATTTTTTATAATACTATTCCTTACCTTTACATATTCTTCTTCATCATACTGACAGTTAAAAGGATCGAGAAAGAGGTTAAAAATCTCTCTGTCACTTCTTTTCCTCTGTGATTGAATAAATTCCCTCTTTTCAAATAAATAATCCAGATCTTCCATCAGATCTTCAAGAGCAATAAAAGGCCCCATAGAGGGCCTGGTAGTAAGAACATAGTGTCTTGTAATAAGCCGTTCCAACCAGTAAGGAAGAATATTATATTTTCTCCTTAATATATATGAGAAACCTTCATGTTTTATATTCAGTATAAAATCTTTGATAATGTCATAAAACCCGGAACTTTTCTTATATATAAAATCTTTACCTGCAATCCAGTCGCTTCTGTCCAGTTTTGAATGGATAAGCATCTTTTTTATCCTCAACAGGAGTACTGCAGGAAGCAGTTTAGCCAGATATTTATCTTCATAATTTTTTATCATACTGTAAAAACAATTTCTTTCACCGAGAAAAATCTTCTGTTCCAGTGAAAATATGGCACTCCCTGTTTTTTGATGATGATGATAAACAATTGAATCCGGAACGAGTAAAACTCTATAACCTGTAATCCATAAACGCCATCCCAGATCAACATCTTCAAAATAAGCAAAATATTTCGGATCAAAACCTCCCAGTTTAATAAAAATATCTCTTTTTATTAACATAGCTCCGCCACAGGCAAATAGCACAGGAGGATATGGTTCTTCAGAAGCAGGTAAAGAAGATACTTCAAAACCACAGCCGTCAAAAGCAAGCCCCCCTCCTCCGAACTGAACTTTTTCCCCATGCCAGTTTAAAATTTTAGAGCCCACACATATAACATCATCAGGAGAATTTTTTATAGCCTCAATCAGTTTCAAGAGCCAGTCAGGCCTTACTTTCATATCATTATTTAAAAAAGCCAGATATTCTCCTTTCGCCATTGCAGCAGCCATATTATTTGGTTCTGCAAAACCAAGATTCTTTTTATTCTCTATTATTTTAACATCAATAAAATTTTCTCTCATAAAAAGAACAGATCTATCAGAGGAACCGTTATCTACCATAATAAATTCAATAGACTCTGAAGGATAGGTCAATTTTTTGAGGGATGCAAAACAATCTTTAAGTAAAGAAACACCATTGTAATTGATTACTATTATTGATACCAGAGGATGGTCACACAAAATTACGTCCTCCTCCTGAAATAACCGAATAACTCCTGGCCAAGATAATTAATCTCATCCAGAAAAGGTTGAATAAAATAATTTACTCCTCTGTTACAGGATTTAAATGCAGAATAAAAATTACTTGCTCTGAAATGGCAGAGGGCCTGAATAAAATGAATTTTAACATGGCAGGGATATTCACCGAGATATATACGTAAAAGTTCTGCTGTTTCAGCATAATTCTCCTGTTTCATGAAATCGTCAAGTTTATTGAGAATATATTTATCCATAAGATATTTACGTACCATATCAGAATAAACCTTCATTTTCAACCTGTTGGACGATATATTGGTTTTATCGGTTCTCACCCTGTATTCACCTGTAATATGCTTTACATGAGAAAATTTAAACTTCTGTGCCATATGAGCCCATAGTTCCCAGTCCATAACAACAGGAAGTTTTTCGTTAAAATAACCTGTAATCTTCAGGCAATCTCTCCTGTGCATCAGTGCTAAAGGTGCCAGAATATGATTTCTGACTAAAAACATTGCTGGCACAAAATCTCTGGAATATATTTCCTTTGACGTGGTAACATATACTCCATCTCTTTTTTCCTGTCTTACACAATAAGTATCACTGTAAGCCACATGGAGTTTCTCTTTTTCCAGACACGTAACCAGTGTTTCAAGATGGTCAGGATAATAAAAATCATCATCATCAAGATAAGATATATATTTACTTCCTGAAGCCCACAGACCTGTATTGAGTGCACCTGAAAGTCCTTTATGAGGAATCTTGAAATATTCTATCCGCTCATCATGGAAACTCCTCAGAATATCTTCTACGTCAATATTTCCTCCGTCATTTATAACAAGAATTGAAAAATCTTTAAAAGTCTGATTTAAAACACTCTGTACACTTTCTGCTATAAAATCCTTTCTGTTATATGTCGGCATAATAACAGAAACCATCGGCATAGACGTCCCGGAAGAAACTATTTTCCCGTATCTCTTTCTTACAGCAGTTCTTCTGATTTCGTCTATCATTTTTTCAATAGAAAAAATTTCTGAATTACCTGTATCGAACTTCAGAAAAGGTTCCGGAAGATTCAGAGTTTTCTCACTTTCTACAAGCCATAATTCATATTGTTTTTCTAAATTTTCTCTATACATAAGCTAAGAAGTGTGACGGGTAAGGTATCTTTTCACGACTCACTATAATCGTGACGCGTAACGCGTGACGCGTGACGGGTAAGGTATCTCTTCACTTTTCACCCTTCACTTTTCTTCAAAAGAATTCTCACAGGATTAACTATATCCTCCTCTGTAAGCTCTGCCAGACAGGTAAATTTTTTGCACTTTTCTTTTATACATTTCTCTTTACATGAAGTATCTTTTCTTACTATGATATGATTACATTTATACGGTTTCCATCTGGGAGGCAAATCGCTTTTCAGAGCAAAAATAGCTACAGTGGGAGTTTTACAGGCAGCAGCTATATGCATGGGGCCACTGTCCATAGAAATAAACACATTACACCTTTTTATAAGGGCAATCAATTCTTTAAGAGACAATTTACCTGCCATATTTAAAGCTTTTGTTTTCATAGAAGCTTCTATGGTGGAAACAAAGTCTATTTCATTCACTCCTCCCGTAATAACCAGTTTTGCTCCTGTTTCTCTCTGTACTGCATCGGCAATGGCTGCAAAATTTTCATAAGGCCAGTCGGAAAGTGAAAGACCCCTTCCTGGATGAAAACCGACAAGCAAATCTTTTTCCTGTATGTCATGGCTCTCCAATAAATCGGAAATTCTTTCTCTAAACAATTTATTTACAGGGAGACACAGTTCAGGCTCTATCATACCTGCCCCTGCTTCTCTGGCAAAATCCATAAGACAGTCAACGCAGTGGCTTTCTCTGTCTTCCAGCACAGTTCTGAGACGGACTTTTTTTGTATAAAGAAAACTGTAAAGAAGGCGAAAATCCTGACCTATTCTTACAGGAATTCCGGAAAGGTAAACCATCCAGGCAAATCTGGCAGTGCTCCAGAGCACAATGGCAATATCAAAATTATAAGATTTTATTTTATTAAGGAGATAAAAAAAAGGAGCCCTCTCTTTATCATTATCAGGAGCTTTATCCGGAATAATTTCATCTATATAAGGATTTTCACTCAATATATCCGCTACATAAGGACTTATGAGCATAGCAAGGAATTTTAAAGATAATTCTTCTCTGAGGGATTTAAGAACAGGAGTGGCAAGGATAACATCACCTATACCGCCATGAGCAAGTATAACAAGTGCTCTTTTCATTTAAGGACTCCCGATGCCTGAAACTGTATCCAGCATAATCTGGCATATATGCCGTTTTGCTTTATTAATTCTTCATGTGTTCCTGTTTCTTTGATTTCTCCGTTTTCTATAACGACTATTTTATCTGCATTATAAATTGTAGACAGCCTGTGAGCTATGACAAAACATGTTCTGTCTTTCATTAATTTGGCAAGGGCTTCCTGTATGAGATTTTCCGATTCACTGTCAAGAGATGAAGTGGCTTCGTCAAGTATTAATATCCTGGGATTTCTGAGTATAACCCTTGCAATGGCAATCCTCTGTCTCTGACCTCCCGATAGTTTTACTCCTCTTTCACCTACGACGGTATTATAACCGTCAGGAAAAGAAGCAATAAAGTCATGAGCATTTGCCATAAGGGCAGCTTCTTCAATTTCCTCAGATGTAGCTCCCAGTCTTCCATAGGCAATATTTTCGTAAATAGTTCCGTTAAATAAAATACTGTCCTGCGGTACGACACCTATCTGTTTTCTTAAAGAATAAAGGTTGTAATCCGTTATATCATAACCATCTATGAAAATCTTACCGGAAACGGGATTATAAAACCTCATAAGCAAATTTATAAAGGTACTTTTCCCTGAGCCGCTTGGGCCTACAAGAGCAACCAGATTACCTGGTTTAACGGAAAGATTGATATTTTTCAGTACTTCTTCCTGTTCATTATATTTAAAATAAATATCTTTAAATTCTACTGTACCATTTATAGAAGGAAGATCTTTCAGAACTTTACTGTCACCTGTTTCACATGGTACATCAAGCAGTTCCACTATTCTTTCTGCCGAGATCAGACCTTTTCGCAGATCACTGTATGTTACAGTAAGGCGATTGAGAGGAGCACAGGCAAGACCGAGATAACTCCAGAAAACAAAAATATCTCCTGCACTGATTTTTCCTGTTATGACTTCATATCCTCCGTACCAGACAACACATGCAACACCTATGGTTGTAATAAATTCTACGACAGGCGTTTGAGTTGCAGTAAGCTGTTCTGATTTCAGTGTATAACGGAGATTCTTTTTATTTGCATTATTAAATCTTTCCAGTTCATAAGGTTCCCTGCAAAAGGCCTTTACTATTCTTATGCCTGAAATTATTTCCTGCATCATAGATGTAAGGTCAGAGAGGTTTTGCTGAAGAAGCTTCGTTACAGAAGCAATCTTTTTGCCAAATTTACCTGTAATAAGAGCAATCATCGGGGCAAGAAGCATGGTAACAATGGTCAGAGTCCAGTCTTTATAGATCATCCATCCGAAAGCAAATACAAGCATAACAGTATCATTGACCAGTGTAATAACAACATTTGTAATGACATGCTGAAGGATTAATACATCAGTAGTTACACGGGTCATAAGATCACCTGTTTTACTGCTTTCATAAAAACTTACAGGCAATTTGCCGAGATGTGAAAAAATCTTATCCCGCAGATCCCTTATTATACTCTGTCCAGCAAAACACATCAAATATCTTTGAAAATAAGAAGAAATTCCTTTTGCCAGCATGGCACCTATAATCATAAATACAACCAGGTTAAGAGAATTCAAATCTTTTTTATCCAGCACATTTGTTACTACATATTTGAGAAGGAAGGGCTGAACAAGGGTACTCAGATTGGCAAGGCCTGTAGCAATAGTGGCTATAAGCAATATAAACCAGTAGGGTTTCAAATAATTGAGGAAAAATAAATATCTTCTCATAAAATAAAAAATATCTCTTAATTAATCGTCACGCGTCACGCGTGACGCGTGACGCGTTACAATGACTTCAAATAATCTGTATGAAGAGCTTATAGATTATGCAGGGTCAATTAGAAACAGAATATCACCGCTCTGAACAACTTCTTCATTTTCCCTCAGGCACTTAACTACAGTTCCTGACACTTCTGCCGTTATTTCATTCATAAGCTTCATAGCTTCTACAATACATAGAGTTTGCCCTGCAGATACTTTATCTCCTATCTCAACAAAAGGAGGAGCACCGGGCCAGGGAGCTTTGTAAAAAACTCCTACAAGAGGTGAAAGGACTTTATAATAGAGGCTGTGCTCTTCTTCCACTTTATTTTCCTGCACCGGAGGCATGACTTTTTCAGCATTCTGTACAGTCTGAATTACAGGAGGAGGAGCTTCATAAACTGCACCGGCAGGAAGAACAAAAGAAGAGCCATCTCTTTTTCTGTCTCTTCTTATTTCTATTTTTACTCCATCATATTCTATAACTAATTCAGATATATCACATCTATCAGATACTTCAATCAATCCCTGTATGGCATTAAAATCCAGATTCATAATTCACCAATCCTTTTCAGCTATCAGCTATCAGCTATCAGCTATCAGCTATCAGCTTATTAAACCAAGCTGACTGCTGACTGCTTTTTCAGCCAGTTAATTAAATCATCTATTTTTACCGAAATCTGCTCGCCTTTTTTCATATCTCTTACTATAACTTCTTTCTCTTCAAGTTCCCTGTCGCCTATTATTATAGCAAGAGGAATATTCATCTTATTTACAAGATTTAACTGTCCCCTGAGTCCTCTGTCACTTACGGACAGTTCTGCTGAAATAAACTGTTCTTCTCTTATTTTTGTAACAAGCTCAACACCATATAAAGAAGCTTCTTTACCGAGAGGAATGACAATGAGACCGGTTTCCTGTGGCGGTCCAAAGGATAATCCCTGTTTTTCCATAACCATAATAACCCTTTCAAGTCCTGCTGCGACACCGACACCGGGAGCGGGCTTTCCTCCAAGAACTTCCATGAGATTATCATATCTTCCGCCGCCGCATAAAGAGCTCTGGGCACCGAGATCCTGAGAAACAACTTCAAATACTGTTTTTGTATAATAATCAAGACCTCTCACAAGGGTATGCTCAATATTATAGGATATATTAATTTTATCCAGACAGGTTGTAACAGTGTTGAAATGATCCTTACATGGCTGACAGATTGTTTCAAGGGTGGAAGGACATTTAGTGGCAATCTCTCTGCAACCTTCATTTTTACAATCAAGTATTCTGAAAGGATTCCTTTCAAAACGGCTCCTGCAATTATCACAGAGTGAATCCAGATTATTTCTGCAAAATTCTATTATCTTTTCTCTGGAATCAGGTCTGCACACGGCACAACCTATACTGTTAAGACTTACAGATAATCCTTTAAGCCCGAGCTTCTTATAAAATCTGAAAATTAAATCTATAACTTCTACATCCAGAAGAGGGCTGTCAGAACCTATTACTTCTATTCCGAGTTGATGGGCCTGACGATATCTTCCATGTTGAGGCCTTTCATACCTGAAAATAGGACCTGCATAAAATAATTTCAAAGGAGGAAAAAGGGACATATTATGTTCAATAACAGAGCGCATAACAGGAGCAGTCCATTCAGGTCTGAGAGTAAGACTCCTCCCCTTTTTATCCAGAAAGGTGTACATTTCTTTTTCTACAATATCAGTTGTTTCACCGATACCACGGGTAAAAAGTTCCGTATGTTCAAAAATTGGCGTCCTGATTTCTTTGTAGCCGTATAAAAAAGAGAATTTCCTGAATAAATCTTCTATATATTGCCACTTTTCCACAGTTCCAGGCAGTATGTCAACAGTTCCTCTTGGTACTTTACAGAGCATTTTTTATAAACCTCTCAATATTTTTTTTGCTGACCTGAGCGTGAGCATATATAGTATATTTAATTTGTCGTAACGCGTGACGGACTTAATCCCTGCACATTAAGCTTTACGCATTACGAGGTCATTATTTATGGATAGCTATAAAAAAGACTAAATAAAAACTCATCTCAATAAAAACATTACCAAATTATACAGGATTTTTTTCATTATTGCAATTAATTAATAAAAAATCGCTCTGATTTCTTCAGAGCGACAGGTGCAAAATTAGCCTTTGTAATATATTATTCTTGTTAATTACTCATAAGAATTATAATATTAAAAATTTAAAAAACTGTTTTTAAATGTAAAAAAATGTAAAATTTTAGATCATTTTACAGTCCGATTTTTTTCATCGACTCATGTTTAAAACAAGTAATTTAAGTTCTGTCATTTCTTCTATGGCATACCTGAGTCCTTCTCTTCCGAAACCGGATTCTTTTATACCTCCGTAAGGCATGTTGTCGGCTCTGAACGTAGATATGTCATTAATTATTACTCCTCCTGTCTCTATATGTTCAAAAGCGTAAAAGATATTCTTTATATCACCGGTAAAAACTCCACACTGAAGTCCAAAAATTGAATTATTAACCATATCTACTGCCTCTAAAAAATCTTCATAAGCCATAATAGATACAACAGGTGAAAAGGCTTCTTCACAGAACACCTTCATGGAAGGTTTTACCTCTGTAAGAACTGCAGGTTCTACCATATTGCCACCTGTCGATTTACCTCCGAGTAGCAGCCTGGCTCCTCTGCTGAGAGCATCTTCTATAAAACTCATAGCCTTATCCTTGCCCGCAGAATTAATCATAGGGCCAATATCTGTATTTTCATCAAAAGGATCGCCTGTTTTCAGTTTTTTAGTTTCTTCTATAAATTTATCCAGAAAGATATGGAAAATCTTATTCTGTACGAAAATCCTCTGAACCGATATACACACCTGACCGGAAAAAGAAAAACTGCCTGTAACACATCTCTTTACTGCAGAATCAACATCACAATCATTATGAACTATAACACCTGCATTGCCTCCAAGTTCGAGAGTTACCTGTTTTTGAGTAGCCAGACTTTTAAGATGCCACCCCACAGGAGGACTTCCTGTAAAAGAAAGAACTTTCACCCTGTTGTCTGAAGCAAGTTTTTCTGCTATACGGGAAGGACAGCAGAGAGCATTTACTGCACCTTTCGGAAAATCTGTTTCTCCTATTATTCCTGCAAGTTTAAGAGCAGTCATTGGAGTCTGGGAAGATGGTTTCATAATTACGGGGTTTCCCGCTGCAATTGCAGGAGCAACTTTGTGTGCTACCAGATTAAGAGGGAAATTAAAGGGGGAAATGGCTGCCACCGGCCCCCTGGGAAATCTCCCTGTTATTGCCTTTCTGCCGGCACATGATGGGATAATATCAAGAGGAAAATATTCACCGTTTATTCTGGATACTTCTTCAGATGCCAGATTGAAAGTGTTTACGGCTCTGTCCACTTCAATCCGTGAATCCTTTATCGGTTTCCCTGCTTCCAGGGTTATAAGTTTTGCAAAATCTTCTTTTTCTTCCTTTATTCTATTTGCTATATATTTTAAGATTTCTACTTTCTTATAAACAGGAAATTTTTTTGTAAGATTAAATGAACTGGATGCACAGCCAATGGCCTCTTCCAGTTCCTCATGTCCTACCTGAGATACCTTTCCTGCAACCTCTCCGCTATAAGGATTAATTACATTGAGTTTAACGGAAGAATCTACATAGGTACCGTTTATAAAATTCTTAAATTCCAGCATAAAATCTCCTTTATTTGTTTTATTTTATAATTATTTTCATAATAAATAGTCGTGACGAGTAACGCGTGATGCGTGATGCGTAATGCGTAATGCGTGACTGGTACGTTCCACTTTTCACGAATCACTACTCACTAAAATTATCATAATTCCTGCCATGAATATATTGTAAGTATGGGTTTCACAGGAATCTTACCTGATCTCTGATTAAAATATTCTTCATAAAGAATGATGGAAGAAGCACCGTTTAACCTGACATCTCCATTATGTCCCGGAGGAGATACAGATGTTTTATGGGTAATAACATTGCCTACAATTCTAACAGGCCACCATGCGTAAGTCCCTGGCCAGTTAGTAGTATAAAAATCACCATGCGTAAAAAATACTCCCTGAAGAAAAACATCATTTGCACCTGTATAAAGACTGGGATTATATTTAAAGGTATCCCAGCTTATATTTTCTATCCAGTCGGAACATTCGGAAGGCATATATTTAAACCAGTATGCAACATCATCAGGTACCGGTTTTAAACCTTTATCTACGAGTTTATAATTTGCAACTCCCTGCAGAATCTGTCTTCCGCTGATACCGGGGAAGCCTACAAGAGCCTTGGAAATATTACTGTTGTTGTACCATGCTGTAGCCGTAGCTGCATCCACCTCCTGAAGTCCTAACATATTAAATACTTCAGCAACTTTCATGATATCCTCCGGTGCTTTCTGATACCACTCGTCCACCATACCGGTCCACTCCCAGCTCCTGGGAACAGGACCTATACTTATATCACCATCTGTAAACACGGCAACACCATGTGAGTTTCTCCTGTCTACAGTATACTGATTGACTTCACCTATCTTTAAAGCCATCCCTCTCGTATTAGGATCAGGGGTATTGGGATCTACATAACCGGCAACATATATATTTCCATAGGAACTATTAAGTATGGTGCCATCTATTTTCAGTATACCATTTACAAATAAACTGGCATTGTTAAGCAAATGAATGTTTCCGTCCATAGTCCCCCCCGACATATCATGGGATACATAAAGACTGCCATTTACAAAGGTATTATGATCTACAGTTAAACGACCTTCATGATAATATGTCCAGATGTCTCCTATATCAGGGTCTACATTGAATGAAGGACGGCATATACTGTTAGCATCCAGTCCTGAAGGTTCTGTGGGACAAGCTACAGGCGTATAATCAGTAACAGGATCTCCGTCTGTTAAATTCGGATCATTGAGATTCCAGTCTACAAGCCCTATTATATCTGTCTGATTCGGCTCAAGAAATCTCTGATCTATTGTTACTCCTGACGAAGGGGCAGGTATATTTCCATTGGTACAGAGAAGACTTCCGTTCAGAATACTATAGCTGTTCAGAGCATTATAAGTAATATCTCCGTGAGAATAAAGGGTTCCGGATCCGGGACTCAGGGTATTAATATTTTCAATACCTGTTACCAGAATTTTGTCATTACCTAAAGATATGGAGCCATCAACACCGGAACCGAAATATGTGTGTTTAACAGTAACTTTAACAGTCCTCTTAAAACCGTTGTATTCACCCTGTCCTATAATCATTGCCGTTTCTCCGTAAATGTCTGTACTCGTAAGAGACGGATAAAAAGAAGGGCCTCCTATTACAGTTCCTTTTTGCGGATTATTGAGATTATCGACATAAGCGACTTTACATTTCCCCTTGATTCCGTTCATACCGGTTATATCCCTCGTAATAAAGGACATAGAAGACGGAGGGCCTGGCATATACCCCGGTCCCCAGGCAGTAACAGTAGCCCAGTTAGTTTCAAGCTCATATATGCCATACATACAGGCAGAATTCGCAAGGTTAAGAGCCTGAAATCTGGAATTGATATTTCCCATAGTTCTTATACTTCCTGTACTCAGGGTAACTATAGATAAAGAAATAATCAGTAAAATCACCATTACACACAGTACGGTAAAAAGGACTATACCATGCTTCTTAAAATATTTCATTAACGTTCACCTCTGATTTACTGGAAATTGTATATATAAGAAATTACAATTTTTTTAAAAGTGCAAAACTATAGTCTATATATAAATTCTAGTCTATAAGCTTCAGATAGTCAAGATTTTTTTCTTCAACTGATTTTTAATAAAATATATATTAAACATAATAATAATTTGATATAATAAAATTACAGTATTATGATTACAAATATAGAAGGAATAACTGATAATTAAAATGATTATTAAATCAAAAAAAGGTTTATCTTTAATAGAAATTTTAATTTCAATGATAATTCTTCTCACAGGTGTGCTGATAACATTTGGTGTTATAGCCCAGGGACTTATGATGATAAAAAAAGGTGAAAATATTACTATAGCTTCAAATCTTGCCATAGCTCAATTTGAAGTTTACAAAGAAAATTTTCACATGATTCCTTTTTATCCCGGTATAGCGGATATAAACAACAGTAACTATTATTATCCTGACAGAGGAGATGCAAACGATCCGAATCAAACGGGGAAATTTGTCCATCATGAAGCAAATACTTCCGATCTTCCAGGAGGAGACGGTGCCTATTACGGTGCAAATGGAGACAGCGCAAATTTTTACAGCAGAGCCAATCCTAACGGAGACATTATAAATCCTCCTTATTATGATCTCAATCAGGACGGATTTCCCAATGATATAATTGAGCCCTTTAAACCTGTAAACATAAAAAATGTAATATTTACACCTGTTGTTGAAGTAAAGTCATGGGATAATGGTTATAATATAAATAAAATAAAACATCTGGTTGTTACCGTATACTGGAAAGAAAGAGATGCTGCAGGTATGACTTCACATTTAAAACATGTTTCTTTTGAAGGATTTATTACAAGAACAAAACCGGATCCCTGGTAATGTCAATTATTAGCAGGCTTTACATCGGTAGTCAGAACAGTTTGTTCATAGATATCCTTACCGTTTGCATCTGTCCCCTGTTTAACCCTGGCATCGACTGTAATATGTACCACCGGTATACCTACATTGACAAGAGAAGGATTATATAAATCAAATTCTATACTATAAATCTCTTTTGCTATTTTTCTGTCATCTGTAATGGAGCCTGAGGACACACTGTAGGCAGGAGGACAGCTGAGAGGATACGATGGTTTAAGGAAATCTTCGAGTTTATCCTTCGGAACTGCTTCAGGATATAAAGAATTTACCGGGTAACCTGTAACCTGAATCACCCTTCTGTAAACTTCTTTTGTTCCCATTTTTTTAAAATAAACTACATATCTGTTCCACTCTAATTTACCATTTTTCATATTTGTATTACCTGATGCATCATCATTATTTCTGGAGGTAGGAAAACAGATTGCATCCCATATTTCATTAGGATCTCCTCCGTTGTCATGGCTTTTTTTTATTGCCATACCAGGCTCATAACTTTCATTTAATTCTCTGCATAGTCTGTCAATAGACATCTGTGCTTCCTGCTGTGTTACCAGTTTATTCCTGGATCTATGAAAAGCTTTTATTCCCTGAACACATATCGTACCTATGGCAGAAAGAAATATACCGAACAGAAATATGACAATCAATAATTCTATAACAGTAAAAGCTTTTTTATATTTTTTTATTTGCTTAATATTCATTAGCATTTCTACACCAAAATTTATTCCTTCAGAATAAATATATTTTATTTTACAGTAAAAGTCAAGCATATATCGGGATTAGTGATAAGCTGAATTGCGTTTAAAAATGACAGGTGATTTTACATACAAGGGAAAAAGAAATTTGT
>CAYSLJ010000011.1:0-70098 GCA_964431735.1 uncultured Synergistia bacterium | reverse complement strand
TACGCGTTACGATATAGACGTAAATATGATTGGGTTATTTCTTGACAACCCCTTAGATAATCAAAACTCTCCACAGCTATAATTATAAAGTCATTATTTTGTGAAAAGCAAGTCAAAAGTGTGTGAAATTTTAATGCTGTAGATAATTCTATGAAGTATTATTGTAAATGTTCAGCTATCAGCAGTCAGCAGTCAGCTTTTACAGCAATTATATAATAAATGTCGTTAAATTCTATTTTTCAGACTAATTTACATAGGGACTGTAAGAAAATAACTCTGGAAAATTATGGTTTTTGTCCTCGCGTCACGCGTTACGCGTTACGCGTCACGATTTTAAATATGATAAGGTTATTTTTTTACAACTCCATAATCAGGCTATGTAAGTTTTAGCTGATAGCTGATAGCTAAACGCTGAACGCTTACAAAATTTATTTGTTTCGTTAATAATGGGGGTAGTTTTTATAAATCGTTTTTATCAATAAGGCAAAAATTGGTGTTCATATTAAAATAATATTTCCCTTTTTTCCCGAAGAAACCCTGATTATGTAATATATATTTAAAATTTTTTTCTTCAGGCTCCAGGATTTTCCTTATACGGGATATACATTTTCTGACTTCAGAATCACTTACATCTTCCTCATATTCCCATTCCCATATTTCTCTGTATATTTCTTTATAGGACAATTCCCTTCCGTTACTGCGAATTAATAATAAAAGAAGATTTATGAGCTTTGTTTTCCTGAAGATATTTAATTCTCCTATGTCTTTTTCAAAGGCAAATTTATTGGGTATATCTATAAAAAGGTCAAATTCATTTCTTTTCTTTCTTATTTTATTAACTTCAGGCAGGGTGTATGAGAATTCTTTGTCCCGGATTTTTACCACATATTCTTCTTTTAATTTCTGTATGTCATAGAATAAATTTTTTAATTCTCTCTTCTGGCTTGCTTCCAGTTTATCAAGGTTTTCTTCGGCTCTTTTTCGTAACACTTCTTTTATTTCTTTACTTTTATCTGAAATTTCGCTCATTATATAACAGGCTTTTGTAATGCCGTATAAATAATGTTTCTTTTCCGACAGTTCCAGAGCTTCTTTAAGTATATTCTCTTTTTCTTTTTCTTTGTTTTCCCTGTCATATATAAGTGAAAGAATGAGATTAATGTTTATTTTATCCTCTGTTAAATGTTCCGGAATTGTTTTCTTTAATCTGATTGCTTCTTCTGATGAAGGAAAATCTCCTCTTGTTTTTAATCTGTTCTTTATAATATTTATTGCCGCCTTTATTTCTAATTTTTCATAAGATAATTCAGCAGCTTTTTTCATTACTATTGAATATAATTCTATAGCTTCATAGAATTCTTTTTTTTCTGATAATATAGTAGCCAGATTATATTCGCACATAGCAGCACTCAGTTTATTTCCTATAGAGAGGTAAATTTCAATACTTTTTTCAAGAAATGCTGAAGCTTTTTCCAGATTACCTTTTTCGTACAGAATCCTTGATAGTCCCTGGTAAGAAAAGGCTGTTACAAGTTTAATTCCACTTTCTTTCCCTGTTATGAGCTTTCTTTCAAAACATTCATAAGCTTCATCATATCTTTTTAGTCCCAGGAGGGCATAGCCTTTACCGGTTAAAGCTGAGTGAATAAAATCAAGTGTTCCTGTTTTTTCTGCCATAGCCAGATATTTTTCTGAATAATCAATGGCTTTTTCAAATTCCCTGTCTTCCAGAAGAAAAGTAATTTTTTTTGAAAGAGCATAAATTAAATATATTTCATTATGTTCATGCTCTGCAGCAGTAAAGATTTTCTGAACAAATCTGTAAGCTTCTTCTGTTTCACCTAAATTTCTATAAATAATAGCAAGTTTATCCATTACGTAAATTGCCTGTTCCATATTACCTGTTTCTTCGAAAAGTTTGAGACTCTCTCTGTAATAATCTATTGCACCGGAATGATTTCTCACACTTCCATGAATATTTGCAATAGATAGATAAATCTCAGAGAGAAGATGTTTATCACTGACACTGTTTTTTAATTCTTCAAGTATAAAAAGTCCTTTCTTCCAGTTTCCCTGACGTGATAAAGCAACTGCTTTCATTTTTTTTATAGATTGATTGACAGATATATATTTTTCCAGAATATTAATTTTTTCTATAATTTCTTCGCAATATCCCAGGGAAAGCAGGTTGTTCATAATTTTCTCAAAAAGTTCTCCTGCTCTCTCTGCTTTACCTGCATTTATAAGATGGTAAAAAGCTTCACGTGATCTTCCTGGATTTTCCTTAAAATATTCACCCAGGATATTGTGAAGTGTATTTTTTTTATGTTCATCAAGATTATTCCATATATATTCTTTTAAAAGGGGATGTATTAAATAGCAGCAGGATTGATCCTTTTCTATGAATATTTTATGTTCCAGTGATAATAGTAATGCAGAATAATTTTCGATTTTACTTATTTCTCTTATATCTTCTGGAGATAAGGATATACGTGTTCCTGAAAGGATGTCAAGCAAATCTTTCTCATCAGGAGTAATATTCTTTATTAATTTATTGAATATAATGGAACCTATATCTTTTTCTATATTTTCGTTTAAAATATATTCAATACTTGAAGTCCTTGATATGATTAATCCCAGTATTGTTTTTAAGAAGAAAGGATGACCTTTTGTTTTTTCAATTATTTTTATAATGTTAGGTTCATCAGGCATTTTATCCACATCATGAAAAGTAAAGATTTTTTTCAGGAGTAAAAGTGCATCCTCTCTGTCAAGTCCTTTTACCTTTATCCTTAATATATCCATATGTTCAACAGATTTCATGGAAAGAGATTTCTGCGAAATTATATATATCCTTGTATTTCTTATATATTGTTTGAATGTATTCAGAAAGATTCGTTGAGCTTCTTCTTTTAAGCTCTGAAAATCATCAATAAAGATAATATATTTTGATTTATTTAAAAGATTGATAATATATAAAGTCTTTTCCTGACCTGTTAAAGGTTTCTGTGTTAAAATATGTATTGAAGATTTTTCTCCTTTATTTACAAGCCATTCGTTAATCTCCATTAAGACTGTATCCAGTGTCCAGTCTTCCATGCATTTCAGCCATAATATATTATTTTCATAGTTCTGAGCAAGGATATTAGCCCATTTCAGAATAATGGAGGTTTTTCCTATACCTGATATGCCTTCAATATAAAATAAATTGCTTTCTTCAAAGGTTTCTTTCAGTTTTTTTAACTCTTTTTCCCTGCCTGAAAATAAATCGGAGCTTCTGGGAAGAATGTTCAGATACATAATATTTTCCTTAATATTTATTAGTTATATGATTGATTTTATAATAACCTGTTAAACTTTAAGAGTCAATATATGTTATCATTTTTCATTTTTTTATCATAAATGATTACGTCCCAGTACCTCCTTATTATTCTGTTTCATTTCATTTTTATATTTTAAGAGCATAGTATAAGAGAATTATTCAGAAAATATATATAAACAAATGAGCATTGAACAGATTTTATCAGATAAAACCTCGAAAAGTACATAATCTATCCCATCAAAATAGAATTAAAAATTTAAATTAAAGTTAATTTTAATATCCAGGTAACTGCAGTCAGATAAGATGCTTTTTACATTATTATATATGAAAAGTACGTCGAAAGCATGTTAAAAGAAGATATATGACATGGAAGATTGCGTTTTTTTACGACAGGTAAATTCACCTTTACTGAAAATTATAGTTAATGCATATAAATCTGTAATTAGTGAATAGTGAGTAGTGAATAGTGAATGGCAGGTAATGTCTTATTTTATTCACTTTTCACCTTTCACTTTTCACTCTGAATATTCTATAACAAATTTCTTTTTCCCTTGTATGTAAAATCACCTGTCATTTTTAAACGCAATCACAATATATAAATGACACACTTTTGACTTGCTTTTCACATAATAATAAATATAAACTGTACATGTTAAAGATATGTTAAGGAGGTATATAGAATGGGAATAGGAATAGGAAATACAAACAATTCGACTGCTTTAGTAAATAATTACTTCGGCGGTTCACCAATGGGACAGATAGGCATGATGCCACAGAATTCTGTGATACAGATGATGATGCAGATGATGCAGATGATGATGCAGATGATGCAGGGTTTAACAGGAGGTACATGCCAGCAAATGGGTGGTATGATGCCGGGAATGGGTGGTATGGGATGTTTCAGTCCTATGATGGGTAACTGTCTGGGGAATTTCATGGGTATGGGGCAGAATCCTTTTATGGGAGGCATGATGGCAGGCGGAGGGGGAATGCCTTTTTCCGGTGCTTATGCAGGACCTGGTGGAGCAGGAGCCTATGCAGGTGGGCCAGGTGGATCATTTGCAGGAGCCTATGCGGGGCCCAACGGAGCAGGTGCAATGGCAGGAGCAGGTGGCCCTGTGTCAGGCCAATTCTCTGATATGATAAATATGGAAGCAAGAAAAAACGGTGTTGACCCGGCACTTGTAAAAGCAATAATAAAGAATGAATCAAATTTCAATCCCGGAGCCACATCAGGATGCGGGGCACAGGGACTCATGCAACTTATGCCGGGAACGGCAAGGGGCCTTGGAGTTCAGAATGCCTATGATCCGGGACAGAATATTATGGGGGGAGCAAAATATATAGGCCAGTTAATGAAACAGTTCAATGGAGATATGAGACTGGCAGTAGCTGCCTATAATGCAGGTCCCGGTAATGTAAAGAAATACGGCGGGGTGCCACCTTTTAAAGAAACACAGAACTATGTAGTGAAAGTAATGGCAAGTTACCAGGAATATAAAACACAGGTTTAAACAAAACACTTTTGCAGATAAAAACTGCAAAAGTGTAGTAGATAATTATAGTTAATTTCATAACTTTCTAGAAATTAAGTGAGCAGTGAACAGTGAACAGTAAGGAAATCTGTTCACTGTTCACTGCTCACTCTAATAATCTATGTCAGGTTACGAAATACACTATAACTTCAGATTAAAAAATTATGAGAAGGAGTAAAAAAATGCCAGTTAACATCAGCAAAACACAATATAATTCAGGACAACAAAAAAACAACAGACTGGAAGAAGTTTTAAACTCGATTGTGAAAGGTAATCAAAATAATCTGTCTGTTGCTGGAGGCAATTTTAATAAAATTATTAAACCTCTTGCAGGTGGGGAAAGCCAGCTAATTCAAGGTATGCCTGGTATAAATGATGGAGCCCTTATATATAAAAACTTCAGGCCTGATATGGGAAATTCTCTGGGCAATTTTCTTGGAACACCCGGTGAAGGACTGGGAATACCCGGTATGAACGGATATGGAGGAGAGACTTCTGTAACAAACTATTCAGGTGTTTTTTCACCTGTAAAAACAGATAATAAACCTGATGAAGATGATAAATTCATTGATGGACTTAAACTTGCTGAAAAAGCCAGTAACTGGAAAGACAGAAATTTTCGTCCGGGCCAGACTGAACAGTGTGCAAATTTTGTCAGAAATGTAATTAAAGAAGCCGGAAATAATGCAGGAGTGACCGGAAAAGCATCTGATGGATGGCCAACAGGACCGGGGTTTGCTAACAGTTTTGCCGGCGATGATATAGGGAAAAAGATATCAAATAAAAAAGATTTAAAAGAAGGAGATATTATATTATTTAAAAATACCTATGGCAATTATCGTGATGGAACAATTACTCATGTAGGTATTTATACAGGTAATGGCAAATTTGTTCACAGACCTACAGCAAATAAGCCGGTAAAGGAATTGAGACTCGAAGATTTCGGACACTTTTCACATGCCAGAAGACTCTATAAATAAAGGATTAAAAATAAGGAGGCATTTTATTATGGATATAACAGGAATAAAAGCTAATTTAACACAGCAGAAAAAAGCAACAACTTCACAGAAATCTTCATCAGACTCAATAGATAAGTTCAGCAAAGGTGAAATACCGGGAAAACTGGATGCAGATATGATGAAAGAAATAAATAAAACTCTGAATTCTGGGCAATCGTCACAGATTTCATCTGATATAAATGCTCCCGATGGAGAATATCCAAGGCCTTTTACAGATGAAGAAAAAAAACTTTTTAAAGAAATTTTTCCTGCTCTAAAGGTAGATGAAACTGTCGTTACCGGCCCGGCAACGATGGATTATAACTGCATAGCCTGGACTGTGGGAGAAACAAAACAGTGGTTCTGGCCTCCAAAAATGTACTACTGGCGTCATCCTGATCAGTCTGCTTTTGACTTATTTTATGAGAAAAATGGATTTGTCCGTGCTGAAAAAGGAGAAATAGCAGTATGGGGAACAAACGGAGGTTACAATCTTACCCATGGATGTGTATCAGGCCCCGGTCATGGACCTTCCTGGGAAAGTAAATGCGGTGACCTTGCAAAAATTCAGCATGAATTAAGTGAATTAGAAGGTAATATCTACGGTAAACCTGTATGTTTTTATACTAAATCAGGTGATGCTCCTTCCAGGCCGAAATTCGAGCTTATGGAAATAACTGCTGAAATGAAAGCCAGGGCAAAAGAAAAAGCACAACAGGTAAAACCGGAAGTGAAGGAGAATTTTGATAATCTCTACAATGAGTGGCAGAATTTCCGTAAAGACCCTGCCCTTCACCTTTCAGCAAATCCTGAGGATTACTGTAAAACAAAGTCTTTTGATGAAATAACAAAAATGGGAAGATCTGTTATTCCCCTTCTTATGGACAAAATGTCAGAGGGAGACTTTTTCTGCCTTCAGGCTGTAGAAAAAATAGCTAAAGAAGGTAGAGGACCGGAAAAGGTTTTAAGACTTTCACAGGATGAACTGGTGAACAGTGAACAGAACAAATCATATTATATGTTAAACCGTTATAATCTTATAAACTTTGAATAGTGCAGGAGGCAATTATATGTCAGTTATAGGTAATCAAAATCAAATTAAAACACTCTGGCAGAAAGGCCCTGATGGGAAATTTCCTGCCGGCACAGATGAAATTAATAAAGACAGGGTAGATACAGGTTCATCTTCTGAAACAGGAGAAAATACTTATCTTTCTTCCACTGATTTTATACAGAAAGTCAGAGTGGAAACTATGAAAGAAACTCAAAAGATAAAAGACTCTTATCTTCCTGTGGCAGAATGGAGCGGAAGGTTAATAATGCCAGAGAAAAATGAAAGAAAACATGATGGCGGTGTATATATTGAAATAGAAAATGCACCTGAGAACTTTTCTGCTCTTAAAGGCACCAAAGTATGGCTCTCTTTCAGAGGAGGTTCAGAGGGGCAGGATAGAGCCGGAATGGTTATAAGGGATGTTAAATTTTCTTCTGATTCAGAAAAAGAGATGAAAAAAGGGAATATACTGCCTGAAAGATTGAATAATCTTAAACTTGTATCATCTCTGGAATCCCTGGCAGGAGCAAGAGAAGATGATTCAGTAAGGGTTATGCTTCAGGATGTACAGGTTACAAATGATGGTAAAACAGGAACAGTTCTCAATATCGATACTGAACCTGTCATGATAGAAGGTAAGGAAATGGCTTTTGTTAAATTCCTCTCTTCTGAAGGTGACAGGGGAGAGACTCTTAAAATCGTTCATTATAATAAAAATACGGGAGATTTTAACGGCCCTGAAGAAGAGGTATATCTGGAAGAAAAAGGCGCCCATGATCATCCTCTTATTACTATGAAAAATATTGAAAATTCTTCTCTTAACCCTCATGGATGGTATATTTACGGACACAGAAATGAAGATGGTAAATTCCTTATAAATGGTCTGGAGCCAGGGGAACTTATGAAAGTAGAGCCGGGAGTTGTGAGAAGTGATCTGAAATCATCCAGAAATTATATAGAAAAAGAGAACTGGTTAAATACTCCTGAGAGAAAAGGACTTGCAGAAAGTGTTCTTCTCTCTTCTTCCGGTGAAAAAACAGCTAATTCTTTTAAAGAAGGGGAAGATTATCTTTTATGTCATATCTTCGGAGGCATAGGAGGTGAAGGAGGAGATAAAGCGGTTGCAGGAATTACGCCAGGCCATTTCTCTTTCGGAAATGCAAAGATAGTAAAGGATCCTTTTACAGGTAAACCAAAATTTGACATTACATATAAACAGGTTTACGGCCAGGGCCCGAACGGTGTGGTTTCAGGTTCTTCCAAATGGCATAACTATATGGGAAATACTGCCAGAGGGTGGATGTACTCAAGGCCTGTAACAGATATAGTCGTAAGATTTCCTGAGATGAATACAAAATTTAAGATTAATGGCAGAGAAATTTCCTTTATGGATATACTTAACGGTGAAGTGGAAAAAATGATGGCCCGGTACAGAACAGGTGATGGAGACGGTGTGGCCATAATAAGTTCTACCAATTCATGTGTTCAGGATTCCAGCCAGTCTCTTTATGCTGCCCTCTATAATTTTAAAGAACTTACTCAAAAGAATCCTTCTTTTATGAAATGGGTAAAGGAACATCCCGAAGACAGGGATGTTATGGCCTATAAAAAACTTTCAGAATTAACTTCATCTCTTGAAAAAATTGTAAAACCTGCCGGTATTTCAAGACCTGACTGGAAATCCTATGCAGAAACAGGATATTTTTCTGCTGATACAGGAGGGGTTATGGGTGTTGTATTAAAAACTCTTCTTTCATGGAAAACTGTAATGCCAAGATATGCCGATGATAAATTCGCAGAAGTCTTTCTTGACAATGGCGCAAGTCTATGGGCATTAAAAACAGGACAGATAGGGGGCGAACAGGAAAACCGTTATCCCACTGCTCCTACATATCCTTTCAGTAAACAATAGATTATGGGGAACAGATAGATTGTCTTATATTCAGGGCATAGATGGTTTTTATATGGTTTTTGGATGAGAATAATAAAAATTTGAGCTTTGATTTCAGTTAAATTTTCAATGAGAATTGTAACGCGTTACGGGAGAAACAAATTTTTGTTCTTCATTGTGACTCAATCGGTTATGCCTGTTATTGATTTTTAAGGAACAAATAAATCCTCATCAAGTCCATCATTTATTGAAATTTCTTTTAAAACTACATAGCAGGTCATTTTTCCGTTTTCATATTTCTCTATCCTGAGGGGCATCCATCTTCCGTCAGGAAGTTGCCACGGATTTTTATAAAGAGTGGTTTTTACTGTTTCTTTTTCTCCTTCTGTTACTCTGTATTCTTCTTTGAGAGGTATAAATCTTTCCCTGTCTATAAAGATGGTCGATATCTTCGCCTCCGGGTCCTGTTCATTCGTTATATTTATGACATATACGTCTCTGTCTGAAAATTGTTCTGCCGAAACAAGGGTATAGTTTCTGTATTGATCCTGTGGCTGAATATCGATGCCGAATGGCAGAAAAAGGGAATGGTGGTGGTCGTCTTCTTTTTTACTTATCATCTGGTTTCCTATATAGACAGTCTCTACTCTCCCGTCTCTTATGCTATATAAGGAAAAATTTGTTTCTGTATCGGGATCTATCATGGTTTTTTCTGTCCTGAACTTATTTGGTGAATGAAAAAAGACTCTTGCAGTAAAAAATAATTCCATCAAATCTTTTGCTTCCTGTTTTTTTAAGGCAGGAGCAAAACAATCCAGTTCTATTATCATATCTTTTATTGTTCCGTAATTTTCTGACATATAGAGATTTTTTATTATCTTATCTCCTGTAATTTCCTGACTCCACGTTGTTACGGAAAATAAAATCATAATGGATATGATTGAGAGAACAATTTTTAACATAGAATTAACTGACCTTTCTATTCGTAACGCGTAACAACTTACGCGTTACGAAATAAATTTATATGCCCGGTTCAGCAATTATCAGTGTCCTTACCTTTTATACAACAACGTTTTCTTTGTCGATTTTACATTACTTCCTCTGCCTCCGAATAGCAGGAAATTTCCATTGGGTAAAAGAGTAGAAGCACTGTAGGAAAGTGCCAGGGGCATATTATCCAGGGAAGTCCAGCTGAAGGTGGACAGGTTAAACTTATAAGTTGTATTTACAGGATTATTGAGGTCTATTTCTCCTCCACATATAAATACTTCATTGTCTGCAAGAGATGTAGAACCTGCCCTGATAGTTGAAGGTACATTCCCTGCTGCTGTTTTCTGTGCCCATGTATCCAGAGCAGGATCATAGACATAAAGAGTATTTCCCGGAGAAGTAAAGACATAAAATTTATTATTATATATAGTACACGGAGCTCTGGCAATAAGTGTATAATCTCCCGGAAAATCTGTCTTTTTCGACCAGCTATTACCGGTAAAATCATAAATCCATGTTTCTCCTGAATTATATCCTCCTGCAATTATCATTTTATCTCCTGCTGCTCCGGCTATATGATAGGCTTTCCCTGACGGTTTTGTTCCTGAAGGAGTGATTTCCTGCCAGCTGTTTAAAAGAGGGTCGTAAACCCACAGGTCAGAGTAGATGGTCACAAATTCTCCCATACCTCCGTATATATACATTTTCCCGTTGTAGACTACTGCTGTATGGTTATAACGGACAGACGGAGAGGCAGTTGTCGGTACTATCTGAGAAAATTCATTGCTACCTGAAGGCCACTGCCAGAGATCATTGTATACGGAAGGTGGTAACTTTACATTATCATATCCGCCGAACATATAGCCTGTTCCATTAATAGAAACCATAGTATGGCCATATCTCTCGGAAGGAGACGTGGCAGGGGAAAGTTCACTCCATGCCGATATACCTCTTGTAGGCGTGGCAGTAGGTGTTACCGTTACAGAAGAAGTTGGTGTCGGCGTGAATGTTGGAGTCGGTATAACAATGGGATTATTTGAAGAATCCCCGCAACCAGCCATTGATAATATAGCAATAACACATATTAATAATATTAAATTTTTCAACATATATAATCCTCCTGAATAAATTTTACACATATATTTTGGGCATTGACATAAAAATTATTTTTTATTTTTCACCTTCTTTTAGTATTTTCAGAGCTTCTTCTCTGTTGAGGCTGGCTTCTTTAAATTCAGGTTCTAACTCTAAAGTCCTGTCATAACATTTAACTGCTTCTTTATATTCATTCAGACCTGCAAGAGTGAGACCTTTATTGTTCCATATTTCCGGGTTTCTTTCATCAAGTTCAAGTGCTTTATTGAAACATTCAATTGCATCCGAATATTTTTTCTGTCTGTACAGAGCAAATCCTTTTTGATTCCATGTTGACACTTCTTTTATGTCAGCTTTGAGAGATTTATCGAAACATTGAATTGCTTCGTCATATCTTTTCAGTTCTGTAAGGCAAACACCCTTTGAATTCAGGGCAACGGTATAAAAAGGAAATACGTCCAGTGCCCTGTCGTAAAACCGGATTGCTTCTTCGTATTTCCCTTTATCCTCCATAATAAGTCCTTTGTTATACCATGCATACATATTCAAAGGATCAATCTCAAGTGCTTTATCATAACATTTAATTGCTTCCTCATAGTCTCCCATGTTATGAAAAATAAGGCCTTTGTTATTCCAGGCATAATGTTCCTCAGGATAGATTTCTATGGCTTTATCATAACATTTCAGTGCTTCTTTATACTGTCCCTGATTGTATAATTCATTCCCCTCATGAACCAGTTTTTCCGCTTCTTCTGCAGGATCTGCAAGGGTTAAAGAAAAATTTAATATTATTATTATGGCTGTGAATATGCATATTTTTAAATACATTTTATTAACTCCTTTTTGTGGGATAGTATTTTCAATTAAATTATAAATTCTTTTTTTTATATAAATTATCCTTTAAAAATATTCATAAAAACTTGAGTTTACATTAAAGTTCATCTATAATATTTATAGTTTGTGTAATTATTCTTCGGTTCGCATCACGCATTACGCATTACGCATTACGCGTCACGCGTCACGCGTCACGCGTCACGCGTCACGATTAAAAGGAGAGACACTTATAAATGATAAATGAAGACAGGGAAGATTTTATGACAAAGGAAATACGTATACTTGCCGATACGCCTCCGAGTAAAGAGCTTATACCGAAATATGAAAAAGCTCTGGAATATCTGTCAGACGTACCTGATATACCTGAAAATACTACTATGCTCGATCAGGCGGCAATAAAAGCTTTAATAGAAGAAAAAGACAGGGCAAAGGCAAGAACTATGGAAGAAAAGATAGAATTACGGAGAAAAAAGGCACTTAAAGAAAGAATTAAAGAAAATATGGATAGAGCTTTAGAAGAATAAGCCTGTGGAACAATATATATCTTTACGGGGAGCAAGACAGAATAATTTAAAAAATATAAATCTGGATCTCCCGAAAAATAAATTTATTGTCATAACAGGCGTAAGCGGTTCAGGTAAATCCAGTCTGGCTTTTGATACAATATTTGCAGAAGGTCAGAGGAGATTTATTTCATCTCTTTCCGTTTATGCCAGACAGTTTCTTGAGAAAATGGATAAGCCTGAAATAGATTCTATTTCAGGCATACTTCCTTCTATCGCAATAGAACAGACAGAACCTCCCAGAAATTCCCGCTCTACAGTAGGGACTGCCACAGAAATAAATGATTATCTGCGCCTTTTATTTGCAAGAACAGGTAAAACTTATTGCCCGGGCTGCAACAGAAAAATAGAAAAAAAGACGGCAGAACAGATCCTTGAAGAACTGCTCTCTTTACCTGAAGAAACAAAGATTTTTATAACATTCCCTTATAGCATGGTCAACCATATGTCCCGGGAAGAACATATAAATTATTTACAATCCAGAGGCTATATAAGGATGATGACTGAGAGAGGCCCGGTAAAAATTGATGAAGTAACGGAATTCGGGGAATATGCCATGATACTGCTGGATAGAGTAAAAATATCTCATAAGCATAGAGGCAGACTTGCAGACTCGCTGGAAACTGCATGGAAAGAAGGAAAAGGATATGTAGAAATAATTACGGAAAGAGGAGATGTATTAAAATTCAGTAATTCTCTCCATTGCCCGTACTGTAACATAGATTTCCCTGAACTGTCACCTCTGTTATTTTCTTTTAACAGTCCTTTCGGCGCCTGCCATGAGTGTCATGGTTTCGGCAACCTTCTGACCTTTGATACATCTCTCGTTATACCTGATGAAGGCAAAAGCCTCAGACAGGGAGCTGTCATTCCGTGGACTACGGAAAAAGGGAAGAAATTCTTCAGAAGATATGAAGGAATACTGGAAAATTACGGTATAAACACTGATATACCATACAGAGAACTGGCATCATGGCAGAAGGACATAATATGGAACGGGAAAGGTAAATTCCCTGGAGTAGAAGGTTTTTTTGAGAAGGTGGAAGAAAAAAAATATAAACTCCACATAAGGGTTTTTTTGAGTAAATATAGAGGCGTAAAAACCTGTCCTGTCTGCAAAGGCAAAAGACTCAGAAAAGAAGCACTGCATGTCAGAATAGACGGTAAAGATATAGGCGATATTTCAGGTCTGACTGTTTCAGAATCATTAACATTTTTTACTTCTCTTCAGGAGAAATTAAATGAATATGACTGTTCAGTAGCTCTTATTATCTTAAAAGAAATAAAGCAGAGACTCTCATTTCTTGTCAGCACAGGTCTTGATTATCTTACACTGGACAGACTTACAAAAACTCTTTCTGCAGGCGAATATCAGAGGATTACCCTTGCCACATGTCTTGGGTCAGGTCTTACCAATACCCTTTATGTGCTGGATGAACCAAGTATCGGTCTTCATTCAAGGGATAATGACAGACTTATAGGAATATTTAAAAGATTGAGAGATCTTAAGAATACAGTAGTTGTAGTGGAACATGATCGTCAGATAATAAAATCATGTGATTATATAGTGGATATGGGGCCCGGACCGGGAAAACTTGGAGGCAAAGTAGTATTTGCCGGCCCATATGATGAATTACTCCATAATGGAAATGACTCATTGACTGCAGAATATCTCAGAGGAATCAGACAAATACCGTTTTACGGCAAAGATGATTTGTTTTCTTCCTGTGCAACTGAAAAATATATAAAACTGACAGGAGCGGCTGAACATAATCTGAAAAACATAACCCTTACCATACCTCTGAACAGGCTTGTCTGTGTTACAGGTGTTTCCGGTTCAGGTAAAAGTACCCTTGTAGGAGATATTCTGTTTCCTGCCATAAAAAGAGCTAAAGGAGATTTTTCTCTTCCATGCGGAAGATATGATAGTCTTGAAGGTGCAGATAATATAGAAGACGTGCTTATGGTAGATCAATCCTCCATAGGTAAAACTCCCCGGTCGAACCCTGTAACCTATATAAAGGCTTTTGATTATATCAGAAATATTTTCGCAAAGCTCCGTGAGTCAAAGATAAAAGGATTAACACCGGGACATTTCTCTTTTAATGTATCGGGAGGAAGATGTGAAAAATGCGAGGGAAACGGTTATATAGAGGTGGAAATGCAGTTTATGGCAGATATGTTTGTAATGTGTGAAGAATGTAACGGTAAACGTTATCAGAAAAGGATTCTGGATATAAAATATAAAGGTAAAAATATTTCTGATGTTCTTCATCTTACAGTAGAAGAAGGTATAGAGTTTTTTTTATCTCACAGTTCTCCTGTAAAAAAGCTTAAAGTCCTTCAGGAAACAGGACTTGGTTATCTGCAGCTGGGACAGCCAGCAAATACCCTTTCAGGAGGAGAAGCACAGAGATTGAAACTTGCCTTCCATCTTCTTAAAGCCAGGGGAAAGGGGTCTCTCTATATATTTGATGAACCTACTACAGGGTTACATCTGGCAGATATTGAAAAATTGTTATTCTGTATGAGAAAACTTATAGAAGAAGGTAATTCGGTTTTACTCATTGAACATAACATGGAAGTTATAAAGAATGCAGATTATATAATAGACCTGGGGCCGGAAGGAGGGGATATGGGAGGAGAAATTATCGCTGAAGGGACGGCCCGGGAGATAATGAAAGAAGAACGATCTTACACAGGTAAATATCTTAGGAGTTGTCAGGAAATAACTACATCTTAGGGGTTGTCAAGAAATAACCTCATCATATTTACAGTCTGTATCGTGACACGTAACGCGTAACGCGTGACGGGAGGATACTGATTGTTTTAACAATTTGCCGGAGTTATTTTTCCTGCAGTCCTTAGGACTGTAACAGGTAAAAGGGTATCCAAAAAATATGGCATACACTCCTGTCCCTGGCCGGGCTCTGGAGGAAAAGATATGCCGTATTAAAAGAGAATTATAAATTATATAGACGCAAAATATTAACAGTTTGCAAAACCAGTTTACCACGCAACAGGATCATATCTTTTCCGACGATAATATTATAATATGACGTTTTATTCTTTTGCTTCCTTTTTGAGAAGTTCTCTCATTTCTCCTGTACCTGCTACATTGAGAGGGGTTTCCCCTTTGTTGTTTTTAGCATTTATATCTGAACCGTTTTTAATCAGAAATTCAGCCATTTTTAAATGGCCGTTTGCAGATGCTGCATGTAAAGGAGTAAGACCGTCATTGTTTTTTATGTTTACATCTCCCCCTGAGTTAACAAGAATTTTTGCTATATTTACATTGCCAAATCTTGCTGTTATGTGTAAAGGAGTATTGCCTTCATTATTCTTTATGTTTACATCTGCCCCTTTAAGTGTAAGAATTTTAATGGAATTCATATTGTCTGATATGATGGATAAATGTAATGGTGTATTTCCGAAATTATCTTTTATATTAAGATTAAGTTCTTTAGCCTGAGGATCTATGAGCGTAGCTTTTACAAAACATTCTCTTGCTTCTTTGCTCTTACCTTTCTTCATATTATTAAGAACAAGTCCTTTTTCGAATAAAGCAGGAGCATAATCCGGATTTATATCCAGTGCTTTATCGTAAAATTCAAGAGCTTCAGAGAATTTTCCCTGTGAATATAATGAGCTCCCTTTCATGTATAATTCCCTGCATGGTTCTGAAGACGGAGATACAGTAGTATTCTGACCGGAAAGAGCTTTCTGTGTTTCCTGTATTTTAGTCTGAATTTCGTGGAAACCGGGATCTATGGCAGCTACTTTATTATAACATTCAAGAGCTTTATCGTATTGTCCGGCTTTTGCCAGTATATCTCCTTTTTTTAGAAGAGCCTTTGAATTTTTTGGCTCTATTGTTAAAACTTTATCATAACATTTTATGGCTTCATCCAGATTTTTTTGATTGAAAAATTTTTCTCCCTCCTGGAAAAGTTTTTCTGCCGATGGTGTTTCCATGACAGCGAGGTTTTTTTCAGCCTCTGCCATTTTAGCTTTTGCATTACTGTCATCAGGTTTTATTGCAAGGATTTTATTGTAATATTCAATAGCTTCTTTATATTTTCCCTGTGCAAAAAACACAGTACCTTTTCCGTAAAGGGCTTCTATGTTTTTGGGATTAACTGATAAAACTTTATCATAACACTTGATTGCTTCATCATATTTTCCCTCTTTTGCCAGTGTATCCCCTTTTTTTACAAGGGCCGTTTCATTCCCCGGGTCAAGTGTAAGAGCTTTATCGTAATAACTTACAGCTTCTTCATATTTCCCCTGGTTATATGAATTCGTACCTTTATTTATAAGGCCTTCTACTGATTTCTGAGTATCCAGGGCAGCCTGGGCCTGTTCTTTCTTTGTTTTAGCTCCCGAATGTTTCGGATCCTGCTGTAAAACTTTATCGAAACATACAATAGCACCGTTATAATTCTTCATCATAAAAAGTGCAGAACCTTTGTTATACCAGGCTGTTGTATAGCCGGGATTAATAGATAAAGCTTTCTCAAAACATTTGATAGCTTCTTTGTATTTCTGTAGCTTATAATATGCAAGGCCTTTGTTGTTCCATACCTGATAGACATCATTATTTATTTTTAGAGCTTTATCGAAACAGGTAATTGCCTCTTCATATTTACCTTTATTATATAAGTCCAGACCTTTTTTATTGAGTTCTTCCAGTGTTTCCTGAGATAAAACAACAGAAATATTCAGCAATATATACATAAATATACATAGTAATTTCTTCATATCAGGTTATTTATCTTCACTCCCGTCTTTTGTGAAAAATTTAATCATTGCAGTTTTATTTGCATTTTTTGCTATATCAAGAGGTGTCTCACCATTATTATCTTTACAGTTAATATCTGCTCCTTTCGATATGAGTAGTTCCGCTACAGATGTAGACTCTGTATATGCTACGTAATGCAGGGGAGTTCTGCCGTTATTGTCTTTACTCTGCACATCGGCTCCACTGGAAATAAGTAATAAAGCGATTTCTTTACCTCCGTTTATAGCTGCCCTGTGAAGAGGTGTTCCACCTTCATTATTTTTACTGGTAATGTCTGCCCCTCCTGCTGTAAGCAATTTCCCTGTATCTGTGACATTGGCATATGCTGCCCAGTGAAGCGGTGTTTCTCCGTTTATATCTTTATCATTAACAGACAGGCCTTTTGCCAGAAATATTTCTACGAGAGAAGGCATATTGTTATATGCTGCCCAGTGAAGAGGTGTTGCGTTGTATTCACTGTCTTTTATTTTAATATCTGCCCCTCCAGTTACAAGTGCCATAGATATTTCCTGTAAGCCATTTTTTATGGTATATTGTAGCGGTGTTTGTTTTTCATTATCTATGGCATTTATATCTGCTCCTTTTGCCAGAAGCAATTCCGGTATTCCTTTTAATATATCATTCAGCACAAAATGTAATGGCGTTTTTCCGTTATTTTCCTGAATTTTTACGTTTGCACCTTTATTTATAATTAATTCCGCCAGTGTTCTGTCGTTATTATATATAGCATAGATGAGTGGTGTTTTACCTTCTATGTCTTTATGATCAAGTTCTGCCCCTTTATTTACAAGTAATGTTGCTTCAGTTTTAAATTTATTTTCAGTGGCATAATGTAAAGGAGTTTTACCCTTATTATCTATGGCATTAATATCTGCTCCCTTTTCTATCAGAATTTTTGCTATTTCAAGGTAACTGTCATGGCGCTTTAATACATGGTGCAGGGGAGTAACTCCTGCGTTGTTTTTAATATTCATATCAGCCCCCCGGACTACAAGCATATCTGCTACTTCTTTATTTTTCCATATGATGGCAATGGCAAGAGGAGTATTACCAAGGGCTGTTCTGGCATTAATATTCGCTCCTTTTTCTATAAGTAATTCCGCTATGTCTTTATTACCTTTTAAAAAGGCCATCATGTGTAAAGGTGTAAATCCGTCTGTGTTTTCAATGTTAATATTAAAATCTTTCAGATCCGGAGATATTTTAATGCTCCTGTCCAGATATTTTTTCCCATCATTATCATAATTATTCATATTCTTGAAAGCAATGGCGCATATTGCGAGGCCTTTCCCGAACCAGGCAGCGCCACTGGAAGGCTCTTCTTCTATAGATTTATCGAACCATTCTATAGCTTTTTCATATTCTCCCATACTATAGAAGGTATTTCCTTTCCTGCATGATTCCATGAATGTTTCTGTTTTCTGTGACGGTGCGGAAAGGGCATTTATAGCTTCCTGTCTTTTTTGTTTTGCCTGTTCATAGGAAGAATTACGTTTCAGAACTTCATCGAAACATTTGATTGCTTCTCCGTATTTCCCGGCAAGATATAAATCATTCCCTTTTTCAAATAGTTTTTCTGCTTCTTTATAGTTTTGATTTTTATGTTCGATGGCTTTTTTTGCTTCTCCTATTTTCTCTGAAGCTTTTTTATATTTTGGATTAATTTTCAAAACCATTTCAAAAGATTTTATAGCTTCTTCATATTTTTCCATATTATAAAGGGTCATACCTTTATTATAATAAGCCTTATCATAGTTTTTGTCTCTTTTTACGGCTTCGTTAAAGCATGTCAGTGCATCATTGTATTTTAATAGTTTATATAAGGCAAGGCCTTTATTATTCCATAAAGGAGCCTGTTCGGGAGCAATAGACAGTGCTTTTTCAAAATAACTGATGGCTTCTTCGTAATTGCCTGTTTCATAGGCATTCAGCCCTTTTTTATTCAGAGAACTGACGTTTTCCTCTGATAGAACTGCAGAAATGTTAAAGAAAAAAACGAGTAAAATCATTGTAATGATAGAGTAAGTTTTTAATGACATAAAATTAACCTCCTGATTATTAAATTTTTCCTATATATCTCCCGTTGGCAGATCATCTACAGTAGCATCCGGCAGATCGGTCTGACCTGAGCCATTTCCTGTATTATTGTTCCCTGTATTATTGTTAGGCGGATAGTATTTAACCTGCGGTTGAGGATAAAGAATATTATTGATCTTTTTTATATGTTTCAGGGCAATCTTTGCTTCTTTATTATCTTTACCCATAAGGTCTATTACTTTGTTGAAATTTTCTTTTGCCTGTTCATATTCCTGAATATTAAATAATTTTTCTCCGTAAGACATATAACATTTGACAAGTCCATTACGGGCATCTGTATTCTTTTTATCAATTACTCTGGATGCTTTAAAAGCCCGTTCTGATTTTTCATAAGCTTTTGTTTCTAAAAACTTTGTTCCGAGTAGATTCAGTTGGGTTATTAGAGCTTTACCCTGTTTATTATCCCATGAATTGAGCTTTACCGCTTTTTCAAGGTTACTAAGAGCATCCTTATATTTATCCTGGTCATAATAGATAATTCCGAGATCTATATAGGATTGAATATAACCTGACTCTATTTTAATTATACTATTATTGGTATCAATAGCTTCTTTGTAATTTTTCAGGTTAATATAACATTTACCCAGATTTTTATAAATTTCAAGTTTTTTATCCTCCTTCTTAATATCTTTTATTTTTCTGTAACATTCTTCAGCTTTTTTATATTTTTGCGCGGCTAAAAATTCATTTCCAAGAGAAATATAATATTTATTTTTATTAGATATAGAAGAATTATCAAGTATATCTTTAGCCGTTTCATAATCCTTCTCATTCAGATAAATATTATATAGTTTTAAACAGGCATCTTTATTTGAAGGTTCTATAACTATAACTTTTTCATAATAACCTTTTGCTTTATCGGGGAATTTTTTTTCGGTAACTTTTCCCAGAGAAATAAGAGAATTTGGATCATTCGGATCTATCATAAGTTCTGCAATATTACAATAATCAAGCATATGGTTCGGATCATTATCTGCCATGAAAAGTAAATTTTTCAGTGTATTTGGATCTGCTTTGCCAGAGTCAGGATCTAGCTGTGCCAGTCTCTTATAACAGTTTCTGGCTTTTTCATAATTTTTATTTTTAAAAGCTCTTTCTGCCTGTTCTTTAAAGAATTTTCCGTTTTTCATGAGACCTGATGCTATTATAGATAAGATGAGTAGAGCTAAGATAATAGATATGCCGAACAAATATTTTCGACTCTTTTTTTCTCTGGAAGTGGTTTCTGAGGCAGTTACATGGTCTTTAGCTTTTTCCGCCGAAGTCTTATCTGGAATTGATTTTGTAGGTACAGTTGGAGCCTTCATAAGCATCAGAGTAGATTCGCTATCCTCTTCGTCTGAAGTTTTTTCTTGCATCTGATGAGGTTTACCTGTATCATCTTTTTTATATCTATGTGTTTCTTTTATATGAGCAGGGGAGTTTTTATAGTCTTCAAGAGCCTTTTTCATGTCCCCCGCAGAAGGGAAACGATTTTTTGCGTCATGTGAAAGGGCCTGTTTTACTATTTCTTCAAGTTCTTCCGATACATTCGGATTGATTTCCCTTACAGGCTTAAAAGAAAAGGGGATAAAAGGTATATCTCCCGTGAGGAGACAGTGCATGGTAGCAGCCAGAGAATATATATCCGTTCTCGGCTCAGGTTTACCTTCAAATAATTCGGGAGGGGCAAAGGCAGGTGTACCGGTAGCAGTTTTTGTATTCTGAATTGTTTCAAGATTTACCGTTCTTGCTATGCCGAAATCTATAAGCATTGCCCTCTGGTCCGAGTTTCGAAGTATTATATTTGAAGGTTTCAGATCCCTGTATACCAGTTTCTGGCTGTGAAGATAATCGAGAGCGTCAAGTATCTGTTTTGCCCATTCAACAACCTTTTCCTCAGGAAGACCTTTATTCTCTTCATTTAGTCCCAGTAATTTTTGATCGTCTATATGTTTTTCCAGAATTGTTTCAAGGTCTTTTCCTTCTATATAATCCATGACAAGATAATATCGTCCTGCCTGAATAAAATAATCTCTTACTACAGGCATGTTAGGGTGCCTCAATTCGTTCAGCATATGTGCTTCTTTTTTAAAACGATCAATCATATACTCCTGATCATGAGATGTACCGCCTGCCTGACTGAGCATTTCTTTTACGGCACATAATTTCTTATCAAATCTGTGATCAAGAGCTTTATAAACAGCACCCATGCCTCCTGCTTTAATCAATTCTATTATCTCATAACGGTTATCCAGCATTACTCCTGCCATTAATGAACCGCTTGAATCTGTGGCTATTATTTCACAGCCACATCCCTGGCAGAATTTCGTACTCTCTCTATGTTGATGCCCGCAATTACCACAATATATTATAGGCATAATATAAACCTCCTGAATGAGTGCATATGGTTCGTGACGCGTCACACGCGTCACACGAGGTTAATCTGTTAAATTTAACGTATAGGAATTTTCATTTTTAATAGCGTAAAATAAAACTTTAGATAAAAAATTATGTACAGGCAATTTATCTAAATAATTTAATAAATAATATTATAACATTTTATTATGTGATAGCAAAGTAAAAAGATAGTGTTTTTTTACGACAGGTAGATTTACTTTTACTGGAAATTATGATTGATTTCATAAATCTATTATTGAGGTGAGCATAAATAATACATAACTACTCTCGTGACGCGTTACGGGAGGAAAAGCTTTATTATAGTTAGTTTCATAACAATTCATAATTATACGCAAGTCTGTTAATAATTACATCGGTAAAAATTATAATATCATTGCAATTACTTGATTTTATATAAATATTTCGATGTAATTATTTATGCGTGAAAGTATAATGAGTGAGTAGTGAACAGTGAGTGAATTGCCATATTCTACTCACTACTCGCTTTTCACCAATTCTTAATTATAGATTGTTATGAAAGTAACTATAAATAGAGGTGAAATAGTAGATGTCTGTAAAACCAGTTTGACACGTAACAGGATCATATCTTTTCCGGAAGAGTCCGGCCAGGGACAGGTTTTAATATGGGTACTAACTTATTTGGAGCGGTACTAAGAACACCTGGCACCCCAAAACCAACACTCCAAACTGGAACCATATATTGACTTTCAGATGATAACAGTTTATACTCATAAAAAAATCTATAAATCGAGGAGTAAACATTATGAATAAATATTCAACTTTACTGTTATTATGTCTTGGTATATTACTGTTATCTGTTATTCAATCCCTGGCAGCAGTTGACAGGTCTTTAAAAGAATATAAGGATAAGGGAGACCGTTTTTCTCTTATTCTTCCCGACGGATGGAAAGCTTTTGATGACCGTGGCAATGTATATTTTGAACATGATGGTTTTGCATCATTTTATGTAGACGGTTTCCCTTTAGAAAAAAACGGAACCCTTGCCGAAATTGTTTCTCAGGTAGAACCTTATGATTTTAAAAATGAAACAATGGAAATTCACAGTACTATAATTGAAAAAACCGATACAAAGGTGGATGGAGTCCCTGCAGTACGTATCATACAGAGATCTGAAGCAAAAGGTTTTATTGCAGAAGAACCTTATTCTGAAACAGATATTATTGACGGGTATTTTTTTATAAAGAATAACCATGTTTATATAATCACATTGAACAGTCCTGAAGATACATATAAGAATATAGCATCTAATTTTGAAATTACGGTAAAATCTTTCAAAGCAGGGAGTAAACCTTTTGAACCTAAATCATGTAGCCCATCAGGTGGATGAAGATAAAAGAAATCTTGAGTTCAAGATTTTTCAGAAGTGACCATATCATTCACTCGTCAAGAATAAGAGGTGTACCATGGATCTTTTAATAAAAAACGGAACTATTGTTACAGCCTGTGATATTTACAGAGCAGATATAGGTATAGAAGGAGAAAAAATTGTTCTTATAGGGCATAATCTCCCTGAAGATAATGTCAGAATAATAGATGGTGAAGGAAAATATATTTTCCCGGGCGCCATAGATGTTCATACCCATTTTCAACTGCCTATGGCAGGTACAGTAAGTTCTGACGATTTTGAAAACGGAACAAAAGCTGCAGCATCAGGCGGTGTGACTACTGTTATAGATTTTGCAAATCAGGAAAAGGGAAAACACCTCATTGAAGGTGTGGAAGAAAGAAGAAAAGAAGCAGACGGAAGAGTCGCTATAGATTATTCTCTTCATTTATGCATTACAGACTGGCATAAACATATTTTAAAAGAAATAAAGGAAACTGTTGAGTATGGTATTCCTTCCTTTAAGATGTTTATGTGTTACAAAAGCAGAGGGCTTATGAGTGATGATGAAGCATTGTTTTCTGCTCTGGAAAGTACGTGCCTCTATGGTTCTATAATATCTGTCCATGCAGAAAGTCCTGTTGTTCTGGAGATGCTTGTAGACCGTTATGAGAAAGAAAAAGAGAAATACGGATCTTATGCCCATGTTCTGTCACGACCTAATTTTATTGAAGAAGAAGCGATTGTGAGAGCAATAAAATGGGCAGAAGTAACAGGAGGACGCCTTTATATAGTCCATATGTCGACAGGGGAGGGAGCAGATGCAGTAAAAGCTGCTAGAGACAGAGGTGTTAAGGTTTTTGCAGAAACCTGTCCTCAATATCTTTTGTTAGATGATGAAGTTTTTAAAAGAGAGAACGGTCACTGGTATGCTACCTGTCCTCAGGTAAAAAAGAAGAAGGATTGTACCAGACTCTGGGACGGACTTGTCAGAAAAGAGATAGATGTAATAGGAACCGATACATGTACCTTTACTACAGCACAAAAAAATGCCTGGCATGGAGATTTTACAAAAATACCTTACGGTCTGCCGGGAGTGGAAACAATGGTTCCACTTATATACAGTGAAGGAGTGGTAAAAGGCAGAATATCCTTAAATAGATTTGTCTCAATTGTAAGTACAAATCCGGCAAAAATCTTCGGACTTTATCCTCAAAAAGGAACTCTCGTTCCCGGTGCTGATGCAGATATTATCATATTTGATCCGAAAAAAGAAACAGTAATTCATCCTGAATTACTCCAAACAAACTGTGACTGGTCTCCATATGAAGGTATGACCGTAACAGGTCAACCTTATATGACCATATGCAGAGGAAAAATAGTTGCAGAAAACGGAAAATTTACCGGTCAGACAGGTTATGGAAGATTTTTAAAAAGAAAAGCACAGGGTATTTTATAGTGGTCTGCCACACTGTCACTCTGAACATAGAAAAAATGGTAGGCGTTCAGCAGTTAGCTATCAGCTAAAGAATATTTAATGATAGTTATTATGTAATTCTAATAAAAGCTGACTGCTCACTGCTGATAGCTGAACGCTTACAAAAGATGATTGTTTCTCTCTAATGTTCAGGAATAAAAGAGAGAAAAAATGGGTATAATTTAATGGTATAGGAATTTTCATTTTTAATGGCGTAAATTAAGCTTTAGATAAAATTTTATCTACAGACACTTATCTGAATAATTTAATTATTGAGATGAGTATAAATAATATATATGCTCCTGTAAAGGGTGATACATGCTTGCTGCCGCAACAGGTAAAAGGGTTACCAACTTATCTGGAGTGCTAATTAGAGACTGTGTGAAAATAACTCTGGCAAATTATGGCTTTTGTCCTCCCGTCACGAGTTACGCGTCACGATTGTAAACATGATAAGTTATTTTTTTACAAACCCTTATATTCAGGTCAGTAAAATAATTGATAGAAAGGTTTCTTAAATGGAGAAAGAAAAAATAATATCAATAAAGAATATTGTAAAAATTTACAACAGGTTGAATAAAAAGCAGACTATAACTGCATTGAAAGGTGTTTCTTTTGATATAGAAAAAGGTAAAATCTTCGGTTTTTTAGGCCCCAACGGTTCAGGAAAAACAACCATTATAAAAATAATCCTTGGTATTATCCCTCAGACTTCAGGGGAAATAACAGTTCTTGGCCATTCACCTATGAACAGGGAAAGTAAAAGATATATAGGTTATCTTCCTGAAAGCCTTTATTATCCCGATTTTACAAATCCATTAAAATTGCTTCAATTTTATGCAGGCCTTTATGATATGAGTAAAAAAGAAACGGTAGAAAGGATAGATTATGTTCTGTCTCTGGTAGGTCTCAGTGATAAAAAGAAAACAAAGATAAGGGAATTTTCCAAAGGTATGGTACAGCGTTTTGGTATAGCACAGGCCATTCTGCATAATCCGAAACTCTATATATTCGATGAGCCTGCATCAGGCCTTGATCCTGCAGGGCAACGTCTTGTAAGAGATATAATGATTAAACTGAGAGAAGAAGGAAAAACCATATTTTTCAGTTCCCATCAGCTTTCAGAAGCTGAAATGGTTTGTAATGATGTGGCAATAGTAAATAAAGGAGATCTTATATGTTGTTCACCGATTCAGGAACTGCTTACACCGGACAGTAAAATCAATCTTTCCCAGAGTTTTTCTATTATATTTGAATTGTCGGAGGGAAAAACCTGTGACGATTTAAAAAAGAATGAGAAATTTAAAGAGTTAACATTTGAAGGAACAACTCATATAAAGGCTATGGCTTATGGAAAAGAAGAGGTAAACAGAATAGTTAAATTACTCCACGGTGAAGGAGCCCATATTCTGACGGTAAATATGGAAAAGAGAACTCTGGAAGAAGTATTTCTTGAAAAAGTAGGAGAGGCAATCAATGTTAAGTAAAAATTTACTAAAAGTTTTCAATTTTTATTTTTATGAACATTATGAAAGAAAGATAGGTTACATATTTTTATTTACAAGTTTTGTTTTCCTGATATTAATTATGTCCCTGAGAATATTTGAAAGAGATATGCCGAATAAAGTAATAATAGATTTTTCTTTTTCAGGTATTGCTCTTATAAATTTGATACTTTCCTTCAGTCTGTCTCTTACATCTGTTCCTTCCGATATTAAAAATCGATATATTTATACCATGCTTGCAAAGCCTGTAAGCAGGTATGATTATCTGGCTGGCAAGTTTTTGAGTATCTGTGCCGTTGTATTTATAAATGTTCTTATTATGATTGGCGAACTCCTTATTGTGACTTACAGCAAACAGGGGCTTTTTGAACCTAATATCATATGGGCGGGATTTTTTATTTTCCTTTCCAATGCAATAGTTATAGCCCATATAATATTTTTCTCTCTTTTTCTTCCCGTTACTATAAATACATGTCTGAGTTTTACTATGATTGTAGTCGGAAATATGACACCGGTTTATCTGACCTATCTCGGTAAGGATGAGGTTTTCCGGTATTCCTATATACTAAGTATAATAACTAAATTTTTTTTCCCCCATCTTTATTACTTTGACATAAAATCTGCTGCTATGAACAGTTTTTATCTGCCTCCGGAATATACAATTTCCGCTACAATTTACGGGCTTTTGTATATAGCCTTTATTCTTTTCCTTGCATGCTGGGTACTGGAAAATAAAGATCTTTAAGGATGTGATAGAATGAAAAAAATAATTTTAATTATATTACTTTCCTTTTCAATTCTTATAGCAGGTAATGTGGCTTTAACTGTATCTGCCTCCGGTAATGAACATCATAAGCACAGTGATGGAGAAACCTGTTCCGAATGTGAAAAACATTCTGAAAAAACAGGTGAACATAAGCACAGTGACGGAGAAACCTGTTCCGAATGTGAAAAACATGGAGGCGATGCAGAAGGCCATGAAGAAGGGGGAGAACACAACCATGGAGATAGTTGCGGTGTGGCCCATCATCATGACAGATTTATCCTTGATGCTGTTCTGGAACAGCCATGGAGACATCCTGAAAAACTGCGTACAGATATGTGGTTAATGAGAATAGCCCCTTTATCCTTTCTTTTTCTTCTGGCAATAGCATTGAGGCCGGCAGTTAATAAATTTATGAAGAAAGTAGGGAAATGATGCATACTTCCACAAGAATTGTTATTGCTATCATTCTTTTTTCTATTCTTGTTGGTTTTAGATTTTATCTTGATAAACCTTATATAAAAGTTATCAATCCGGGAGTTGAAAGTGTTTACAATCATTCGGTTAATATGGCTGCAGTTATTTTCGGAGAAACGAGAAAAACTATGGCTGCCGTGTTATGGGGAAGAGTGCTTAATTATCATACGGAAACCTCTCATGCAACCTTTTATGGCCCCAGAAAAGATGTAAAACCGAGTGGTAATCTTTTTAAGACTGAAGGGGAACAGATATTACCAATATTAAGATTTATTACATGGCTGGATAATCATTTTATTAAAGCCTATGATTTTGGAGGTTATTTTCTTGCTATCACGCTCAATCAACCGGACGAAGGAATAGATTTTCTTGAAGAAGGTATAATGAATAACCCCAGAAATTATGATCTTTATCAGGGGCTTGCTTATATTTATTTCCATAAAGTGAAAAATTATAATATGGCAATAAATTATGCCAGAAAAGCTCTCGATAATATTACACACTATCCTGATGAAGATAATACGAATATCGATATAGATTGCGTTAATTCCCTTCGTATAATAGGTCATTCCTATAGATTACTGGGTGACAGGATGAATGCAAAAATATATTTTAATATGATAGGAACGATTTCTACCGATTATGAACCTCTCCGTGACAGACTTATATATTATCTGGATCATGGCATATATATAATGGTTACGAATGAAACTCTGGATAATCTGAAAGGAAAGATATCGGAAGATAAACTGGAGAAGTTAAAAGAACTTGTAAATAAAGATACGTCGGAAGCATTATTACGTGCTAAATTGAAAACATTTGATTTTTCGGAAGACGATATAAAAGATGTATTGAAGTATGTAAAGAGATGATATGGACAGGGATGTCCGGGATCTTCGGGATAAGGGGCTGTAATGGCCATGCATACGGTATTCATGGACTGTAAGAACATAACTCTGTAAAAATGCGTCACGATTTATGATATGGTTATTTTTTACAATCCTTACTATTGAGTGCCTTCTTTATCTGGATCTTCTTTTATAACAGTACATTCTCTTACACCCTGTCCTTCCACATCGGTTACCTCAAAATTCAGCTCTCTGTATCTGAGTATGTCCCCTATTACAGGCGGGCGGCCGAGCATGTCAAGTATTAATCCGCTTACTGTATCTACTTCTTCATGGTCAAGCATTATATTTAAATGTTCTCCGAGTTTTTCAAGTCTTACAGTACCTTCTACATGGGTAATACCTTTACTGTCTTCATATATTTCAGGTCTTTTACCTGTTCCTTCTTCTATTTCTCCTACCACTTCTTCATAAAGATCCTCTATTGTTATAACCCCTGCCGTGCCTCCATGTTCATCCATTACCACTACCATATGAGAACGTAATTTACCCATCACAAGAAGGACATCATTTAATTCTGCCGTTTCAGGTACATATGGCACTTCTCTGAGGTCTTTTCTATCTATATTTTCTTTTTTGAGCAATCGTCTGAATATATCTTTAATATGAATTATGCCTGCAATATGGTCAAGATCTCCGTCATATACGGGATATCTTGTGTGAGAAGAGTCATGAACAATTTTATTAAGTTCGTCAAAATCTACATCCAGAGGAATACCTGTCATTCTGACCCTTGGTACCATAACTTCACCGGCACTCAAATCGCCGAATTCAAACAGATCTCTTATAACCTGAGCGGATTCCGGACGGAGAAGTCCTCCTTCATGGCTTTCTTTAACAATATATTCCAGTTCTTCCGGTGTATAATAATGTTCACTTTCTGAAATCTGTCTTTTTATACCTATGATTTTTAAAATACCTGTTCCTATGGCATTGAAACCTATTACCATGGGATAGAGTATACATTGGACACATAGTATGAAAGGTGTAATCCAGAGGGATATTCTTTCTGCCATAAGCATACCGAGTACCTTCGGTACCATTTCACCTAAAACTACATGTAAATAGGTAAGGCATGTAACTGCCATTATTTTGGCTATAACATAAATATTAATCCATGCCGGCAGTCCCAGGTATAAGAGAAAGCCTTTAGCCCATAAAGCCAGTTTTTGTTCCCCGTACATACCGAGCCCAAGACTGGCCAGAGTTATTCCCAGCTGGCCTGTAGTAGTATAGTTATCTAAATATTTCGGATTATGAATTATTTTTCTTACAATACCTGCCAGTTTGTTCCCCTGCAGGTATTGTCTTTCAATAAATGCTCTTGTAGTTCCTACAATGGCAAATTCTGCTGCTACGAATAAACCGTTCAGCCCTATAAGTGTGGCAATTACGAAGATAACAAAAAGGCTATCCATTATTTGCTTCCTCCTGTGAAACAGGTTTTACCAGAATGGAACGGATAGCACGATGGTTGATCTCTTCAATTTCCAGTTCTATACCGTCAATAGTAATATGTTCCCCTGCTCTGGGAAGATGACCGAGTATTTCAGTTACATATCCTCCTATTGTATCAACATTACCTTCCCATAGAACACCTGTCCACTGTTCTGCTTCATCGAGCCGCATAATACCGGGTAAACGTACCCTTCCGTCAGGCAAAGCCTCGGCCCTGAGCTGGTGGGTTTTAAATTCATCTTCTACGTCTCCCACAAGTTCTGCCAGTACATCCTCAAGTGTTATAAGGCCTGCAACACCACCAAATTCATCTACTATCATAGCCTGATGGCATTTTTTTTCTTTTAACATAGAGAGCAATCTGTCGGCTTTTACAGTATCAGGTATGAACAGTGCAGGTCTCATTAACCTGTCAATGGACTTGATATTCCCATATTTTAAGTAATGCATGACCATATCTTTTATGTTAATCATACCAATTATATTATCAATTGTACCTTTATAAACAGGAAGTCTTGTATATGGGCTCTGAGCGACTTTTTCAAGTATTTCGTCAACGGGGGTTTCCAGATCAATGGCATTGATATGAAGCCTTGGAACCATCAACTGATGGGCCGGCCTTATACTGAGTTGAAGAGCCTGATGTAATCTCTTATGCTCATCAGGTTCAAGGAGTCCTCCGTCTCTGCTTTCTGCAATAAGGAGATCAATTTCTTCCGGGGAATGGATATGCCTGTGTGCCGCTTCATCTTTACCGATAAGTTTAAGTACTATGGAACCACTTGTGCTGATTACAGGAATGAACCAGGAAAAGAGGGACATAGACCAGGACATAGGTAAAATTGTGATAAGAGCAGTTTGAGTCGGATACTGTAAAGAAAGGTATTTGGGAATAAGTTCTCCGAAAACCAGCAGTATTCCTGTTAATAATAAGAGTATTACCAGCGCTGCTGTAGAATGGGCAGCCACTTCCTGGAAGTTTCCCAGTTTTTGAAATACAGGAGCGAGTTGTCTTGCCAGTGTAGCTTCTCCGTAAGAACCGAGAAGAAGGCTGGAAATAGTAATACCTATCTGACAGCAGGCTATATAACGATTTAATTTTTTAGAATCCTGCATTACAGATAACAGACGGATAGCCATGAAGTTTCCTTCTTCTGCCATCTGTTTTATACGACTCCGCCTGGAACTTACAACAGAAAATTCTGCTCCTACATAAAAAGCACTTACAAGGATAAAAATTAAAATTATTCCTGCAGGTAAAATACTCATGACCCCTCATTCCTGTGAGAGGGAGTTATATATGAATTGGGCGGTTCCTCATCAGGCGGTTCTTCGTGAGGCGTAATTGTACAGTCATTTCCCATAATTCCTGGCAAAATGCCGTTTAAATTCCTCTCTGTATAAAGATATTTTATTTATAATATCATATAATGTAAATCTTGCCAATAGTCGATTGGATTACCTGAGTGAGTAGTGAAAAATGAAAAGAATAGGACATTATTCAGTCTTTACTATGTAATTTAAAGGTATAGGAATTTTTATTTTTAATGCCGTAAAATTAAGCTTTAAATGAAAATTATGTAGAAGCAGTTTATCTAAATAATTTAACTTATGAAATAAAATATAACTATAAATATTTGACATTTTCTTAAATGTAAAATATTATATTTACGCGTCATGACAATTTAAATTCTAAATACACTATAATATCTGTAATAAAACTCATAGGAGAATAAAATGAATTATCGAAAAGAACATGATTTACTGGGAGAAAAAGATATTCCTGACCATGTATACTGGGGTATCCATACGGAAAGAGGAAAAGAAAATTTCAGTCTCACAGGATATAGAGTAAACAGTGCCCTTATAAAAGCCCTTGCTATGGTGAAAAAAGCCTGCTGTCTTGCAAATTTTGAACTGGGCTATATAGAAAGGGAGAAAGCTGAAGTAATAGAATTTGCCTGTGATGAAATCATAGAAGGCCATCTTTCGGACAGTTTCCCTGTAGATGCTCTCCAGGGCGGAGCAGGTACTTCCACCAATATGAATATAAATGAAGTCATTGCAAACAGGGCAATAGAACTTTCAGGGAGGCATAAAGGAGAATATTCTTTTATCCATCCCATTGAAACGGTAAATCTTCATCAGTCAACAAACGATACCTATCCGACAGCAGTAAAAATAGCTGCCATACTGGGCCTAAGAAATTTAAGCCAGAAAATTGCAGAACTTCAGGGGGCCTTTCAGAAAAAAGAGAAAGAATTTGCAGAAATAGTTAAGATAGGCCGTACAGAGCTTCAGGAAGGAGTTCCTGTTACACTGGGAGCGGAATTTTCCTGTTTTGCAGAAGCAATTGCCCGGGATAGATGGAGAACCTTTAAGTGTGAAGAAAGGTTGAGAACTGTAAATATAGGGGGAACATCAGTCGGAACAGGACTCTGTGCTCCGAGAAGTTATATATTTCTCGTTATAGAAAAATTAAGAGATATTACAGGACTTGGTATAGCAAGAGGAGAAAATGTTATGGATCAGACTGCCAGCAGTGATTCTTTTGTAGAAACTTCAGGTATTATGAAAAGCCATGCCAGTAATATTATAAAGATTTCAAACGATCTTCGTATGTTAAATCTTCTGGGAGAAATAGTGCTGCCTCCTGTACAGGCAGGTTCTTCCGTCATGCCGGGGAAAGTCAATCCTGTTATGGCAGAAGCGGCAATTCAGGCAGGTATAAAGGTTATGGCAAATGATTTTATTATATGTGAAACAACGTCAAGAAGTACTTTTCAGATAAATGAATTTATGCCACTTCTATCTTTTGCCATGCTGGAAACCATTGAGTTGCTCATAAATACAAATAGTATGTTAACCGGTTATGTTGAACAGATAAAGGCAAATAAAGATCTATGCAGGGAATATTTTGACAGGAGCCCTGTAATAGTAACTGCCTTCATACCGTATGTCGGATATGAAGCATGTACTGAAATCATTAAAGAATTTTTTGCGTCGGAACATAAAAATTTAAGAGAATTTTTAAGTAATAAACTGGGAAAAGAAATGGTTGAAAGGGTTTTATCGCCATATAAACTTATGAGTCTCGGATTCAGAAAGGAAGATTTATATGAGAATCGTAACGCGTAACGCGTAATGCGGCTCTTCATTAAATAAGGATGAGATTTTTATGCAAAAAACACCGAAATCTTTGAGATTACAGATAGGTCTTTTCGGGAGAACCAATGTGGGAAAATCAAGTTTTCTCAATATGGTTGCTTCACAGGACGTGGCAATAACATCGCCTGTGCCGGGCACTACAACAGATGTAGTTGAGAAATCAATGGAACTGTTACCTCTGGGGCCTGTAGTATTCCTTGATACAGCAGGCCTTGATGATACTTCGACTCTTGCAGAATTGAGAATTAAAAAAACAGGCAAGATTTTTGACCGTTCAGATGTGATTATAATCATAACAGAACCTGATGAGTGGGGAGAATATGAAGAAAAAATTTTAGAAGAAGCAAAAAAAAGGAACACCCCTTCCATAGTTGCAGTAAATAAAATCGATTTAAAAGAACCTTCTTCTTCTTTTCTGGAAGATTTAAGAACGAAAACTGAAAGATTCCTGCTATGTTCGAGTATAGATGCCGGGAAAAAGGATAAATATGTAAATGAATTGAAAAAACATTTAATTTATATCTGTCCTGAAGAATTTTTTAATCCCCCTCCTCTTATAGGCGATCTCATGACACCGGGTGGTATAGCGGTTCTTGTTGTCCCTATAGATCTGCAGGCTCCGAAAGGACGACTTATTCTTCCACAGGTACAGGCTATAAGAGATGTTCTGGATAATGACGGCGCAGCCCTTGTAGTCAAAGAAAGAGAATATGCCCATATATTGAATAATCTTAAGAATCCTCCTGATATAGCAGTATGTGATTCACAGGTAGTTCTTAAAATGGTGGCAGACACTCCCGGACATATCAAATGCACTACTTTTTCTGTACTCTTCGCACGGTATAAAGGTGATATTGTAGAAGCGGCCAGAAGTGTTTCTGCAATAGATAAATTAAAACCTGGTGATAAAATACTTATAGGTGAAGCATGCAGTCACCATCCTATAGAAGATGACATAGGAAGAGTAAAAATTCCGCGATGGTTAAGACAGCATATAGGCGGAGATATTCAGATTGATACGTCCTGCGGAAGAGACTATCCTGAAAATCTTAAAGAATATAAGCTTGTTGTGCACTGCGGAGGATGTATGCTTACGAGAAGAGAAATGTTATTCAGGATTCATAAAGCAAGGCAGGAGGGGGTGCCTGTAACCAATTATGGTCTGTGTATTTCCTTTATACAGGGAGTTATAGAAAGGGTTCTTTCACCATTTCCGGCCGCTCTGGACGCTTATAGAAGAGAAAAAAGGACGTATTAAGATGAAAAGAATGTTATTATATTTAATATTCATGTTATGTTTGCTTCAGATAAGGGGTATCTATGCAGAAAATCGTCAGAGTTTTTCCGCCCCGAATTCTCCTGTTAATCCTGTAATGCCTTCTGTGCCAGCCATACCTGATAGAAGTAATATGCCTGATATGCCTACCATGAAACCTTTTCCTACAATAAAAACTTTCCCGACAATGAAATCTGTGCCTACGGCAAAACCGACAAAGAAATCAGATACTTCGTCAGAGCTTAAACCTTACGGGGAAGAGAAAAAGCCCTCCAGTTCTTCAGGCCTTGAACCTTACGGACAGGAACCTGAGTCTGTTACTCCTTCCGGCGGTAAATTACCTGCCGATGACCTTGTACCTTTCGGAGAAACTCCTTCTGTTGATAAACCACCTGAGACAGAACCTCCTTCGGTAGTTGAACCATATGAACAGGAAACCCCTGCTCCTGAGAAGGTAAAACCCACGCCGACTCAGAAAGAAGAAGTTGTACCTTTTGAACCGAACGGTTCTGTTAAAGACAGCACAGAGACGGGTAAGACCGGCGAAGTGGAACCATACGAGCCGGGAAGTTCCGATGCAAATACTGCTCCTTCCGAACCGAATGGCAATCAGGTTTCTCCTTTACCGGAAGAAAATACTCCTCCTATGCCGACGGGACATGGAAAAGGGCTTAAAGAAATACCCCTCGAATTTTATATAGGAGCAGCAGTTATGATTATTTTTCCTGTATTGATTTATTTTTTAAGTAAAAAGAAAAAACTATGATTCTTTCAGAAACCCGTATGTCCGAAGCCTCCTTCACTTCTCTGTGTTTCATCAAGTTGATCTACTGTTTGAAAGGATGCTCTGACTGCTTCAGTTATGACAAGCTGGGCAATTCTGTCTCCATGTTTTACCGTAAAAGCTTTCTTCCCCATGTTAATGAGAATAACCTTTACTTCACCTCTATAATCACTGTCAATCGTTCCAGGACTATTCAGCACACTTATACCATGCGTTAATGCCAGGCCGCTTCTTGGTCTTATCTGTCCCTCAAATCCTTCAGGTATTGCCATGGAAAAACCTGTAGATACGAGTTTTATGTCTCCCGGCTCTATTAAAAGTTCTTCACAGGCATATATGTCAGCGCCTGATGCGAAATTACTCATATATTCCGGTATTATACTTTGAGAATTAAGTTTTTTAAATTTTATGTCTATATGCTTCATAATTTTATCCTTTCACTGTTCACTTTAATATCAGATCTGGCTGGCTTATATTGTAAGGCATATTAATTAATTTTCTTAAATTTCTTCCGTTTAAATCAACCATATAGATATTATTATAACCTTTTTCCATATCGGAAATAAAAATAATATGATCCCCTCCGGGAGACCATAAAGGATTCCAGTCTGTTCCCTTAGGATTCCTGGTAAGTCGCCTTACATCTGTTCCGTCTGCATTTATAACATATATTTCTGTATTGCCATCACGGTCCGACTGAAAGGCTATTTTTTTACTGTCTGGAGACCATGATGCAAAATAGTCATTTCCTTCATTTTTTGTAATATTATTTTTTTCTGTTCCGTCAGGATTTATAGTACATATTTCTTTATTAATTTTTAATATTATTTCTATAAACATTATTTTTTTTCCGTCAGGAGACCAGACAGGATGGCTTTCTTTCCATGTGTTATCTGTCAATTTTCTATGATTATCTCCATTACTATCCATTATATAAATACGTCCGTCTTCCTGACCGTAAAGAGCTTCGTATACGATATGTCTGTTGTCAGGAGACCAGAATGGATGTAAATTTTTTGCTTTATTGTCAGTGAGTTGTTTTTTTCCCTTACCATCACAGCCTATCAGAAATATATCGGTTTTTTTTCTGGTACCAGAACTGTAGAGAATTTTTTCCCCCTTTTTTGACCAGGATATGCTCCAGATTTCTTCTGAAGGGTCTGCCACTTTGATTTTATTGGTTCCGTTACTGTTCATGACATATATTTGCGAGTATTTGTTTTCTCTATTGATAAAAGCTATTTTACTGCCGTCAGGAGACCATACAGGAGATGATTTTTTTCCATTATTATCAGAAAGAATAGTTAGTTCCGACCCATCAATATTAACAGAGTAGATCCTTCTATATTCGGAATTATAATTTATAAAGACAATTTTTACCTTTGTCAGAGATAATCTTATGAGAAGATAGTTAATACCTTTAAATACGAACAATATAACCATTAATATGGAAATACATATAATGAACTTTTGAGTAATCGGTTTACTTACGTTCATCTTTTTCTTTTTTTTTCTTGTTTACCTTTTTGCTCTCCATAATCATTACTTTTTTCCCTTCCGAAGATTTTTTAGTGGATATATTGATTTTCTTTTGTTCTACTGGAGAATCTTCTATGTGTTTATCATCTCTGGTTTTTTTTCTGATTTTTTTCTTAACCTTTTTTTCTTCCGAAGATTTTTTAGCAGATATCTCGATTTCCTCTTCTTCTTCAGGAAAATCATCTATAATTAACGAAGAAACCTGTATGATTTCTTTTTCTTCATATTCTTCAAGATCTGAAAAATCAAGTGAAACCACAGTATTTCCAGGAGAATTCTGCAGGTGAAGAGGTGTTGAGAATTCGAGACATATACCTGGAATATCTTCAATATCTTCATTTTTTTTCTCTATTTCTATATCCTGAATTCCACAGAGAACTTCTCCATGAGAAGATAATTCTATTCCTGTAAGATCCATTGAAACTGAATTTTTCTCTTCTTCATATGGTATAAGATCCAGTTTAGTATTTATTTTCTGGAGATGAGTCGGATAATGTTCCAGAAGTTCCATAGATTCCGGCTCTTTCTCTTTACTCTCTTCCTGCTCTGTTTCCGCATAGGCTAACATTTCGTCTTCTTCTTCAGTCGGAACAGGATAAGACAGCATATCATCACTTTTATTTGTTTCTTCCGGGATTTCTTCAAATTCGTATTCTTCATCTGCTAAATCTTCTTCGGTACTGTATGTAAGTACATCTGCGCCGGGTTTTTTACCTGCTTCGACCGGTGCAAGCACATCCATTTCATATTCATCATCTTCTTCGGCGGGGTATGAAAGAACATATTCACTTTTTTCCTGTTCAGGGACAGGTGTTTCTTCAAATTCATAATCTTCTTCGACTTCTTCATTATCATCAACAGGATATGAAAGTATATCATCTGTTTTATGCTGTTCCGGTAAGGAAATATCTTCATCGTAATAATATTCCTCTTCTTCCTCATCCGTTTTATATGTCAGGACATCACTGTTCCCTTCTTTTTCTGAAGGAGGCAATATTTCCATTATGTATTTTTCATCCATAGGTTCAAAGTCATATTCAGGTTCTTCTTCTCTGTTATTTTCAACTTTAGTTATGATAGTTTTAACGGTTTTGCTCAGATCTTCATAGGGATTATAAAGCTGATCTTCTTCAGGAACCAGTTTTGACTGAAGAATGGCCATGTCAGGCAATTCTACCTCCTGAGGAGTATCGGGATCTACGAAGAGAAAACCTTTTGCGGATTCCGGATAATCCTTCCAGAGCCTTTTGCCGAGCTTTACATTATGATAAAAAATTCTGTAGTCTTTGATATTTATTATATCTTTATCCCAGAGAGGGCTCCCTTTAAAGGGGAGTTTTATCATATCATCGGGAGTATATCTGCTTTTAGGAACTTCCAGAAACATTTCCACATCATCAGATGTAGTTCTTACCGTAATCATGTTCTGTTCCCCTATTTTTTCCGCTTCCAGTATGGCATATACCTTATCTTCATCTTTTATTTTCAGCATTATGTCACAACCTTTTTTTGACCCTATTCTGATTGTGTCACCGTATTTCTGAAAGAGTTTTTTATCTGTGCAATCCAGCATATATCTCTTGAACCCGCGGGGATCAAATACTTCAAAGGAGCCTTCCAGTTTTATAAGTTTTTCCATAACTTTTTTTCTGAGATAGTAACGTACAACAAGGGCAATAATGATGAATAATATTATTGCTCCTGATACCGGGTAGTATATAGGAACTACATCGGTTCTATTCAGTAAAATACCATTATCTTTTGCAAAATTATAATATATTTCAAATAAGTCATATTTTTTCTGTGCTTTTAAAAGATTGATAGCTTTTTGCCAGTTGTCCTGTGCCATCGTATCATTGCCTGTTTTTTTATAACAGTAGCCGAGTCCAAGATACCATACGGGAACAGTATCTTTATCTTTTTTTATCTGTTTTCTATAAAAGGTGAAAGCTTCCTTGAGATTTTTGTCTGTATATTCGTACATACAGTCCACATATTTCTGATGGGCTTCAAGGCAGTCACTGTTCAGGGTAAAAATCTTCCTGTATTCTTCCAGGGCATCTTTGTAATTTCTTGTATCTATAAAAACCTGGGCCTGATTAAAATGTTTCTGAATTTCCTGGTCCAGCAGGGTTGTTTTTTCCTGACCAGAACAGAAAATAGAGGAGAAAATTAATATTATAATACACAGTAAACATATCTTTTTACCTGTCATGTCTCTGTCCTTATTATTCACTGCAAGGGATTTTATCTGCAGCCAACTTCCATATTATATGGTTGAGAGTTGAGAGTTTATGGTTGATTTCAATTCTCAACCTTCAACACTATTCACTTCTTACCCTTTAATTGCACTTAAAATATTTTTCACTGCTTTTATTAATTCCACCGAGTCAAAAGGTTTTGAGAAGTAATGGGCCACACCAAGAGACCTGCTTTTCACAATATCTTTATCCTGTGATTTTGCAGTGAGTATGACAATTGGTATTGTTCCTGTCCTGGGGTTTAATTTAAGCTGTTCACATACTTCCCATCCGTCCATTTCAGGCATCATAATATCCATTACTATTATATCAGGTAAAAAGTCGTGGGCTTTCACGAGAGCTTCTTTACCGTTACCGGCATTTTCAACGATAAAACCTTCCAGCTCGAAGGTCTGTTTCAGCAGTTTCGATATAAATTTATCGTCATCTACGAGTAAAGCTTTGTATTTTTTGCTGTCTTCCTTGGGCAGTTCTTCCATTATCTGTGCTATATAACTTTTGACCCACTGGTCACTTTCTTCTTCAAGATGCGCGAGAATGGGCTCTCTTGCATCTGATTTCCACAGTTCGGCGAGCACTTTTGCTGCCTGGCTGCGGACATTTTTGCTTTCATCTTTAAGAGCTTCTATTATAGATTCCCCTGCGTGAGTATCATTTAAAAGACCCAGTGAATTCAGAGCATTAAACCTTGTATTCCAGTCAGGGTCCTTCAGGGCTTTAATCAAGTGAGGAGATGCTTTCTTATCTCCTATTTTTCCCAGTGCTTCTGCAGCATTTTTTCTTACTTCCCAGTGAGGGTCCTGAAGACCTTTTAAGAGGCTGTTCAGACATGCGGCATCACCTATTTTCCCAAGAGCTTCTGCTGCAATGCTTCTTGTTTCATAGCTTTCATCGTTAAGGAGTATGTTTAATATCGGTTCTATGGCATTTTTTTCCCTCAATTTCCCCAGGGTTTCAGTGGCATTTCTTCTGATCTTCCATTCTTCGCAGGAAAGAACTTCTATCAATACAGGAGTGATTTCCTGTATTTTAACAATACCTGCTGCTTCACATGCTCTTGCTGCTATGACAGGATTTTTATCTCTTATGGCATTTATTAGAGCTTCTGTTTTGCCGAGTAATGCGAGTGATTGAGCTACTTCTACCTTTATGGCCGGCTCTTCCGCTACCTTTTCCAGGTGCTCGACAGCTCTTCTGTCGTTAAGCTTTCCGAGAGCAATAACAACCTGGCGCTGTACGCCGGGGCTCTGGTCTTTAATGGCTTCACAGAGAAATCTGGTGGCTTCCGTACTTCCCAGATCTCCCAGTGCTTTGGCAGAAAGTTCGCGTATTGATGCATTTTCATCTTTTAAGAGTGAATTTGCTAAAGGTTCAAGAGCTTTTATATTTCCGAGTTTGCCCAGAAGCCATATTGCTTCTTTCCTTGCTTTACTGTCTTTACTGTCTAATTGATTGATTAATTCATTTATTTTTTCTTCCATAAAATATGTATGAGATATTATTTATCGTGACAGGTAACGCGTGATGCGTAACGGGAGGATTTGTCATATAAATAAATTCTCTTTATTTCACCTTCTTTTATATAAAATATATCGTCAGTGAGTAATGCAGTCTACTCACTGCTCACTGATATTACTCTGTTATATTATAACATTACATAACATACTATACCATATTTGAAATAATAATTAATCGTTCATCATTGCACCTCTTATTACGCGTCACTCGTCACTATTCTCATATAATCCTTTTAATCCCTGTAATCCTGTCAATCTCTGTCCCTGTCAATTTATAATCAATTCCTGCAAATAAGTCTTTGCATTTTCTATTTCCGAACCGTCCGGATCGAGCTCTATATATTTTTTCAGATTTTCTATAGTTTCCCTTTTTTTATTCTGTTTTTTATAGGCAAGGGCGAGCTCATAATGGATCTTCGGTAAATTTTTCGCTTCAGGAAGGGCTTTTTCAAAATGTTCTACCGATTTATCTATATTATTCTGCTGTGCATAAATCCTTCCGGAAGCATAGTGAGCATAGCAATCTTTCGGTTCTAATTCCATAACTTTCTCATACTGTGAGAGAGCTTTTTCAAGGTCACCCATGGCATTGTAAGAAAGACCTAATTCATAATTACCTACAATGTTAGACGGGTCGATTTCAATAGCTTTTTTATAGTGTTCCACCGCTTCAGGAAAATTTTTATTTTCATAGTAAAGGAGTCCCAGATTACAGTATGCAAATACCGATGCTGCTTCGAAACCGATAGATATAGCTCTGCTGTAATATTCTATTGCTTTTTTCGGTTCCCCGAGATCCTTGTAGATTGCTCCGAGATTATTATAGACCCAGGGATAATCAGGATTTATTTCCATTATTATATTTGCATAATTAATAGATTCTTCCATATTACCTGTTTCATAATGAAGGAGACAGAGGCTATTATAAATTTCGACATTCTGCCTATCCATCTTTGCTGCCTGTTCATATTGTTCTATAGCAGCCAGAAGATCTCCCTGTTCTTTAAAAGTTACTCCCTGTTTTATATAACTGTCCAGTGTTTCTCTTTCTATTCTTTTTAAGTTTTCCAGCTCTTCTGAAATTTTCGTGGCAGTCTCATCTTCAGGTGAAGTCATATCCAGAGCCTGATGAAAATAAATTTTTCCCTGTTCTTCATCTCCGCAAAGTAAATAGATTTTTCCGAGGGAATAATAATAATCGGGATTATCGGGTTCAATAAATATGAGTTTCTGGTAATAATGGATTGCCAGGTCGTATTTTCCCTGCATTTTATATATATTACCGATGGTAAGGAGTGATTGCTTATCTTTGGGTATCTGTTCCAGAACAATTTCATAGTGTCTGATAGCTTTATCAAAATCTTCATTTGCCTGTGAGCATAAAGCCAGTCCTCTATGGGCTTCCATATGGTGAGGTGATGACTTCAATGCTTCCAGGTAGCAACTGATTGCTCCTTCAATATCGCCTTTATTAAAATAAATATTGCCCATAATAAGGTTAAGGTTTTCATCTTTTGGATTCAGTTCCAGTGCAGTTTTGTAATTTTCTTCAGCTATATTCGGTTGATTAAGTCCGGTATATATATCGCCGAGCTTTGTGAAAACTATAAAATTTTCTCTGTCTATTTCAATAACCTTCTGGAAACATTCTATTGCTTCATCAATTCTGTTGTTTTTTTCATAGAGATTTCCAAGATCCTCCAGGGCAGGTATATGATATGGATCCAGATCCAGTGCTATAAGGTAGTTCTCTACAGCCAGATCGTTCTCTCCTTTTTGTTCGTAAAGTGCGGCCAGATTGGAATAGAGATCCGGATAAATAGAACCTTTCTCAGATGCTATTTGAAAATGTCTGAAAGCCATGTCGTCATTGCCTGTTTCGATACAGTTTGTCCCTACTATATAATTTGCATCAGGATCGTCAGGAATGCTGTTTAGTACTTTTTCTGCAAACTGAAGAGCCATATCCAGGTTATCTTCTTCTATATAAAGATTTGCAAGACATCTGCATACTTCATAATTATCTGGCTCTGCTTCCAGAGCTTTTGTCCACATAAGTATGGCGGAATTATTATCTCCGTTTACCCTGTAGATAGTTCCGACGTTTATATAAATACCTGTATCGGGAGTATTATTCAATATAATCTTTTGATAATATTCAAAGGCTCTGTTATAATCATTTCTCTTCATTGATATATCTGCAAGATAATGTAAAGCATTTACATGTTCAGGATCCATTTGAAGAATTTGTAAATACAGTGTTTCACATCTGTTATAATCTTCAATATCTCTATATAAATCTACCAGTATCAGTAATATATCGGGATTATTCTGGTTTATTGAAAGTATTCTTTCATATAGTTCTATGGCAGTTTTTTTATTATCTGCACTTATATATAACTGTGCCAGTTCGTTCAGTATATGCAGATTTAAAGGGTCGATTTTTAAGGCAGTAACATAATTATCTATAGCTTTTTCCGTTTTATTCTGTTCCACAAATATATTTGCAAGTTTGATATAGACGTCTACTCTGTCAGGATTAAGCTCAAGAGCTTTCTGGTAATTATTAATGGCTAAAGATGTACTGCCTCCCTGAAGCAAATAAATATTACCAAGATTGATATAGGCTTCACCATCGGAAGGATCGCATTCCTGGGCTTTCATGTAATATTGAAGAGCATGGCTCATGTCTCCGGTTTTTTCCCAGATTCTACCAAGCAGGTTATATATAAAAGGTGACGGTCCTCCCAGATTAAGGGCTGTGTCCAGGTGAGTATAGGCTTTCTCGAATTCATTTACAGCCATATAAATCTCTCCCAGGTTTAGATGGATAATATCAATATCCGGTTCAATCTTCATAGCCTGTTCAAAACTTTCAATGGCCAGGGTATATTCTTCCCTGGATTTAAAGATTATACCTATATTAATATATGAATCTGTAAAATCAGGATTCATATCTATAACCTGTCTGTAGTGTATAAGAGCTCTGTCAAGGTCTCCTGCCCTGTGATAGATATAGCCGAGATTGTTGTGACATTCAATATTATTTCCGTTCATTTCAAGAGCTTTTAAATAATATTCTTCCGCTTCTTTATATTGTTCCAGTGAAAAACTGATATTACCGAGTTCTATATATATGGAAGAATTTTCCAGACCAAGTTCAAGAGCTCCTCTGAGATAATTCAGTGCTTCATCTATCTGTCCTGTTCTGCTTGAAATTATACCGAGATTCCCATAGGCACCGGTTAAATTCGGATTGAGTTCTTTTGCCTTTAAAGCATATTTCTGCCCCATGGAATAATCTTCCAGATCTATATAACAACTGGAAAGACCCAGATAGGGCAGCGGCATGGACGGCTGCAGATTTATTGCTTTAAGGTATGTAGTTATAGCTTTGTCCAGAATACCCTGTGCTTTATAGGCAGAAGCAAGTCGATAAAATACTTCAAAATTAGGACTGAGGGAAGACGCGGCTTTTTGCAGATGAATTATGGCTCTGTCGAACTGTCCTGTTTCACAGTAAAGTTCACCTGTTTTGTAATTCATTGTACTGTCATCAGGAAAAAGTCTCAGAAATATTTCAGATTGTTCAATGGCTTTATCCAGTTCATTATTCATTATGTAGCATTCTATGAGCATACTGTAGGCCATGCCGTAATTAAAATCCAGTTCTATAGCCTGTTTGTAATGTTCTATAGCGTGGGAGAATATTCCGTTTTCTCTGTAATATTCCCCTATATCATAATAAATATCAGGATTTTCCGGATTTTCCTCTAAAAGTTTTCTAAGATTTTCTATACTCACTCTGAAGACCTCGCTATTTATTATCTAAACAGTATTAATAAATAATCCTTTTTTATTAAGGCAGCTAAATCCATACTGATTGCTACGGAACAATGGATGAGAATACCGTAGAATATGGAACGGGTTCTTAAGGCTATCATACCAAGTATTATACCTGCTATGATAGATGCCAGTGCTTCAAGAAAAGGTTTCTGGAAATGAATCATGCAATAAGGCACAACCATCATAAAGATTGAATAAATACCAAAGTTTTTTTCCAGTTGGAAGATCATATAGCCCCGGAAAAAGAATTCCAGAAAACAGAACTGTAAACAGTAAAATACTTCGAAAATTAAAAAATATTTCCATTCTCCGGGAGGTGGCTGAATAAAGGGATAGGTTCTCAGGAAAGATTCCTGAAAAGAAGCTATAAGAACTCCTATAAGAACTATTAAGTAAAAACTGGTGTAAATCCAGAGATGTTTGCTTATACCTTTTATCTTCAGTCCATATTGAAATATACTTTCTTTAAAGATAATTTTTGTTATAATCGACGGTATTATAAAATAAGATATACAGCACATACAAGACCAGTAGATTGTAGCCCAGAATTCCACTTGCCATGTAAGAGGTGCTGAAGGGTAAAATTTTTTGAAGAAAAATACAAAGGTATTACCGCTGCCTATAAATCTGTTTATTGTAAGACACAGAGCAACACTTATCATTACAATTACAGGTCTGTAATCAAGTTCTTCAAGATTGAAAAATCTTTTTATGCTGATAAAGTCAAATAATTTTATATCTTTTGTTTCCATATTTTCCATATTAATAAAGCAATTTGGCAAGAGCTATAGATTTCAGTCTTGTTTCAGATGTGTCTGTTCTGGACAGATATATAATAGGGAAATCTGCTCCTGCAACACAGGCTGCTACTTTTGCCTTTGCAAAGTAAGTTAAAATTTTATAAAGAATATTTCCTGTTTCTATATTATGTAATAATAATATATCAGCTTTACCTGCTACAGGACTTTTTATGCCTTTGATTTTTGCCGCTCTTTCCGATATGGCATTGTCCAGTGCCAGAGGGCCGTCTACTATGGCATTTTTTATCTGACCGGTACTGGACATCTTTGCTATTATAGATGCATCAACTGTTGAAGGCATAGCCTTGTAATTTATTTTTTCTATAGGCGTAATCATTGCTACAAGTGGTTGCTCAAGACCGAGTTTGTTTGCAGTTTTTATGGCATTTTCCAGTATTTCAACCTTGTCGGAAAGGGTGGGTGCAATATTTATACCTGCGTCTGTAACAAATATTATTCTGTCATAACCAGGTATCTCAAAAAGCCCTATATGACTTAAGAAATTTACTCTGCCCTTTTCTTTTTTCTTTTCTTTTATGGCCTGCAGAAATTTGGACGGATGGGAAATGCCGTTCATTATACCATGAACATCTCCGTTATATACAAGATCTACAGTTTTTTCAGTCGCCTCATCTTCATCTTCTACATGGATAACATTAAAATCAGATATTTTTTCTCCTAGATAATCTTTTATTTTATCTCCATGTCCTATAATTGTAAATGAAGCAAGGTTTATTTCCGTAGCTTTAACCAGTGTATCAAGCAATTCAGGATCATGGGCAAAGGATACTGCAATTTTTATCGGTTTAAGTAATCCCGCTTTTGTACACAATTCTTTCATTGTCTTGAACATGTTAATTCCACCTCCCTTATAACAATCGATAGAGCGATAGATAGTAATTTATTTTCTTCAGAGTCGGAACGGGATGTTAATATAACAGGAGCCTGTGCTCCTATTACTATGCCGGCCATTTTTGCTCTTGCGAAATAAATAAGTCCTTTATAGAATACATTTCCTGCATCTATATCGGGAACTATAAATATATCAGCTTCTCCTGCCATAGGTCTTTCATAACCTTTTATTCTTGCAGCTTTATGGGAGATAGCCAGATCCAGTGATATGGGGCCTTCTATATTTGCCCCCTTTATCTGACCGCAATCTCCCATTTTTGAAATCAGTGCGGCATCAACACTTGATGGTATAGATGAAAGATCTACTCTCTCAAAAGGTGTGATAAGAGCCACATTGGGTAACATATTCCCCAGGCAATGGGCTACATATATGGCATTTTTACAGATATCTACTTTTTCTTCTATACCGGGTTTAATATTTATTGCCACATCGGACAGATACATTAATTTATTTACTCCATCTACTTCAAAAACTCCTACATGGCTTAAAATTTTATCTTTTTTTATACCATTTTCCTTGTTTAACAGGGCTTTTAAGAAGGTTCCCGTAGGAATATCGCCTTTCATTAAAAGATCCACTCTGCCTCTGTGAAATAAATCAAGTGCCTGTAGAGCAGCTTTTTGCGGAACAGGTTCATTTATTATTTCAATATCGGGTTTCAATTCTATTTTTTCTGAAATTTCTTCTATCTTTTGCCTGTTTCCTACCAGTATTGCCCTGGCAATATTTTCGGAAATAGCTATTTTTATAGCACCCAGCACATCGTCATCCTCGGCTGCTACAACACCAATGGTTTTCTTTTTACTTTTTCTTGCCTGCTCAAGTAGTTCCGACATGTTTTTTATTACCATAAAAATCACCTCCACCAAAGATTACTTAAAATGGAATTTCTCCTTTACCGTTATAAATCCTTCTATGAAAAAAGATAGACAGAAAACTTCTTATCTGGTAAAATAATATAGCCTTCAGCAGTCAGCAATAAACTGATGAGTGAAGTTGTTTCCGGATTTTATTATAACATATAAAATTTGATTGAGAAGATAAAATATTTTTACCGAATAGATAGAAGGTGAATTTCAGTGGATGAATTAAGGGAGAAGATAAAGAAAACAGGAAAGAAAATAGATATGGAGAAAAGTGAAGAAATTATTAAGTATAAAGAGTTAAAAGAAAAATTGGAAAAAACACTGGAAGAACCTTTAGAAAGGCCGGAAAAAATGGAAACTGTAAGGGAATTTATCGAGAGATATAAAAGGTGAAAGGATTGTGGGGGATTGGTAAAAGAAATAAAGAGTAACTCTTTCTCCAGGATTTTAAGAATTCTTTATGAAGGTAAAAATCGTATACCGAGGAATAAAATGATTTATTATATAGTTTCCTCGTCATTGATATTTTTAATGAGGAGAAACCTTAAAAGACCTCCTGCAGAAATAGATAATATTATACTTGATATGGACAGGACTCTTCTTACAACCAATATAGGGAAAGAAGCTTTGATCCTGTGTTATGGTAAAGAAAAAGCTGATTATATAGAACACTCTATTATGAGGCGCGTTGCCAATGGCATTCTGTCTCTTGGAGAGGCTATGTTAATGGCAATTAATCATCTCGTAGACGGAAATTTTTCTCTTAAAGAGCATGATGAGCTGATGGATAGATGTGTAAAAGGGGAAATTATAAGGCATAATTTACTTAATTCCATATTAAATCTTCAGAAAAAAGGGAAAAGAATAATCCTTGCTACTATGAGTTCCTATGATGCAGCCAGTTATATCGCCGGTAAATATGGCTTTTTCGGTTCTATAGGAACTGTGGAAACCTACAATGATGATGGTAAAATGACCGGCTGCACTCAGGTAATATGTGATGAAAATAAAGATGTAAATGGTGTCAAATTCAGAACGAAAACATATATTTTAAAAGAAATGTTTGATCGGAATAAGCTTGTATTTGAACCGCAGAGAACAGCTATTATAACGGATGATCTTACCGATTTACATATTATGAGGGAAGTTGCACTTGCAATATTTCTTAAAGTAAAAGAACCTACTAAAATTCAAAAACTCTGTTACAGACTCAAATTATTCGATCAGGCTATTCATGAAGATGAAGATTTAGAGAAAATAATTTTAGTGAAGAGCGGAAAACAGTGAGCAGTGAACAGGGAGCAGTAACCGGTGATGAACGGTGACCGGTAATTTATAAAAATTGGTAGCTGATAACTGGAAACTGAATTATACGGAGGTGAGCTTTATGGCCGGGAATGAACAGAAACCTGGAGGACAGAAGGGTGGAATGCCGGTACCTTTTATTATGTCTCAATTAAAGCCGTCTGGCACAACGTCAGGCTCAGGAGCATCATGGCACATGTCTCAACTTAAGAAAAATGTATCCTTTGCAGCTACAGAGTCTCCTCTTGAAGGCCTTACAAAACGAGATGGCAGTGATTCTTTTCAGGTAGCTGCTGAAAATGAAGAGCCAGGTTTTGAGCATGCCGAGGACGGCTTGCAGCAAAAAATGGATGCAGATTCTATGGGAATAGACGGAGAAGAAGAATTTGTTGACAGAGAGAAAGAAGAGGATGATGAGAACTGGGAGAGTGAAGAAGATTATTTTCAGGAGCTTTCCGAAAGGAATGCTCTTCTTGAAGAAGCTCTCAGAGAAAGAATACAATCTCCCTTTCCTCCTGTATATAACCAGATTGTTACTCTTACAGAAGCTCTTGTCTCCGGTAAAGCAACCTTGAAGCCTCCTGTTTATTATGTTGACGAAATTGATAATTATATCCAGAAAAAGATAAAAATTTTTTCTGCTCTCCCGAAGGTGGATAATACATCTATAACGAGAAGCAATCAATTAATGCTTGACGGATTTAATTTACTTATAGAAGTATGCAATGGTTTTCGGAAGTATATAGATAGTCCTGCACCATATCATATTGAGCTTATAAGACAGCTCACAAAACAGGCAAATGAATTTTTTTCCGAAGGTAAATCTCTTTTACTCAGCGTAAAAATAGAAGAAGAAAAGTAGATGATTTTGTATAAACTGCCAGGTTTATGCAGAGGATACTATTAATTTTTAAGAAGGATTTCCTGAAGTGAAGATGAATAATGATTTACTGAGTGAAGCATAAAATATATACTCTCGTCATGCGTTTATCCCTGCACATCACGCATTACGAAGTCGTTATTTATGGATTGTTATGAAACTGACTATGTTATGAAACTGACTATAATGATATGTTATGAAAAAAGGAGAAGAGAATATGAGTAAGCGTGTTATTCTTCAGAAAATAATTTTACTGCCAATGATGGCTATTATTATATGTACCTGTGGATGCAGTTTTGATGTATATAAAAAAACTAACTATGTTTCCAGTGTGACAGCTGTAATAAAACAACAGCAGGAAGAAGTGGATAATTACATTACTCTGACTACAGATGTATCAGAAAAGAACATGTCCTGCGAGGAAGCAAAGAAAACTTTTGAAAAATCCAGAGACAGTCTTCTTCAATTTAAAAAAGATCTGGAAGCTATTGTCCCTCCAGGAGATTATACAGATGAACATCAGAATTTTATAAAAGGATTTCAACTGTCTGTTGAGGCGGTAGAAGGTTCTATGGCTATTCTTGATATAAAAGATGAGAAAGAGAAAAATAAGAAAATAGAAGAAATAAAAGGGAAAGTTGTCGAATATAGAAAATTAATTAAACTTGGTCTGAATAGTATAAGCGTTGATTTACGTTAAATTATTTGTAAGCGTTCAGCTATCAGCAGACAGCTTTTACAGGAATTACATAATAAATGTCGTTAAATATTTTTTCAGACTGATTTACACAGTCAGGCTCTGTAAGTTTTAGCTGATAGCTGATAGCTAACTGCTGAACGATTACAATTATTTTATAGAATACTCAATCTCTGTCATGGCCGCCTGGTATCTCTACTTTTTTATAACCTTCTGCCATTGCGATTCTTTCCATTACTGGAGGATGACTGTACAGAGCCCATGCAAGGAATTTATTCGGTGTTATTTCCGAAAGATTTTGTGCTGCCAGTCTTTGATCCAGCTTTACACATGCAGAAGGATTTTCTGTGAGTTCCAGAGCAGTCATATCTGCCTGCCTCTCAAAATGGCGGGATATCATATTCTGCACCGGCAGAGAAAATAAATTAATAATTATGAATAATAATATTATTAGAGGCAATGCTTTTATATCTGTTCGGGAAGAAATGTTTAATATATGGCCCATGCTGGTTAATAGCATATAAAGAAAAAATAAAAAGCAGAAACCGGCAATGATGCACATTCCAATACCTTTAATGATGTGATGGTATTTCCAGTGTCCTGCTTCATGAGCTATTATGGCAAGTGTTTCATCAATAGAATAGTCTTTTAATGTATCATATAAAATTATTCTTGTAGTACTGCCCAGGCCTATAAAATAGGCATTCCCTTTTTTAGTCTGACTGCTTGCGTCCATAATATATATATCTTTGACATTAATACCTGCTTTTTTTACCAGTTCTATAGTTTTCTGTCGTAATTCTCCTTCCGGCATAGGAGTAAATTTGTTAAAAAGAGGGAGGATTAATACTGGCATGGCAAAGGCACTTAATATGACAAATGTGGAAAAACCTGTGCCGGCTAAAATCCACCAGTGGGAAGGGAATGTTCTTATTAATAAATAGAACACTGTTATACCTATAATAAATACTGCAGCAGTCAGAAATTCTGCCAGTAAATATCTTTTTATCCAGTCAGAAAATATCTGGTTTGACAGGGAAAATTTGTGTTCATATATAAAACCTGTATAAAGATGGAGGGGAAAGATAATAATATTCCAGAGAATGATCAGATACGATGCATATAAAGATGGTGCAAGCCACACATGCTTTCCTGCTATGTTATTACTGAATTCTGCCGCCACTCTGTTGAGAGGTGTCAGAAAAAATAAAACCAGAAATATAACAGAAAGCAACGTTTCCAGAACAAAGAACCAGTACTTTGGTATTCTGTAATTCTGAGCCAGATTGATCTGTTCTGCCGTAAAATAATCTTCTGCCTTCAGGTTCAGTTCTTCTCCCGGGAAAGCAATTATTATCTGAGTCATGAGGAAAAAGATAATAGCTGAAATTATAATTTTATTCAACTTCTGCACCTTCCATTAAAAGATGGCATTTTTAAGCCTGTCAGATATAAAATCCTGCTATTCTTAAATCCTGAATATCCCGGTCAGGTAATTATAAAAATTCCTGTCTCCATGTAATCTTTTCTTTCTTTAATATAGCCTGAATCGCCATGGCACATTCAATTCTTTTCTTCTGAAGAGCACAGCCTGTTTCATCAGGTATTTTTATATCTTTATTTATAGAGTAGGCATTGGCATAACATCCGCCTGAACAGAAAAATCTCGCCCAGCACTCAGGACAGTTTTCTTTCTCGAAAATCGTCATTTTATGGAAATTTTTTCTTATATCTTCTCTCTTTATTCCATTCTGCAGATCGCCTATTTTAAAATCTTCATAATTAACAAGCTGGTGGCATGGATAGAGGTGTCCTTCAGGTGTTACGGCAAGATATTCTGTACCTGCTCCACACCCTTTAAGCCGTCTCAGCAGGCATGGCCCTTTGAAGATTTCCAGGTTGAAGTGAAAAAAGTTAAACGGTTTCCCTGATTTTATTCTTTCAATATATGCTCCGGCAAGTTTATCATATTCTTCATAAAGAACAGGTATATCAGATGTTTCTATGGAATAATCCCTGTCAACCGATACTACCGGCTCAAGAGATATATTCTGAAAACCCTGATCTGCAAGGTGGAGAACTATATCTGAAAAATTCAGACTCTTTTTAGTATAAGTTCCTCTTATATAGTAGTTTTTCCCTGCCCTTTTTTCTATAGCTTTTTTGATTTTAGGCAACACCTCATGATAGGTTCCCCTTCCGTCAATATGAACCCTCATAAGATCGTTTATTTCCGGGGGACCGTCAAGACTTAATATAAGACTTATATTTTCCCTGTTCAAATAGTCGATTATTTCATCTGTAAGTAAAATAGAATTTGTCGTAAGAGTAAATCTGAAATTTTTTTCTTTTTCTATTCCTATTTCATGGGCTCTGTTTATTGCCGCCTTTACTGCGGAAAAATTCATGAGCGGTTCTCCGCCGAAAAAGTCTATTTCCAAATTTCTTCTCGTTCCTGAATGTTCTGCTATAAAATCCATAGATTTTGCTGCCACTTCTGCCGGCATGTGGGAACGATTTCTTCCGAATCCTCCTGTTTTTGCAAAACAGTAGCGGCATCGAAGATTGCAGTCATGGGAAATATGAAGGCAAAGGGCTTTTACAGGTAACCCATCTTCCTCTGAAGGTTGAGGAAATTTTGCGGGACGAGTAAATAAAAGCCCTTTATCTTTTAGATGTTGAAGTTCCTTCTGTGCTTCAATAATAGATTCTATGGAATATCTGTCTTTTAGCTGACTTACAATATTTTCTGAGGAATTATCCAGAATATCCTTCTCATCTTCAGAAATAAATTGGCCTGCATATCTGTCTTTAAATTGCCTTATATGGACGGACAGAATATCCAGAATATCCCATGTTATGTCATCAATAATATGTAAAGCTCCTGAATTTACATCAAGCAGGAGCTTTATATCTTTTACCTTAAATTTATGTATATCCACGGTTTAGCCCCGGTTTTCACATTCCTGGTTGCTTACGGTGCAGGAAGTTTTACAGGCAGACTGACAGGAAGTTTTACATTCTCCACAGCCGCCTTCCATCATTTTTCCATAGGCAGATAACGTTATTGTTTCTATATGTTTGCAAGTTTCTTTTTCTTTCATAATAAAAGAAAACCTCCTTTAGTAAAATACTTTACATATAATATTCTCAGAAAGTTTTTTTGTCAATACTTTTGAAGGAGAAAAACGGGGGAACTAGAAAAATAATACGTAACACGTAACGCGTGACACGTGACGCGTAAAAGTATTATGCATTACTTATAACGATTACGGGAGAGTGATTGACTTGAAATTAAAAATGATAGTAATTTTTATTGCAGGATGTCTTGCAAGTTCCATAATTACCTCTGTAGCCGGAAGTAAGCCGGTTCTGATTGGCCTTAATTTTATGGCAGGGAAAAAACCTTCCTCTATTGTGACAGGTGATTTTAACAGGGATAAATTTCCCGATCTTGCCGTTACAAATGAAAAGGATAACAATGTTTCTATTTTACTTGGAAACGGCGATAATACCTTTCAGCCCCAGAAAATTTTTGCTGTCGGAGAAGAACCTGGAGCTATTATAACAGCAGATTTCAATAAAGATGGACATGCAGATCTGGCAGTAGCCAATAAAGGCTCTAATAATGTAACAGTTTTGTCCGGCGGCGGCGATGGATATTTTCATCAGAGCGGAACATATCAGGCAGGAGAAGAACCGTCAGGTCTCACTTCTGGAGATTTTAATAATGATATGATACTGGATATTGCAGTGGCAAATTATAAATCAAATGATATTTATATATTAACCGGCAGGGGAGACGGTACATTTCAGGCCGCAGGCAATCTGCATATAGCAGAAGGGCCTCTTTCTCTGGATACAGGTGATTTTAATGATGATCATCAGGTAGATCTGGTCTGTGCCAATTATAAGTCAAATAATGTTTCCGTTTTTATTAATCAGTAAGGGAGTGAGTGGTGAAGAGTGAAGAGTGAAGGGTGGAGAGTAAAGAGTGAAGAGTGAAAGGGAATTTTACCCGTCACACATCACACATTACGCATCACGCATTACGAACCACCCGTCACGCGTGACGCGTAACGCGTCACGATTATAGCATCACGCATCACGATTTTTATGAAACGATACGAACAATTTCTAAATAAATTCAGCGGAAAAATACTGAAAGATGAACTTCTGGCAGAACACAGTTCATTTAAAATAGGTGGGCCTGCCGATATTATGGTTATGGCCGGTACTGCAGATGTTCTTAAAGAAGCTGTTTCTATGTGTCTTGACCTTGATATACCTTTTTTTATTCTCGGAGGAGGAACAAATATAGTCTTTCATGATAAGGGATTTCGGGGAATCGTTATAAAGAATTTATGTAATAATTATTCTGTGGAAGGGAAAGAAGTATTTGTTGAAAGTGGAGTTATTATAAGCAGATTTGCAGAGGACATGGCCTGTAGATCTCTAAAAGGGCTTGAAGCACTTGGAGGACTTCCCGGTACAGTGGGAGGTGCAATAGTCGGTAATGCAGGTGCCTATGGCGCATCTATAGGAGACGTTCTGACTTCTGCAAAGATATTTCTTTTAAAAGAAAGAAAAACAGTTGAAGTAGAAAGGGATTTTTTTGATTTTCGCTACAGATATTCCCGTTTTAAAACAGGTGAAGTAAAAGGTGTGATCCTGTCTGCTACACTCTACATGGCACAGGGTAACAGAGATGAACTTTTATCCTTTATAGAAAAAGACAGATATAAAAGAAAAACCCTTCATCCCACAGAACCTTCTGCCGGATGTATCTTTAAAAATATAGAATTTTCAGATAGTATGAAAAAGAACCTTTATTCTCATTCTCTGGAATGCCTGATTATTCATAATAAATTGCCGGCAGGGAAATTAATTGAACTGGCAGGGCTTAAAGGTATGTTTTCAGGAGATGCCTGTGTCTCAACTGTTCATGGAAATTATATAGTAAACAGGGGAAAAGCTACATGTGAGCAGGTTAAAGAACTTATATCTATTGTAAAAAAGAAGATAAAAGAAGATTTTTATATAGATTTTGATGAAGAAGTGCTGTTTGTACCTGAACGTCTGGAAGACAGGGTTTCCTTATAGCAGAGGTTGGGACACAGGTAGTCTTTGATACTGTCAGACAATATTTTCTTCCCATCTTTTAAACAATGTAACTGACTCTACAGGTGAACCATAAATAGTTCCATCTGACATACCTACAAGAGATTCTGCAGGAAGATTACTGGAAATATTCTCTATATGATTTTTTTCGAAAAATTCTTTATTCCCTTCTTTAAAATTACAGTTAATAATATATAAAATATGTTCTTTCAAAACAGCAACATTTTCTCCTATATGAAGATACATTCCAATACCCCGTTATGTTTATTTTTAACTATTCTATATTATCACTCCATTTGAGAAAATTCAATATGATAGTGTTTTTTTACGACAATATGTAGATTCACTTTTACCGGAAATTGCACTTGATTTTATAAATCTATTACTGACGTATGAATAAATAATAAATATATGCTCTCGTAACGGGAAGATACTGATTGTTCTAGCAATGTGCCGGAGTTATTTTTCTTAAAGTCCTTTGTACCGAACCAGGTAAATTGGCACCCAAAAATATGTAACACGCTCCTGTCCCTGTCCGGGCTCTGGAGGAAAAGATATGCCGTATTACTGACCTGAGCATAAGCATTTAATAAAGGTCTTCCTCCCGTCACGCGTTACGCGTTACGCGTCATGAGAATAAAATATGCATTATTTATACTCACCTCAGTAATAAAGGTCTTCCTCCCGTCACGCGTTACGCGTTACGCGTCACGAGATCAGATATTTATTATTTATGCTCACCCCAGTAATATAAACCTGGTATGATGCCAGTTATAACAGAAATAGACAAAGGCGATATTTTTTTGCGTAAGAGCACAACGCAGAGATTTAACTGGTGCCATATTTACCGCTGGCAGCACCAGGTGTCGTAAAAAAACACTATCAAAACACACAATTCTATTGCCCTTAATGTGAATGCCTGGTATAATAATTACCGTACAATATTTCTGAGGAATATTTATATAGAAGGAGAAAGATATGCATAGAATTGATGAATTGCTTCTTGCAGTCCTCGACAAAGGAGGGTCTGACCTTCATATATCGACAGACTCAAAACCAATTATAAGACTTCATGGTGATCTCGTAACACTTGAAGATTTTCCGATACTGACAAATGCCGATACAGAAGAAATGTTTTCCGAAATACTTAATGACGAGCAGAAATCCGAGCTTGAGCAGGAAAGAGCAATAAGTTTCTGTTATGAAATGAGCTTTGATCAGGAAGAATTTCGTTTCAGGGCAAATGTCTTTGAACAGAGAAAAGGATGGGATGGCGCTTTTCGCGTAATACCACTGGAAATACCGTCTCTGGAAGAACTTAATATACCGGATTCTGTAAAGCACTTTGCCGAAATACATCAGGGACTTGTTGTAGTTACAGGGCCGAGCGGATGCGGTAAAACTACAACGCTTGCTGCAATAATAAATTATATAAATGAAAACTATAGTAAACATATAATAACCCTGGAAGAACCAATCGAATATATTCATCCTCACAAAAATTCCATAGTAAGGCAGAGAGAAATAAATCTCCACACCCCGACATACAGAGATGCTCTTACTGCTGCAATGAGAGAAGATCCAGATGTTATACTTATAGGGGAAATGTCAGATGCCGACAGTATTCAATTTGCTATGACTGCAGCAGAAACAGGTCATCTTGTTTTCAGTACTCTCCACACGTCGAGCGCTGCAAGAACTATAGACAGATTGATTGATATATTCCCTGCAAGACAACAGGCACAGGTAAGAATTATGCTATCAGAATCCCTGAAAGGTGTTGTATCACAGCAGCTTATAAAAAAGAAAGACATTAGCGGCAGGGCAGCGGCCTTTGAAATACTTGTCGGCTGTATACCTCTTGCAACAATCATAAGAGAAAGAAGAACCTTCCAGATACCTTCATTGATACAGACAAGTAAAAGTCTTGGAATGCAGTCCATGGATAATTCTCTTCTCAATCTATATAACAGAGGTCTGATAACAACAGAGGCAGCACGCAGTGCGGCTATGGATGAAACTATGTTCGGAGAATCCAAATAGATGGAAGGAGATTGTTATGTCAAAAGTAATAGTTAGTACAATAAAAACTGATTTCGGATATGATTATAAAGTAGAAAATCTTTTTCAACTGATGGTTGAATATAATGCATCAGATCTTCATTTAGCAATAGGAGCTCCTCCGACTTTAAGAATAATGGGTGATCTTACAAGGACAGAACTTCCTGCTTTAGAACCTGACAGGATAATGGAAATGGTATACAGTCTGTTAAATAAAAAACAGATACAGGTACTTGAAGAAACAGGGGATCTGGATTTCGCCAGTGAAGTTCCCGGACTTTCAAGGTTCAGAGGGAATGCACTTTTTGAAAAAAACGGTCTGGGAGCAGTATTTAGATTGATCCCTACAGTTGTTCCCAATATAGATACTCTCGGTTTGCCGGAGGTATTAAAAAAAGTATGTAATAACACTAAAGGCGGCCTGGTTATAGTAACAGGAGCTACAGGAAACGGGAAATCCACCACTCTGGCTGCCATGATTGATTATATAAACCGCACAAGAAACGCCCATATCATTACAATAGAAGATCCTGTGGAATTTTTGCATGAAAGTAATAAAAGTCTTATAGTACACAGAGAAGTCGGACTTCATACGAAATCCTTTGCCACTGCAATTAAAGATTCCGTCAGAGAAGATCCGGACATATTACTCATAGGAGAATTAAGAGATTTTGAATCCATAACATATGCATTGAAAGCTGCAGATATAGGTATACTCGTATTCGGTACGCTTCATACAAACAGCGCATCTAAAACACTGGACAGGATCATTGACGTGTTTCCTCCTGAACAGCACAGTCAGGTAAGATCACTTATTGCAGAATCGCTCCAGGCTGTCGTAGCCCAGATACTTGTTAAAACAAAAGACGGCAAGGGTCGTGTTCCTGCTGTAGAAGTACTGCTCTCTGCTTCCGGACTCTCAAATATGATAAGAGACGGTAAGACAACTATGATCCCCACCATTATTCAGAGCGGTGCTGATGTAGGTATGCAGAGTCTTGATACTGCTCTCGGTAAACTTGTGAGACAGGGTAAAATAAGTATAGAAGCGGCAAAAGAACGAGCACTTGATGTAACACGTCTCGGTGTAGGATAAAGATGAAAGTTATTACACTGGGAACAGGGGCGGCGGTACCAACCCTGAGAAGAGGCCATCCTGCAGTGGCACTCTGGTGGGAGGGGAATTATTTTCTTTTTGACTGCGGTGAAGGAACTCAAATACAATATCGCAGAGCAGGGTTGAAATTTTCCAGACTTTCGGCTATTTTTATTTCTCATCTTCATGGAGATCATATACTCGGTATAATGGGATTTCTCATGTCTCTTGAGCTTGCAGAAAGAGAAAAGCCTCTTAAAATATACGGTCCGACCGGCATAAAAGAATATATAGAAACATCAAAAAGACTTATGTGCACAGTGTTTAATTTTGATATTACCATACATGAAATTACAGAAGAATTTTTACTCATAGAAGAGGGTTATACAATAAGATCACTTCCTCTGGAACACAGAGTCTTTTCACTGGGATATTCCTTTACAGAACATGACAGACCGGGAAAATTCAATATAGAAAAAGCTAAAGAACTTGGAATCCCTGAAGGTCCTCTCTATGGAAAACTTCAAAAAGGTGAAAATATTACTCTTACCGACGGAAGAGTAATAAAATCTTCCGACATAGTTGGTAAACCTTTAAAGGGCAGAAAATTTGTTTATTGCGGTGATACAAGACCATGTGAAAATGCCATAAAACTTGCAGAACGGGCAGATCTGCTTATATATGAAGGAACGTTTGAACCGGAAGCACGTGAGAAAGCAAAAATAAGCGGCCATTCCACAACAGAGGAAGCTGCTGAAATTGCGAAAAAATCAGGAGTAAAATCATTAATAATCAATCACATAAGCTCAAGATATCAGGATGAAGAACTGCTTCTCTCCGGAAGCAGAGATATTTTTCCCGGCGTAATACTGGCACGGGATTTAATGGAGGTGGAAATAAAATCAGTGGCCTAATCAGTGAATTCATAGAGGGTAAGATATTTTGTGTAACTTTACTATGAAATAAGGCTTCAACAGAGGTTTACACAAAACTTATTACACAGACTAAATTTTTATAATAAAGAAAGGAGTGTATGGGAGATGGAAGGGACAGGCGTAAAATTCAGTATAAACGAGTTAAATTCCTCTATCATAACAATTCAATTATCAGGTAAGATTGACACAAATACAAGTGATAAAATTTCCCAGGAAGTTATACAGATATTAGAACAAATGCAGTCAGGAGCTCTATTTAATCTAAAAGATGTAACCTTTGTCAGCAGTGCAGGTATAAGAATGTTTTTAGCTGCCTATAAAAAACTTGGGACTTCAGGGCTGAAGGCAGCTATGTGTCATGTCAATCCTTCAATTTACAAAATTTTTAAAGTAGCAGGTCTTGAAAAATCATTTAATATTTTTGATGACGAGGCTCAGGCTATAAACAATATATGGCCTCTGTAATAATTATAAAATTGAGAGATAAGGAGAAAATCTATGGGAACAATAGAATATGACGTAAATCAAATGGTAAATGAAATGGTTACTCAGGCGAAAGAAGCATCTGCCATATTCACCCAGTATACACAGGAAGAGGTAGATAATATTGTCTACAGAGCAGCAAAAGCCGGCGCAGCCAGAAGAGTGGAACTTGCCAGAATGGCGGCAAAAGAAACAGGTATGGGAGTTTTTGAAGACAAGGCCATAAAAAACCTTTTTGCAACAGAATATATATATAATGACATCAGAGATATAAAGACTGTAGGACTCATAAATGATTGTCCTGAACAGGGTTTAATGGAATTTGCCGAACCTCTCGGTGTAATACTCGGTATAACACCCAGCACTAACCCTACATCAACAGCAATGTTTAAGATTTTACTGGCTCTTAAGACCAGAAATTCGATAATTATATCAGGTGCCAGGAATGCTCTGAACTCCACAAACGAAGCAGCAAAAATTCTTTATGAGGCAGCTCTTAAAGCAGGTGCACCTGATTACGTTGTAAGATGGGTTGAACATCCTTCCAGAGAACTCACCCATGCTCTTATGACCCATAAGGATATATCATTGATACTTGCAACGGGCGGAACAGGCCTGGTCCACGCCTCTTATGGTTCAGGGAACCCTGCTATAGGAGTCGGGCCGGGCAATGTTCCAGTTTATATTGAAAAATCAGCCAGTATAGCACAGGCAGTAAATGATATATTGCTCAGTAAAACCTTTGATAACGGTATGATCTGCGCATCAGAACAGGCTCTTATAGTGGATCATACAATTAAAGAACTGGTAGAAGAAAAGCTTATAGAAATGGGGGCCTATTTTCTATCCAGAGAAGAAACAAAGATACTGGAAAATGTTGTAATAGATCCGCAAAAGAAGAGTATGAACCCGAAGATAGTAGGACAGTCACCTCAGAAAATCGGCGAAATAGCAGGTATAAATATTCCGGCAAATACAAGAATATTGATTGCTTATATGGACGGAGTTGGAGAAGACTATCCTCTGTCCCGGGAAAAGCTGTGTCCTCTTCTGGGGTTTTACACGGTAAAATCCTTTGATGAAGCAGTTAACCTCTGTACAGATCTGACACATTTCGGAGGGTTAGGGCATACGGCTTCAATCTTCTCGAACGATAAAGAGGTAATAAAAGAGTTTGGAAAGACAATTAATGCAGGCAGAATCATAGTAAATTCTCCTTCATCTCACGGTGGAATCGGTAATATATATAACTGTCTCCATCCCTCTTTAACTCTTGGCTGCGGTGCAGGAGGTCGAAATATTACTACAGATAATGTAACAGTAACTCACCTGCTGAATATAAAAAGAATTTCGAAAAGGATGTTGAATATGAAATGGTTCCGTGTTCCTTCCAGAATCTATTTTGAACCTGGTTGTCTTGATGTTTTCTTTAAATATGAAGTTAAAGAACTGGGAGTCCATCATGCATTTATTGTATGCACCGGTTCTGCCATAAGACAGGGTGCAGTATCTCTGATACAGGCGGATCTACATAAAGCAGGTATAAATTCTACAATATTCTCTGATATTAAATCTGACCCTACAATTGAAATGATTGAAACAGGAGTTAACGCCCTGAAAAAAATCAATCCGGACCTTATTATTGCCGTTGGTGGCGGTTCCCCCATAGATGCAGCCAAAGCCATGTGGCTCTTATATGAACAGCCGGAACTTTCTTTTGAAGATTTGAAACTCTATTTTATGGATATAAGAAAGAGGATAGTCAAAATTTCACCTCTCGGAAAAAAGGCAAAATTCATCGCCATACCTACAACAAGCGGAACAGGATCCGAGGTAACTGCCTTTACAGTTGTAACAGATGAAAAGACAAATAAAAAATATCCTGTTGCAGATTATGCGATTACTCCGGATATTGCCATAATAGATCCCAATCTTGTCATGACTGTTCCGAAGGAGGTAACTGCTGATACAGGTCTTGATGCCCTTTCTCATGGTCTTGAATGTTATGTTTCCGCAGTAGCTTCCGATTATACCGATCCTCTGGCTCTCAGGTCAATACAGTTAATATTTAAATATCTGCCACAGGCATATAAGAACGGTCACGATAAAGAAGCCCGTGAGAGAATGCATAATGCATCAACCATTGCAGGTATGGCTTTTACCAATGCATTTCTCGGTATAAATCATGCTCTGGCCCATATTCTGGGTGCTACTTTTCATATACCTCATGGCAGAGCAAACGCATTTATGATGAGCCCTGTAATAAGATACAATGCTTCTCAGCCGAAAAAATTCATTGCCTTACCGAATTATCCTTATCCGAAGGCAAGAGAAAGATATCTGGAAATTGCTGATGCTTTAAAACTAAAATATTCAACACCGGAGGAAGGTATTGAAAGCCTCATTAAAGCCATAGAAGATCTGAAATCGCTGGTCGGAATACCGAAATCGATAAAAGATGCCGGCGTTTCGGAAGAAGCGTTCAGAGCAGAAGTCAGAAGAATGGCGGAAATTGCCTTTGAAGATCAGTGCGTTGTGTCAAATGCCAGTTATCCTCTCGTAGAGGATCTTGAGAAAATACTGTGGGAAGCTTATAACGGTTAATAGGCGTACCGTTATTAAATTCGTGGGAAACCGGATTTACGGTTTCCCACGCTGTTTATCCTTTATCCAGGGAATTCTTTATGCTCTCCATTACACCTGAAGCAAAAAACTCTTTTCCTTCTATCATGGCCTTTCCCTGTAATTCTTTCTGAAGCACTGCAATTTTTCCGGATTCTTTATCAAATCCATGTTCCTTCAGCCATAGCTGAGTTATATGCAAATCCTGAGATTTTCCGCATGATTTAAACAGGTGTTTTAATGCATCTATATCTTCTTTTTTATAGGGAAACAGATCTCCTGTTTCATTTATTATCTGAACGAGATTCCTGATGGCTTTTCTTCCTGTATGAAATTCTTCAGGATCGTGCTGAGAAAGTCCTACAGATAAAATCTTATCTGCAATTCCTCTTATAGCAGTCTTCAATCTGTTAATATCAGCTTTTTCTATATCTTTAGGGTCCAGTTCACCTGCCCCTGACGGATTTCTAAGTATTTTCAGTGCTTCAGGTAACTTATCATTTTTAAATTCCCTATAAAAATCCATGAATTCCTGTTCTGCCTCTTTCCTTGAGGAAGCAAGTTTCTCTTTTATAGCTTCAGGAATACCATCGGGACAGACTGATTGTATCTTTTCTTCATATACCATAAGATCTTTAAATTGCCCTGCATTATATGCAAATTTCTTTAAATTATCCATAGCTTCTTCAAGTTTTTCTTCATCATAACAATCACCGTAAGCCTTTGTCAGTCCCTGAAGTCCTCTGACTATATCCCTGACTTTTGTCTCATGAACCTGTTCCGGAGTCGGGTTATCACCAAGTTTTTCAATGGTTTTCTCCATTTTATCGGCACATGCAAAAATCTTTCTGGCAAGATTGGGATAAAGGACACCGCCGGTGGATTTAGCTGTGGAAATATATAATTCCACAGGTTCACTATCAGAAATATGAGACGATTTTTTGCAGTTAAAACCGTGGTTAGAAGAAGCGATAGATAAATTATTCCCTATATTCATAGTAGAATCTCCTTTCACATTAAAATCGGGTTTGAGGTTTTCTTAACCCAACACCCAATACCCATGACCTTATCTACATTCTCATTATTCCTCTTCATCATCAGGTTCCTCTTCATCATCAAATTCTTCTTCCTCTTCTTCTTCTACATCTTCATCGTCTTCATCGTCTTCTTCATCTGCAGTCAGTTCTGCTACAGGTGCTTCATAGACTTCTCCCGGTTCTCCGAACATAAGTTGTTCTACAGTGGAATCTTCCTGTATTTCTCCGTCATCTTCGACTTCTTTAGAACCGGTAATAAGAGCCAGAGCTGTTACTTCATCCTGATCTTTCAATTTTATAAACCTTACTCCCCTGGTGTTTCTACCTATTATAGAAATACCTTTTAATTTAATTCTGATTATATTACCCTGTTCTTTTGTAATTATAAATATCTCATCTTCAAGTGATACCTGCTTCATTCCGACAACAATGCCTCTGGCTTTCTTCAAATTTATACTCTTACGTCCCTTTCCGCCGCGTCTTTGTTTGGAATAAGCAGAAATAAGTGTTAATTTACCATAACCTGAGCTGGTGACAGTGAGTAAATAACTTTCTTCTCTGATTACAACCATAGCAACTACACTGTCATCCTCTTTCAACCTTATGCCTCTTACACCTCTTGTCATCTTGCCCATAGGTCTTGCATTGGCTTCATCAAAGTGTATGGCCATGCCGTTCTTTGTCCCGAGGATTATTTCCTGATTGCCTGAAGTCATTTCAACACCTATAAGCTCATCGCCTTCTGAGAGCTTTATAGCATTCAGCCCGATGTTACGAAAGCTTGTATCATATTCTTTCAGTTCAGTCTTTTTTACATATCCGTTCCTTGTAGCCATGAATAGATATTTATCATCTGTAAAATCTTTCACAGGTATAACGGCAGTGATCTTTTCATTGGGAAGCATATTTACGAGATTTACAATGGCAGTACCCTTGGCATAGCGTGTTGCATCACCAATATGGTGAACCATAAGCCTGTAACATTTACCCATATTTGTAAAGAACAGGAGTTTATGATGTGTCGTAGTGACAAATATATGTTCTACAAAATCCCCTTCTTTTGTTACAATACCTATGATGCCTTTACCGCCTCTTCTCTGGCTCTTATAGGTATTTAAAGGCATTTTCTTTATATAGCCATGATGGGTGATAGTCAGAACCACATCTGACTCTACGATAAAATCTATTTCATCCATCTCTACTTCTTCATCGACTATAACAGTTTTCCTGTCATCTGAAAACTTATCTCTTATAGCGGAAAGTTCAAGTTTTATTTCCGCCAGAAGCCTTCTCTCACTGGCAAGTATTTCTTCATATTTTGCAATATCTTTAAGAAGTTCAGTATATTCCTGGTTTAATTTATCCACTTCAAGTCCTGTGAGACGGGAAAGCCTCATTTCCAGTATGGCATTTACCTGTTCAAGGGTAAACTCAAAGGATTCCATAAGAGAAGTTCTTGCAATATCAGGATTTTTAGAATTTCTTATTATATGTATAACCTCATCAAGATGATCAAGGGCAATCTGAAGACCTTCCACTATATGGGCCCGTGCCTTTGCTTTATTCAGAAGGAAAGCTGTTCTTCTTTTTACTACGATCCTTCTATGTTCCAGATAATAATGGATCATATCTTTCAGTGTAAGTATCTTCGGGGTACCATCTACAAGGGCAAGGGCATTTACATTGAAATTAGACTGGAGAGGAGTTTTCTTATAGAGCTGATTCAATACGACCTGAGTATTTACATCTTTCTTAACCTCAATAACAATCCTCATACCTGTTCTGTCAGATTCGTCCCTGAGGTCCTGTATGCCTTTTATCTTTTTATCCCTTGCAAGTTCTGCTATCTTTTCCACAAGTTTTGCTTTATTCACCTGATATGGAATTTCTGTAATAACTATTAAATCCTTCGTACCTTTAGGATTTCTTTCAAAAGATACCTTTGGCCTCTGAGTTATAGTGCCATGACCTGTCATATAGGCATCTCTTATGCCTTTTCTGCCTATAATCTGTGCCCCTGTAGGGAAATCAGGTCCCGGCATAATATGCATGAGCTCTTCGAATGTTATATCAGGATTATCAATATATGCCACTATAGCATCAAGTGTTTCTCCCAGGTTATGGGGAGGTATTTTTGTTGCCATGCCTACTGCTATACCGTCAGAACCTCCTATCAATAAATTCGGCAGAAGAGCCGGAAGCACGGTAGGTTCTTTAAGGGAATTATCGAAATTCGGTATAAACTCAACTGTATCTTTATCCAGATCCCTGAGCAATTCAAGTGTTATGGAGGAAAGTCTTGCTTCTGTATAACGATATGCTGCAGCAGGATCTCCGTCTACGGACCCGAAATTTCCATGACCGTCTACAAGAGGGTATCTCAGGGAAAAATCCTGGGCCATTCTCACAAGAGCATCATATACAGAACTATCACCATGGGGATGATATTTACCGAGTACGTCACCCACTATGGTAGCAGATTTTCTGTGAGGTCTATCGGGATAAAGAGAAAGATTATCCATAGAGTAGAGTATTCTGCGATGGACAGGTTTAAGGCCATCTCTTACATCAGGGAGTGCTCTTGCTATGATAACACTCATGGCATAATCGAGATAGGAAGATTTCATTTCATCTGTTATTGAAACAGGTATTATTCTTCTAGCAATAGTATTTGTAAACATATAAACTCCTTCATAGAGAGTGATGGGTGATGGGTGATGGGTGATGGGTATTAATTAACCCCACAGGCCAGTCCCACAGAACCACGATCCCAATCTAAATATCTAAATTCTTTACTTTTTTGGCATAACGCTGAATAAATTCTTTTCTCGGTTGAACCTGGTTTCCCATAAGGATAGAAAAAATTTCTTCAGCATCTTCGGCATCTTCTATCGATACCTGCTGAATAATTCTCGTTTCGGGATTCATTGTAGTTTCCCATAACTGGTCTGCATTCATTTCACCGAGACCTTTGTATCTCTGTATTGTATATCCGTCTTTGAACTTATTTACTGCATTATTTAATTCTTCATCATTATAGGCATAAACAAATTGTTTTTTCTTTGATACTTTATACAAAGGCGGTTGAGCTATATAAATATTTCCGTTTTCCAGGAGCTGGGGCATATGTCTGTAGAAAAATGTAAGAAGTAATGTTCTTATATGAGAACCGTCCACATCTGCATCTGTCATGATTATAACCCTGTCATACCTGAGTTTTTCAAGGTCAAAATCATTTTTATCTCCATTCTCTGCAGATAGTTTCATGCCAACTCCTATGGCTGTAAACATAGATTTTATTTCTTCATTTTCCATTATTCTGTCAATTCTGGCTTTTTCAATATTCAGAATCTTACCGCGAAGAGGAAGTACTGCCTGGAAGTGTCTGTCACGGCCCTGTTTTGCGCTACCTCCTGCGGAGTCTCCCTCTACAATGTATATTTCACACTCTGAAGGATCTTTACTGGAACAGTCTGCCAGTTTACCCGGCAGTGCGTTAGAAAAACCGGGTTTACTTCTTATAATATCTCTTGCCCTTTTGGCTGCTTCCCTTGCCCTTGCAGCTTTGCAGGCTTTGTTTACTATTTCTTTTCCCGCTTTCGGGTTTTCTTCAAGGAACATGCTGAAATATTCGTCTACTATGGAATCAACTATACCCTGCATCTCACTGTTTCCGAGTTTTGTCTTCGTCTGTCCTTCAAACTGGGGGTTAGGTAATTTCACAGATATTACCGCAGTAATACCTTCTCTTACATCTTCACCGGAAAAATTTTCATCATTCGGTTTCAACAGAGCCTTTGCTCTTGCATATTTATTAATGCTTCTTGTAATGGCCGATTTAAAGCCTGTAAGATGGGTGCCACCTTCAGTGGTTTTAATGTTATTGGCAAAAGAAAGTATAAAATCTTTATAAGTATCTGTATATATAAAGGCTACTTCTACGAGATTGTTGTCCACTGTCTTACATATATAAACAGGATCGGGATGAACTGGTTCCTTTCCTTCTGTAAGGTCTTTTGCAAAAGATATTATGCCTCCTTCAAAACAGAAGGTTTTGCTCTCACCGGTATTTTCATCTTCCAGGACTATGGTGAGACCTTTATTAAGATAAGCCTGTTCTTTAAGTCTCCTCTGAAGAACATCATAATTGAATTCCCCTGTTTCAAAGATCTCAGGGTCAGGCTTGAAGGTTACTTTTGTACCTGTTTTATCTGTAGTGCCGTCAGGCATAAGAGGTGCTACAGGGTCTCCCCTTCTGTATTCCTGTCGGTAAATCTTATGATTTCTGTAAACCTCCACCTTCAGCCATTCGGAAAGAGCATTTACCACAGATACTCCCACTCCGTGAAGTCCTCCCGATACACTGTAACCTCCTCCGCCGAATTTACCTCCTGCATGGAGTATGGTCATTACGACTTCCACGCCTGTTTTATTTTTCTCAGGAACTATATCAACAGGAATACCTCTGCCGTTATCAACAACCGTAACAGATCCTTCCTTATTTATAGTAACTGTAATCTTATCACAGGCTCCGGCCAGTGCTTCATCGATACTGTTATCAACGACTTCATATACAAGGTGATGAAGGCCTTTCACATCGGTGCTGCCGATATACATAGCAGGCCTTCTTCTCACTGCTTCAAGGCCTTCCAGTATCTGAATATTTTCCGCAGTATATTCGTTATCTTTATTTTTCACACCCTAAAAGACATTTTTAGTCATTAACTTACTAAAATTATGTCTTTTCCTCCTTTCAAATAAACTATGATTTCAAATACCGGTTTTAATTACAAAAAAATACGAAGATTTTAAACATTTCTGGGGAAAATTCAAATAAGAACTTGATTTCCAGGCCAATAACCGGTAAATGTTTTTGTATATTAAAAATTCGACATAGAGGATGTTTTTCCTGCTTTTTAATATACTTCAATATAAACAAAATAAAGGGAAAACCATTAAAAAATAGTAAATTTTATCAGATCCTTAACTGACAGATTTTACTGGAAATTATAAGTGTTTTTTCTTACTATTCACTACTCAACACTTACTTTAATAATTTTTTATAAAAAAAGGAATTTTAAAAATAAAATTGAATCTTTCAATAAGTGAAGATGTCTTACTTTATTTACCGGTCACGCATTGCCCGTCACCTGTTACGATTGTTGAGGTTGATTTCATTGTCCATTAATATAGAGCATAAAAAGCATATAGTTATTGCTTTACCTGTTGTAATAATGTTACTTGTTCTGGGAACGCTGTTTTTCTGGCTTTCCAACCATCTTACCTTTGAAAACAGCCTTTCTTCTATTAGTATTAAACATAATCAATATTTTAATTCTCATGAAATTATTATGGAAATGAATTATCCTTCCAGGTTTCGTCCCTTTAATTTCTCTATAGATAAGAAGGATATTACAAAATCTATAATTTACTCCTATGGAAAAGCATCGATAAAATTTGAAGAACTGGAAGAAGGTTTACATAATTTAAAGGTATATTCCGGTGTAAATCTTTATTCTATGGCTCCCTATGACATATCGATATATTTTACAATTGATACGGTAAAGCCGTCAATTCAAATAATTTCTCCTGAAACGTCACTTCTGAATAGCAATAAATTTACTATAAAAGGATACAGTGATCCTTTCTCGAAGATTACTTTTTTTATTAACGGTATGACTTTTACAACAAAATCCCTGGAAACAGGTATTTTTAAAAAGGAAATTCTATTTAATCAGGGATTGAACTGTCTGACTGTAAATGCTGTAGACCCTGCAGGTAACGAAAACAGTCAGAAATTTACCTTTACTGTTGATAATTCTCCTCCCGAAGTTATACCTCAGACACCGGGAAATAAAGAAGTATGTTATGATAGTTACGTCAATGTTCGGAGTCTTATTACAGATGAAGGAAGCGGCCTTTCTGATGTATATTTCCTTATTGATAATAAAAAAATTGTTCCTGTTTTACGGGACGGACTGTACAGTGCCTTTCTGGAAAACCTTGATGATGGAGAGTATAAAGTAATTGCTGTTGCAGAAGATAAATCGGGAGGAATAACGAAAAAATCTTGGTCTTTTGTTATTGATAGCTCGGAGATTTTCGGAGAAAAAACTCTCAGACCCGGTGCAAGAGGGCAGGACATTATACAATTGCAGAAATCTCTTACAGGAGCGGGATTCTTAAAAGAAGGTTATCTGTCAGGAGTGTATGATAAAACAACGGTCAGAGCAGTTGAGAAATATAAACATTATATGAAACTAGAAGTGTCTCCTGTAATAGATAGAACTCATGTCGGCATTTTCTGTAACAGAATAAAAGTATATCTCAATGAATTTACTCTTTTTTTATTCTCTCCTTCTGGCAATCTCATAAAAACTTACCCCATAGCATGCGGTTCATACTTCTGGCCTACTCCTACAGGAAAATACTATATAAAAGATAAACAACCCTATCCGACCTGGTATCCACCTCCGTCTCCATGGGCAAAAGGTTTGAAACCTATAGGCCCCGGGCCCGGTAATCCTCTCGGAACCAGATGGATGGGACTGAGCGAACATGGTATCGGTATTCATGGCACTCCTTCAGAATGGTCAATAGGTTCTCCTGATTCTCATGGATGTATAAGAATGTATATATCAGATGCAGAGGACCTTTATGAATATGCCCAGGTTGGTTCATCTGTTGAGATTTATGGAGCCAGAACCGATGACAGTCAGGGTTATCTTGTAAAAAGTGATGGACTTACATTATGGAATCTGATGCTTGGAAGTGGATTTATATCTGCTGATATACTTAGAGACAGAATGGCACAGGATTCTATCTGGAGAGATATGTTAATTTACGGATTTATCCCTGATGATGTGATGACTGCAAGACTTGCAGGCAATTCTCTATGGGATAAAATGCTTATATATGGATTTGTAGATGAAGCTACATGCAGGAAAATATATAAAAATATTATGAAATCTCATACTTTTGGCATGACAGGTTTCTAGTTCTGTAAGCGTTCAGCAGTTAGCTATCAGCTATCAGCTAAAACTTGTAAAGTCTGAATATGTAAATTAGTCCGAGCAATAGAATTTAACGACATTTATTATGTAATTCTTATAAAAGCTAAGGGGTTGTCAAGAAATAACCCAATCATATTTACGTCTATATCGTGACGCGTAACGCGTTACGCGTTACGCGAGGATGATAACCGTTCTAACAATTTGCCAGGGTTATTTTCTTACAGTCCCTAAGTACCGCTCCAAATAAGTTCATACCCATATTAAAACCTGTCCCTGGCCGGACTCTTCCGGAAAAGATATGATCCTGTTGCGTGGCAAACTGGTTTTGCAGACTGTTAATATTTTGCGTCTCTATAATTTATAAC